>JAKFCC010000212.1:0-9805 GCA_036676795.1 Gemmatimonadota bacterium
TGTGTCTTGTCTTGGCATGTGTGCACCTGTTGCGTTAAGTGCACACCATCCTTCGGCGGGCACGATCGGCGATCGTGCCTATACAGTGGTTCGATTTCTAGAGGGCCTTGGCCGCACGCTTACTTCTTTTCAGAACACAAAAGTTTAAAGGCGGCGACGATGTCCAACCCCTTCTTTGACCGCCCAATCCTCAATTCGCCGTACCAGTGCCCGCAGCGGCATTGGGAGCTTGACGCTGACGGGCAACCCACCCAGGCGGTCCTTGGCTACCGTCGCCCAGCGAAGTTCATCTCGCCCATCCCGAAGCCGAAGAAGCGCAAGAAGGCGCCGCAGCAGGACGAGCTGGTGTTCGACGAGGGCAAGAACCTCTCGACCCAAGTCCAACAGTACGACCCCACCTCTATCATCAATGAGGTGCGCCAGCACGTCGATACTTGGCGTGGCCTGCCCAACCCCAGCCAGTGGCAGGTCACGCCAGAGACGGCTCGACTTCTCCAGCATTGGCGCCATCACAAGTTCAGCGGAGTAAGGCCTTTCTTCTGCCAAGTGGAAGCGGCCGAAACCGCGATCTGGCTCACCGAGGTCGCGCCCCAGTCAAAGGGCGGCAAGAAGGTGCTGGACCACTTGGCCGGCGCCAACAAGGACGCCAATCCTGATCTCGCGCGTCTGGCGCTGAAGCTTGCCACCGGCGCAGGCAAGACCACGGTCATGGCCATGCTCATAGCCTGGCAGACTATCAACGCTGTACGGCACCCTGGCAGCAAGCAGTTCACCCGCGGATTCCTGATCTGCGCGCCCGGCCTGACCATCAAGGACCGTCTGCGCGTGCTGCAACCGAACGACCCCAATAGCTACTACAAGGACCGCGAGTTGCTGCCAGGCGACATGCTGGACGACATGAGTCGGGCCAAGATCGTCATCACCAACTACCACGCCTTCAAGATGCGAGAGCGCATTGAGTTGTCCAAAGGCGGTCGGCAGCTACTCCAAGGGCGCACCGGAGAGGAGCCCGACACGCTGGAAACCGAGGGCCAAATGCTTCAACGCGTCATGCCCGACCTGATGGGCATGAAGAACGTCCTGGTCATTAACGACGAGGCCCACCACTGCTATCGAGAAAAGCCCAAAGACCCGGACGAAGAAGCCCTGAAAGGCGACGAGAAGAAGGAAGCGGAGAAGAACAGCGAGGCTGCGCGCCTCTGGATCTCCGGCCTGGAAGCCGTCAATCGCAAGCTCGGCGTCAGCCGAGTATTTGACCTGTCTGCTACTCCGTTCTTCTTGAGTGGCTCGGGCTATGCCGAGGGCACTCTGTTCCCCTGGACGATGAGCGACTTCTCCCTGATGGACGCCATCGAGTGCGGCATCGTCAAACTCCCCCGCGTGCCAGTCGCGGAGAACATTCCTGGCGCCGAGCTGCCGGTTTTCCGTAACCTTTGGGCCAACATCGGCAAGGACATGCCCAAGAAAGGCCGGGGCCAGAGTGACGACCTCGATCCGCTGAAGCTCCCTACGCGGTTGCAGACGGCTTTGCAGGCGCTCTACGGCCACTACGAAAAGACGTTCAAGCTCTGGGAGGACCGCGGCATCAAGGTGCCTCCGTGCTTCATCATCGTTTGTCAGAACACCGCCATCTCCAAGCTGGTGTACGACTACGTCTCAGGATTCCAGCGCAAGAACGACGACGGCACAGCTACGCCAGTCAACGGCCGACTGGCTCTATTCCGCAACTTTGATGAGACTACGGGCAACGCACTGCCTCGCCCTAACACCTTGCTGATCGACAGTGAACAGCTTGAGGCCGGAGATGCGCTAGACGATAACTTTCGGGGCATGGCCGCCGACGAGATAGAGCGATTCCGGCGTGAGATCGTCGAACGTACCGGCGACGCGCGCTCTGGCGACAACATCACCGATCAGGAGCTTCTCCGTGAGGTGATGAACACCGTCGGCAAGCCCGGGCAACTCGGAGGTTCGATCCGCTGCGTCGTGTCCGTGTCCATGCTCACCGAAGGCTGGGACGCGAACACCGTCACCCACGTCCTCGGCATCCGCGCGTTTGGCACCCAGTTGCTGTGTGAGCAGGTCATCGGGCGAGCGCTGCGTCGCCAATCCTATGACTTGAACGAAGAAGGCCTGTTCAACGTCGAATATGCGGACGTTTTCGGCATCCCGTTTGACTTCACGGCCAAGCCCGTCATCGCTCCGCCCCAGCCGCCGCGCGAAACCGTACAAGTCAAGGCGATCAGCCCGGAGCGTGATGCGCTTGAAATCACCTTCCCTCGCGTGGAGGGTTATCGCGTGGAGCTGCCGGAGGAGAGGCTCACCGCCAGGTTCAACGAAGAATCCATCCTGACGCTTAGCCCCGACCTAGTTGGTCCGTCCATCACCCGCAACTCCGGCATCATCGGCGAAGGCGAGGACATGAGTCTCAAACACCTCGGCGACATGAGGCCCTCCACGCTCGTGTTCAACGTCACGCAGCGCCTGCTCTATACCAAATGGCGCGACCCTGGCGAGGAGCCGAAGCTCTACCTCTTCGGGCAGCTCAAGCGCATTACCAAGGAGTGGCTCGATACCTACCTCGTGTGCAAAGGCGACACCTATCCAGCCTTGCTGATGTACCAGGAACTTGCAGACATGGCCTGCAACAAGATCACCGCAGCCATCACCCGGCAGTTTCTAGGCGAGCGCCCGATCAAGGCCCTGCTCGACGCCTATAACCCCACCGGCACCACCAGGCATGTCCGCTTCAATACGTCGAAGACCGATCGCTGGGAGACCAGTTCCAAGAGCTGTCACCTCAACTGGGTCATTCTCGACAGCGACTGGGAGGGTGAGTTCTGCCGCGTTGCAGAAGCACACCCCAAGGTGCGCGCTTACGTGAAGAACCACAATCTCGGCCTGGAAGTGCCTTATCGATTCGGCTCAGAAATGCGCAGATACCGGCCGGACTTCATCGTGCTGGTGGATGACGGCCACGGCCCCGATGACCCGTTGCGCCTGGTCATCGAAATCAAAGGTTATCGCGGAGAAGACGCGGTGGAGAAGAAGTCAACCATGGATACGTACTGGGTGCCCGGCGTCAACCACCTTGGCAGTTACGGCCGATGGGCCTTTGCCGAGTTCACTGAGGTCTACCAGATGGAGGCCGACTTCAAGGCTAAGGTCGAGGGTGAATTCAACAAGATGATCCAGACGGCCTGCAAGCCGCTTGCGACAGGGAAGCACTAACCATGGCAAAACCGCCCACCACAAAGACGGTTGAATCCCTCAAGCACGAGGAGGCCACGCGCAAGAACATTCCCACTGCGGAATTCCAGTCCGTGCTCGCGGCAGATCAGCGGAGCACGAAGACCATCCGGTACCCGCGGAACACCGACCTCGACCCCCAACTGGTCTGGCGCGGCAAGGACGAACAGGATTGGAGTGATCTAGTCGTCCACGCTCCGCCTCTCTACATACAGGAGAAGGTTCACCCCAAGGCATTGATCGACGACCTATTGCGTCAAACAAAGGAAAGCCAGCACGAGCAGGGGCAGATCACGCCCGACCTCTTCTCCGACTTCAATGGCATCCCCAAGGGAGCGGACAAGACTGAGTTCTATGCCCACGACCAAAACTGGTCGAACCGCATGATCCTTGGCGACTCGCTCCAGGTGATGGCCAGCCTGGCAGAGCGCGAGGGACTGCGCGGCAAAGTTCAGTGCATCTACTTCGACCCGCCCTACGGAATCAAGTTCAACAGCAACTTCCAGTGGTCCACTACAACTCGCGACGTAAAGGATGGCAAGGCCGATCACATCACACGCGAACCTGAGCAGGTCAAGGCCTTCCGCGACACTTGGCGAGATGGCATTCACAGCTACCTCACCTACCTACGAGACCGGCTCACGGTTGCCCGCGATCTCCTCACCGACAGTGGCTCGATCTTCGTTCAAATCGGAGACGAAAATGTTCATCGCGTAAGAGCGCTAATGGACGAAGTCTTCGGGGACGAGAATTTCTGCGGACTTATTGGGTACAAGAAGACTACTGGCGCTGGCAGCCCCGCGATCGGCACCGACGTTCTCGCTTCCGTTAAAGACTACATTCTATGGTTTGCAAAGAGCAAGCCATCGGTCAAGTATCGGCAACTGTATTTCGAAAAAGAGGTAGGTGGCAACGGGGCCGCTTCCTACAATCGGATTCAGAGTCGCGACGGTTTCGATCTCCGTGCGCTTCGCTCAACAGAGAACTATGAGCGAGACTATGCACAGCAGGGCTGGCACCTCGTTGCATCAGGCGACCTAACTTCCCAGACCGGTGTTGAGAGCACTCAAGTTCCGATAGAGTTCCAGGGCCAGGTGTTTCGACCGGCCAAAGGGGGGTGGAAGACAAATGCTGTCGGCTTAGAGCGCCTTAAGAAGGCATCTCGAACGACGGTAGGAGGCACGGCTCTGCGGTACGTGAGGCGGTTGAACGATTTTTCTGTCGCGCCAATTAACAATGACTGGGGTGATACCGGCACAGGAAGCTTTACTGACGAGAAGGTCTATGTTGTACAAAGCGGACTGAAGGCCGTGCAGCGATGCATTCAGCTTGCCAGCGACCCTGGGGACCTCATCCTAGACCCCACGTGCGGTTCCGGAACAACCGCGTTCGCAGCCGAGCAATGGGGCCGACGCTGGATCACGATTGACACTTCGCGCGTGGCGCTGGCGCTGGCCCGCGCCCGCATTATGGGCGCACGCTATCCGTTCTTCCTGCTGGCCGATTCCCGCGATGGCCAGATCAAGGAGGCGGAAGTCACGCGTACCGCGCCCAGTTCACAACCCGTGCACGGGAACATCCGCCACGGCTTCGTCTACGAACGCGTGCCGCATATCACACTCAAGTCCATCGCCAACAACGCGGAGATTGATGTTATCTGGGACCAGTGGCAAGCCAAGCTGGAGCCATTGCGCGCGGCGCTGAACGCCGCGCTCAAGAAGAACTGGCAGGAGTGGGAGATTCCGCGCGAGGCCGATGCTAAATGGCCGGAGGCATCGAAGAAGCTCCATGTGGACTGGTGGCAGGCCCGCATCGCCAGGCAGCAGGAGATCGATAAGTCCATTGCCGCCAAGGCGGAGTTCGAGTATCTCTACGACAAGCCCTACGACGACAAGAAGAAGGTCCGTGTGGCCGGGCCGTTCACCGTGGAGAGTCTCAGCCCACACCGTGTGCTGGGTGTTGACGAGGACGACGACCTCATCGACTCCGTGAAGGAAGACAGTCCCGACTACGCGGCGAAACAGTCCTTCCCGCAGATGATCCTGGAGAACCTCAAGGCCGCCGGTGTTCAGCAGGCGCACAAGGAGGACCGCATTGCGTTCACTGCGCTGACGCCCTGGCCGGGCCAGCTTGTCTGTGCCGAGGGACGCTACATGGAGGGCGCCGCGGAGAAGCGAGCCGCCATCTTCATCGGATCGGAGTTCGGCACTGTGCAGCGCGCGGATCTGGTTTCGGCCGCCCGCGAAGCCGGGGATGCCGGCTTCGACGTGCTGATCGCCTGCGCCTTCAACTACGAGGCCCATGCCACGGAGTTCAGCAAACTGGGCCGCATCGCCGTGCTCAAGGCCCGCATGAATGCCGACCTGCACATGGCCGAAGACTTGAAGAACACGGGCAAGGGCAACCTGTTCGTGATCTTTGGAGAACCCGATATCACCCTGCTGCCCGAGTCAGATGGAAGGATGCGCGTCAAGGTGAATGGCGTCGATGTCTTCAAGCCGCAGACGGGAGAAGTCATTAGCGACGGAGCTGACGGCATTGCCTGCTGGTTCGTCGATACCGATTACAACGAAGAGAGCTTCTTCGTCCGCCATGCCTACTTCCTCGGCGCGAACGACCCGTACAGCGCGCTCAAGACGACCCTCAAGGCTGAAATCAATGCCGACGCCTGGGCCACGCTGAACAGCGACACGTCACGGTCTTTCGATAAGCCGAAGAACGGGCGAATTGCTGTGAAGGTCATCAATCACCTCGGCGACGAAGTGATGAAGGTGTTCAAGGTCTAGCCATGGACAAAACACAAACCACGTTCAATGCCTGGCAGTGGGCCGGCTCGGTGCTGTTAGTGCTAGGAGTCGCGGTAGTCGTTTTCTACGTGCTGCGCTATTCGGGGGTTTTCACCGGCTTCCGTGCTACACCCGAATTCGCGGCCACCATTCCCGGCTCCCCTACCCTAAAAGAACTTCCTAAGCCCGTACCGATGGCCTCCTACGGAGAGGTGCGGACTGAGTACGAACGTCGCAAGCGCCTTTGGCAGAGCGAGTTTGATCAGGTTATGCGGCGGCAGCAGGAGCTGGTGGCGTTGGACTATCGCTCCATGGATGCCCAAGTCCTCCTATCGCATTCGTCCCAAGAAGATCGCGCCAATTTAGCCGCCGTGCTTGGAACGGCTACCGCGGAGCCCTCCGAGTTGATTGGCTCGCTGCGGCGGGCTGGCAGCCATTCGCTCGCCACCTTGGTTAGGGGAAAGCCCGTGTCGTACGAGGAAGTGGTCAAGGATGTCGCGCTGAAGTTCGGGGCCAAGAAGCCGATCTCGACGAATTCGGCAGCCGAGCTTGAAGGATTGGCGATCAAGGCGGCCATGGATAAAGTGATTGCAGAGGCGTCCCCGCAGCAGCGGGATGCCCTCGTGGCGGAGATGGCGAAGGCGCAGTCAACCTCCTCTACTGGCCTGGTTGCGGCAACGGGTGGCCTAGTCTTGGCCAACTTGAGCGGGTTCGGTCTGTATCTCGCGGCATCGACCTCCCTTGCGGCCGTAACAGGGGCGGTGGGCATTACCCTGCCTTTCGCTGCGTATACGGGATTGAGCAGTGTCCTTGCCGCGGCGACCGGTCCTCTAGGTTGGGCGGCATTGGCAGTGGTCGCTGTGTACAAGCTTGGAGGGGCCGCATACAAGAAGACGATTCCAGGGGTTCTTGTCGTCGCGTCTTCCAGGGCTCGTCTAATGGCGGAGCGAGAGGCGGAGATTTCCAAACTGACAAGGCAGCGGACTGTGCTCGATCTCAGCGCGGCTCGTCTCGCAATCTTGGCCAAATTCGTAGATGAGATGCAGCGTACCGGCACTGATCACTCAGTGCCGCGGGCGAGTGTGCCCTGGTAGCGAGGTCCGCCGATCCATATCAATTGCGGAGAATAGGTGACATGAGCAACCCATTGCCGAGAGTCGAAGAGTTCCTCGCGACGTTGAAAGCGGAAGGACGATCCAGTCCGTTGGACTGGCAGCGGTTCCATCGTTTTCTGGAGAAACGAAAACAGCCCGGCCGGAGCGACCCGCCTGTGCCACTAATCCTCGCAGCTTCGGGCGCATCCGGTGCGACGAAGCATCAACGACTGGGCGATCAGTTGTACTGGGCGCAAGAGAATGGCTGTCTTGACGACGCGTTGGTCTCCTTGAGTGCCATCGATGCCGATGCATGGAATTGCTGCTCGGCCGAAAAGTGGAATCGGGACCATTACCCTTCCTGAACTTGCAGCCATGGAATTCCGCATCGCCGACACCTTCACTGACAGCCTCGCGCGGCTGACAAGCGAGGAGCAGAAGCTCGCCAAGACCACCGCCTTCGATCTGCAAGTGAACCCGGCCCAGCCGAGCATGAGCATGCACCGAATCGAGCAGTCCAAAGATAAGAACTTCTGGTCCGCTCGCGTGAGCAGCGATCTTCGGATCATCGTGCACCGCACGTCAGGGAGTCTGTTGCTCTGCTACGTCGATCACCACGACAAGGCCTACGACTGGGCGCGCAGGCGCAAGCTGGAGACGCACCCGTCCACAGGCGCAGCACAACTGGTTGAGGTGCGTGAGACGGTCCAGGAAATCGTCGTTCCAGTCTATGTGCAGGCGGAAATCCCCCTTGCCCCGCTCAAGGCCGCAGCGCCACGCCTCTTTGCGGGCAAGGCCGACGCGGAGTTGCTCGGCTACGGAGTACCTGCCGAATGGCTGCAAGACGTAAAGCAGGCGACCGAGGCAACGTTGCTCTCCGTGGCGGACCATTTGCCCGCGGAGGCGGCCGAAGCGCTTCTTGAGCTGGCCACTGGCGGCCAGCCACGGGCTCCGCAACCTTCTCCGCCTACGGCCAGCCCGTTCGATCACCCCGATGCTCAGCGGCGCTTCCGCGTGATGACCAATGTCGATGAGCTTCAGGCGGCGCTCGACTATCCATGGGACAAGTGGACGGTCTTCTTGCACCCTGAACAACGCCAGTGGGTGGAACGCGACTACGCGGGGCCTGCGCGCGTCTCGGGCTCCGCCGGCACCGGCAAGACCATTGTGGCACTCCACCGGGCTGCTTACCTCGCCCGCATCCACCCGGACGCGCGTGTGCTGCTCACGACCTTCTCCGACACATTGGCAAGCGCCTTGCGCACCAAGCTCAAACGCCTGGTCGGCAGCGAGCCGCGCCTGGCCGAACGCATCGACGTGCACTCGCTGGAAGCTATTGGCCTTCGCCTCCACAAGACCCACTGTGGCTCAATCTCGCTAGCAAACCGAGGCGCCATACGCGACCTGCTCCGTGACGCGTCTGAGAAAGTGCCAGGCCACAAGTTCAGCCTCCACTTCCTGCTGACGGAGTGGGAGCAGGTGGTGGATGCCTGGCAGTTGGCGACGTGGGGCGACTACCGCGACGTGGCTCGCCTCGGCCGCAAGACCCGGCTGCCCGAAGCGCAGCGCACGCTGCTGTGGACCATCTTTGAGCAGGTGCGCAGCGGATTGGCCGCTAAGCGCCTAACAACCCACGCCGCGATGTTCACGGCGCTGGCGGAGGCTCTGGCCAGCAGCAAGAAAGCGCCCTTCGACTTCGCCGTCGTGGACGAGGCGCAGGACATTAGCGTCGCGCATCTGCGCTTTCTCGCGTCGCTCGGCGCAAGTCGGCCCAATGCGCTCTTCTTTGCGGGCGACATCGGCCAGCGAATCTTCCAGCAACCGTTTTCCTGGAAGTCGCTCGGAGTGGACATCCGTGGCCGCTCCCGCACCTTACGGGTCAACTATCGGACCTCCCACCAGATTCGGCAGCAGGCCGATCGCCTGCTCGCAGCGGAGGTGACCGACGTTGACGGCAATGCGGAGAAGAGAAGCGATACCGTCTCCGTCTTCAACGGGCCGCCGCCCTCCGTTGTCGTGCTCAAGGACGAAGCAGAGGAGATCAACGTGGTGGGGGCGTGGCTGGCCGAGCACTCGAAGGGGGGCGTTCCTCCCAACGAGTGCGGAATTTTTGTGCGATCGGCGCAGCAAATGGCGCGCGCGGAAGCGGCGGCCAGGGCGGCCAACCTGCCGTTCAAGATACTGGAAGAGCACGTCGAGATTGCCAGTGGGCACCTTTCGATCAGCACGATGCACCTCGCCAAAGGCCTGGAATTTCGCGCCGTAGTCGTAATGGCGTGCGACGATGAGGTGATCCCACTGCAAGAACGTATTGAAACCGTCGGGGACGACGCTGACTTGCAGGAGGTTTATGACACCGAGCGTCACCTGCTCTACGTCGCGTGCACCCGCGCCCGGGATCACTTGCTGATCACGGGTGTTGAGCCGGCATCGGAGTTCTTGGACGATCTTCGCACGCCCGGTTAACACGCCACCGGCACGAGCGTTTCGCTTCTAGCGGACATACGACAGCACTTGCCGTCACGGCCACGCCGCCTAGGCGAGTGGGCACGGCAACGTAAGCGCGCGGTGGTCCCGTCTTGACGACGGCCTGCAGGATCAGGTGGCGGCGGTCGACGGCTGCCAGTGATGGGGCAATAGTTCGTCGATGCGACTGGCCGGCTGCGTGGGCAGCCG
>JAKFCC010000213.1:0-14401 GCA_036676795.1 Gemmatimonadota bacterium
CTGGCCAGTCTCGGCTATGTGGTGATCGCCGAGATCGGCAGATGGATCGCGCAGTACGAGCTGGGGAAGGCGACTGTCAGGTTCGAGCGGTATCCTCGAATGGACGACCTCGTCGAGGTAGAGGGGGAACCGGCCGATATCGAGGCGGCCATACAGGCAATCGGCATCGACCGATCCGAGTTCAGCTCGAAGCGATTGCCGCATTTCGTGCGGGAGTACGAGAAGCGGACCGGGAAGCGGGCAGCCCTCTCGGAAAGGGAGCTTACGGGCGAATACACCTATTCTACGGACAGCTGTTAGGGGCTAACCCCTGATTCCGCGCCGACTTGCATTGCCGGAGGATGTATTCCTGATAGATTTACTCGGCAATGAATTTCGGACCATCTATCTGGCGCGCGTTCACCGCCCTGGTGTTCTGCGCGACAGCGCTTTCCGCTCAGGGAAATCCAGCCAAGCGTCTATCCAGCATCGTAAGCGTCGCCGTGGAGGAGTACGGCAAGGCTTTCGACGACAAGGGGCGCCTGGTCGCCCCCCTCGAATACTCGGAAACCACGGATTTTCTCCGGGATGCCGCTGAAGTAGCCAAGTCTCTCCGGAGCTATAGCGCAGGAACTACCCGGGCGCTGCTGGACACCCTGACCAAGGCTGTCGCTGCGAAGCGGCCGGTACCAGAGGTTCGCGCGATTTACGCTCGTTTCTCCGCATCGATGGGACGGTCAGGTGCCATCGACCTTCCGACTGCGCCACTCGATTCGGCTCAGGGCCACAAGCTTTATTCGGCGAATTGCGCTGCATGTCATGGTGACACCGGAATTGGCGATGGCCCCATAGCGGCATCCCTCTCGATAAAGCCCCCGGCAATCGGCAGCCGGGATTCGCTGCCCGATCTCACAGCGGGTCTCGCCTATAACGTAGTGTCTGTTGGAATTGCCGGAGCCCCGATGCCGGCGTTCGGCGATACCCTCACTGTGCAGCAGCGGTGGGATGTCGTGAACTATGTGTTCGCATTGCGCGGCGAGCCCATGCAGCTGCCAAGCGCTGCAGCGGACGCAACATCAGTTGCCGCCGATTCCGCCGCCCAGTCGGTGAAGGCCCTGCTCGACAGCGCCATGGCATTTGCCATTGCCGGCAAGACCGCGGAAGCCGGCGACCGCGCCTTCGACGCATACATAGCGTTCGAGCCGCTCGAAACTCCAGTGCGCGCCAAGAAGCCCGCCTTGGTGACGACGATGGAGCGCTACTTCGCCGATTTCAAAGGCGCTGTTCGCCGGAACGACATGGAAGCCGCACGTGCGGCACTCACTTCGATCGAGCAAGGCCTCCCCGAGATGGTGGATCTTGCCCGCCGCCAGTCCGGTGGGTGGGGCTCGTTCTTCCAGTCGCTGCTGATCATTCTGCGCGAAGGTTTCGAGGCAATTCTCGTCATCGGTGCCGTAGTCGCATTCCTGATCAAGACGGGCCATCGTGAGCGCCTGAAGTCGATATGGATCGGCGTTGGACTCGGTCTGGTCGCAAGTTTTGCCACGGCCATACTGCTCAAGACGGTTTTCCAGTACATGCCCGCGAGCCGCGAAATCGTTGAAGGCGTGACGATGCTGCTTGCGGTGGTGGTGCTCTTCTCGGTCAGCTACTGGTTGATCTCCAAGGTCGAGGCGGCGAAATGGCAGCAGTTCATTCGGGAGAAGGTCAACAGTTCGCTGGAGCACGGCGGCGGGAAGGCGCTTGCACTGGTGGCGTTCCTTGCGGTTTACCGCGAGGGTGCCGAGACAGCGCTGTTCTATCAGGCTTTGTTCAGCGAGGGGAGTGGCGTGCTTCCGCTAATCCTCGGCATCGTTGCCGGTTTTGTGCTTCTGGCGGTCATCTTCACTCTCTTCTACCGGTTCGGCGTGAGCATACCGCTGCGTCCGTTCTTCACCGGCACGAGTGTGCTGCTCTACTTCATGGCATTCATCTTCATGGGGAAGGGCATCAGTGAGCTGCAGGAGGGCAACGTTCTGCCGATCACGATGCTCCCCAACTTCCCGCACATTCCGTCACTTGGAATCTTTCCGAGCCTGGAAACGATCGCCGGCCAGGGCCTGCTGATCGTTCTGTTCATCTTCGCTCTGGCGAAGACCTGGTCAGGCAGTCGCGTGGATTCCGGGAGCACCGCTTCCGACGTTTCGGCGTAGGTACATCCAGACGGCTCCACCGACGGCAAATCCAATCGCGATCAGCTGCGCAATCGTGATGGTTCCGCCGAGAAAGAGATCGTCCTTCGCGCGGAAGAACTCGATGATGAAGCGTTCCACCCCAGCGAGCACACAGTAAAAGCCGAACAGCCAACCTTCTGCATGCTTGTGGTCCCTGTATTTCCACAGGATAAGGAACATGACGAAGCCGAGTCCGGTTTCGTAGAGCTGAGTGGGATGCACTGCCAAAACTTCCTTCGGCGGGGTGCCGGCAGGAACGACGACTCCGAACAACTGGGTGAGATTTTCGGCGGTGGAGGGTGGTGCTCCCTCGGGGAACTTGACCGCGAGCGGCGAATTCCACGGACGCCCGTAGTCGTCACCGACGCCCCAGCAACCTGTGCGTCCCACTGAGTACGCCGCGGCAAGGGCAATCGCCGACACATCGCTGATTCGCGCAAAGCTGAGGCGCTTCTTCCACATGACGATTGCGGTCGCGATGATGCCGCCAATAAGTCCGCCCCAGAACACAAAGCCGGCGCGGCTCACCAGCGCCGACATATCCTGTGTGAGGATCGCGTAATAGATCTTCGCGCCGAGCAGGCCGCCAATCACAGCGGCGAGCACCAGGTCGGCGATCGGTGTCGGATCGTATCCGCGCCGCTCCATCTCGCGCTGCGCGAGTATCTGGGCGATAACGAAACAGAGCAGCATCCCCAGTCCAAAACCCGTGAATTGCAGCGGGCCGAAGGAATAGGAAAGCGGATGATGTACCACCGACGCGAAAATTTGTGTCATTGATTTTTTATCAGGCGGCGATGAGGCCGGGAAGGGGCATCGATGCGAACGCGTTCAAATCTAGCTCTCCAAGGTCACCCTTTTCGAGTCTGAACATGCCGGCTCTCGCAATCATTGCGGCGTTGTCGGTGGCGAGGCGCGGCGAAGGCGCGAAGACGGTGATTCCAAGCGGTTCCAGCTTCTCGCGGCAGGCAGCGACCAGCGTGCGATTGCATGCCACACCCCCGCCCAGCACCACCCTTTTCCGCCCGAACTGACCGGCAGCCCTGAAGAGTTTCTCGGCGAGTGTTTCGATGATCGAGTCCTGAAATGCGCGAGCAATATGTGGGGCGTCGGCAGAAAGATCCGTGGACGCTTTCACGGCGTTCAGCACGGCGGTCTTCAGGCCGCTGAACGAGAACGCAAAATGATCCGGGTCGCCGGCAGTGGATGTACGTCGCAGCATCGGTCGCGTGAAACGGAAGCGGGACGGGTCGCCCTGTTTCGCGAGATCTTCAATTGGCCGTCCTCCCGGATAGGGAAGTCCCAGGAGCTTCGCGACTTTGTCGAATGCCTCTCCCGCGGCGTCATCCCTTGTTGCACCGAGCAGCCGGTACGAGCCCCATTCCGGAACATCGAGCAGGAGCGTGTGTCCGCCTGAAACGAGCAGAGACGCGAATGGCGGCACCGCATCCTGATGCTCCAGCGCCGACGCAAAGATATGTCCTTCCATGTGGTGAACCGGAACCAGAGGGCGGTTCAGTCCAAAAGCGAGAGCCTTGCCGTAGCAAACTCCCACCAGCAGCGCGCCGATAAGTCCGGGCGCATAGGTCACCGCCACGGCGTCGAGATCGCCGAGCTCACAGCCTGCGTCGTCAAGTGCGCGCTGAACTACGGGAACCATGCTCGTTACGTGAGCACGCGAGGCAAGCTCGGGAACGATGCCGCCAAAAATGCGATGTACATCCTGAGACAGGATGACTAGGGATTTCTGCGCTACGTTGTCGCCGCTTCCCTCCAGAACTGCTGCAGACGTTTCATCGCAGGAGCTTTCGATCCCCAGGATGACGGACATCAGTCAGTGCGTTCAGCGAGCAGATGCTCGATCAGCGCACGATTGCCCTTCGAGTTCCAGTCGGCAGCCCCGACCAGCTTGCGGCGTATGATGCCGTCCCTGCCGATAACGAAGGTCGCGGGGTAGCCGGTCACCTGATAGCGTTTCCGGATCCCATCCCTGTTTGGATCGTAAAGGATCTGGAATGTGAGTCCATACTGCTGCGCGAAATCGCGGATCTCATCCTCGAAACCCGACTCATCTACACTGACAGCCACAATTTTCAGGCCTTTGCTGCCGAGCGATTTGTGAAGCGCCTCCATGCTCGGCATTTCGACGCGGCATGGCCCGCACCAGGTTGCCCACACATTCAGCAGAACCACCTGTCCGCGGAATTCGCTCAGGGCCTTGATGCGTGGGGGTGTTTCGAGTGTTGACGCCTCGAAGTGCGGCGCCTTGCTGCCCGGTTCCACAATGAACAGCTGGCCTCCAAGCAACCTTGCCCCGGCAAGAAGGAGCGCAACGACAAGAGCAGCTGCGCTGCCGATCAGGATGTACTGATTCCGGGATGTCATGCGTAAGAAGAACAGCGGGTTCGCAGCTCGTTGATTTCGGCGCGCGGATCCTGCGCTGAAAAAATCGCATTGCCGGCGACGAAGGTATCAGCGCCGGCTTTCCATACGGACGTGATGGTGTCCCGGTCGATTCCGCCATCCACTTCAAGCGCAGCCATTGAGCTGGATTCCTTCAGGAGCCTTCGCGCGGCGCGAACCTTTTCAACCGAGCGCTGAATGAACTTCTGGCCGCCGAACCCGGGGTTTACGGTCATGATCAGCAGCAGGTCCAGGTCGGCCGCAACTTCTGCCGCCGCAGAAACCGGAGTAGCCGGGTTGAGTGCGAGACCCGCCTTGCATCCCAGCTCCTTCACGCGCGCAAGCTGCCGGTGCGCGTGGGCCTCGGCCTCAGCGTGAAAGGTGAGCGTGTTGGCGCCCGCATCGGCGAAACTCTCGAAGTAATTCGCAGGTTCGACAACCATCAGATGAACGTCGAGTGGAAGGCTGGTCGCCTTGCGAACGGTACGAATGACTTTTTCGCCGAACGTCAGGTTGGGAACGAACCGTCCATCCATGACATCCACATGGATCAGGTCGGCTCCCCCGGCTTCGCACATCGCGACTTCCTCGGCGAGCTTGCCGAAGTCCGCGCTCAGGATGGACGGAGCAATTCTGGCTTTCATTGGAGGGGAATCTTACGCGCGACAGTGAGGCTGTCCAACGGCGGGAAGCTGGGAAGCGGAGCAGGGGGAGGAAAGCGTGAAACAACCACTCCGACAGTCGCGCCTGCTGAAACCGTGGCACCGGCCGGCGGACTCTGGCGGAGCACGGAGTTCTCCAGCTGCGTCGAGCTGGTGTCGCGTCCGATGGAGCCGAGCCGGAGTCCCATCTGCTCGAGGGCGGAGCGCGCATCGGGAACCGAGCGCCCGACGAGATCGGGGACCTGAACTGTCGCCGGACCAGCGCTCACCGTGAAGTTCACCAGTGCCGGGAGATCGATCTGTGTTCCAGGAAGAGGCTCCACCTGGAACACGGTTCCCCGCGGATAATCGCTCGGCAGCTCGAGAGTGCGGCCCATCTGGAATCCTGCATTCTCGATGGCTACGCGCGCCTGTTGCGGGGTGAGTCCAATGATTTGCGGAACGACCGCTTCCTTCTTTCCGAGACTGATCGCCAGGACGATGTCAGTTCCCTTTTTATGCCTGCTCCCACCCGGTGGATCCTGCTGCAGTACCGAGCCCTTTGGCGCCGTCTTGCTTATGCGCTGCTCACCCTGCTGCGCATAGAACCCGGCCTTTTCAATCGTGGCTGCCGCGTCTTCGTAGAGCTGACCGACGACGTTGGGCACAATCGTGTCGTCTGGAATCACGTCCGAGCGAAACGCGAAGAGGAAAATGAAAACGTAGGCGAGAAGGAACCCGCCGACCCCAACCACCAGATAAGGAATCGAGCGACGCGACCAGGAACGCCAATTCATTTACTGCTTCCTGCGCAGGCGAGCTGCGAATGCACCATCCACACCATGGATGTGCGGAAGGACTCTCAGTCGTCCGGCGTCGAGCACAGTCGCGGGCACGGCGCCAGTCGGGGGCGGCTCCAGCGACCACTCGGGATTGCTGCTCAGGAAGTTTTCGATCTGTCCGTCATTCTCTTCCGGTTCGAGCGAACAGGTGCTGTAGATCAGCAGCCCGCCGGGCCGAACCACTTGCGAGGCGGCTGAGAGAATGGCGCGTTGCAGCGCGGCCATCACAGCCAGGTCGGAGATACGCAAACGCCAGCGCGCATCGGGGTGACGCCTGAAAGTTCCGGTTCCCGTGCAGGGCACATCGATGAGAACAGCGTCCACCGAGTCGATGGCCGGGCGCCGCGCATCCGCAATCATCACTGAGACGTTCTTCACGTCGAGCCGTTCGATATTCGACGTGACGAGGCTCATGCGGGAGAATGACCGGTCGGACGCGATGACATGGCCGGCAGTGCGGGAAAGCTCGAGCGCCTTGCCGCCGGGTGCAGCGCATAGATCGGCTGCGAGGGCGCCAGGCGGAATCGCGGCATATTGGGTCACGAGCGTCGCCGCGGGATCCTGCACGAAGAACAATCCCTGCCTGAACGAACCGACTTCGGTGATGGAACCGGCTCCGCGCAGGATGAGACTGTCTGGAACGAGTCCGACCTCTTCCGTTTCTATTCCTGCCGCATCAAGAGTGGCCTCGAGCTGTTCGCGAACAATTCCGAAGGGCCGCACAGTGAGTGGGGCCTCCGTATTGTTGCGTTCGAGGAGAGTCTGTGTTGCCTCGGCGCCCCAGCGACCCACCCAGCGCGCCACGAGCCAGCGAGGATGCGAATACCGGATTGACAGCGCATCGACCGGATCACGCGCACCGAGCGACTCGGGAGACGTGTCCAGAATTCCCGCAGACTCACGGTCAAGTCTGCGGAGCACAGCATTCACCAGCTTGCTCGCGCCGATGCCATGGCGGCGCTTCGCGAGTTCCACAGTCTGTGCAATGGCCGCGTAGGGCGGCACGCTGCGCATGAACAGCAGCTGATACATGCCGAGCCTGAGCAGGTCGATGATGTCGTCGTCAAGGCGCGAGAGTCCTCCCCGCACCCGTGACTCGAGCAGGGCATCCAGCCAGCCGCGCTGTCTAAGTGTCCCATAGAGAAGCTCGCGCACCCAGCGTTTATCACGGGCATCCAGGTCGTCTGCGTGGCGATCGAGAGCGCTGTCCAGCAGTTCGCCGGTTCGCAGATCCGCAAACACTTTTGCGGCCGCGGCCCGGGACGGCGTGATCGCCAGTGAAGCTGTTGCCGCGGCCATCAGCTGATCATCCCCTTGGACGGGGAAGATGGAACCGCGACTTCCCGCCGAGGCATCCTGCCGGCGAGATACGCCAGCCGTCCGGCGTCAACGGCTTTGCGCATCGCGATCGCCATGGCGATGGGATCGTCGGCGGCCGCGATTCCCGTATTCATGAGAATGCCGTCGACTCCCTGTTCCATAACGATGCACGCATCCGATGCAGTGCCCACTCCAGCATCTACAATCACCGGGACTTTCAGTCGCCGCTTGATAGTACGAATCGCATATGGGTTCAGCATCCCCAGCCCGCTGCCAATAGGTGAGGCGAGCGGCATCACTGCGACTGCCCCGGCTTCTTCGAGCCTGAGCGCCGTGATCAGGTCGTCATTCGTATAAGCCATGACCTTGAATCCCTCGCCGGCCAGCACGCGCGTTGCTTCCAGCAGGCCTTCCGTGTCGGGCAGCAGCGTTTCCTGGTCGCCGATCACCTCGAGCTTCACCCACTCGTTGAAACCTGCTGCGCGCGCAAGACGGGCATAGCGAATTGCGTCTTCTGCGTTGTAGCAGCCGGCCGTGTTCGCCAGCAGGAAGTAGTTCCGCGGGTCGAGATGGAAGAGAACTCCCTCTTCCTTCGTCCTGTCGAGGTCCACGCGGCGAACCGCGACAGTGACGATCTCGGCCCCTGAAGCTTCGATCGACTGCACCATTTCATCATTGCTTCTGTACTTGCCGGTCCCCACCATGAGCCGCGACCGGAATGTCCGGTCGGCGATGGTGAGCGGTGCCAGCTCGCGCGCGATGTCAGTTGCTGGGTGTGCGGCAGTCATCAGCCACCCCCAACGAACTGAACTATTTCGAGAACGTCGCCAGACTTCAGGTGAACCGACGCGTACGAATCGCGGTCACGAAGTATGGTGCGATTGTGTTCCACGACGACCATTCTGGGATCGAGGTCGAGCGACTCGAGAAGCCCTGAAAGGGTGGTCTCAGCCGGTATTTCGCGGCGTGTTCCGTTGACCGTCAGGGAGATCCCGCTGAGTGCGGGAGCGGTGGGCGTCATACTCCCAAATATAGTTACTGAGCGGGGTCGCAGGACTGCTGCGGGCCCTGCCTACGAGCACCGTTCCCGCGCTGTGACGACCCGCATCGAGAACTGTGCGCATCGGCTCGTCCTTCGGAACCTTTCTTTCGCTATTCCAGCCCGCGCCCCGGATCGTCGCGATGCCATAAGCTCCGGCGTCGAGCAGCTCGGGAACATGCTCGGGCTTGACGCCCCCAATCGCGATTATCGGAATGGGAACGGCGCTCGCGAGCAGCGAGATGAAATCGACTCGTCGTCCGGGAGATCCGGGGTGTGTAGCAGTGGGGAAGACATTTCCGGCGACGCACCAGCTCGCTCCCGCATCGTAGGCTGCGATGGCGTCCTCGAGAGAATGCACGCTGGCGCCAACGGGAATGTCGCCGGCAACCTTCCTGGCATCTGCAACAGAAAGTGAACGCGAGGTCAGTTGAACACCGCGTGCACCCACAGCCACGGCAACGTCCACCCGGTCGTTCACGATGAGCCAGGAGCCGAAGTCACGCTGGAGCTGGGCGAGCTCCGCAGCGATTTCGAAAAACATCTTGCCAGGTATCATGGGTGCGCGAAGATGAACTGCGAGGCGTGATTTCACCTCCGTCATCGCCCGGCCGGCAACTGCCACGAAGTCAGGTTTGCAGACGACCGCGCCGTCGGTGACGGCGTGAACTATGGGAAGTAGTTCAGACCCCGAAGCGGTCACCTTCTCGCACTCCGCGTCCACGCGACCAGTCGCTCGCGCGCATGCGCTTTTTTCCGGAAGGCTGCACGTCAGTGATGGAAACGGCCCCTTCGCCGCAGGCCACGATGACGCTGTCGGACGTAAGGAGAACCGTTCCCGGCGCAGCTTCAGATGAGTTGGCCACAGCAGACGCGCCGAACAGTTTTACGTCGGCACCTGCCAGAGTCGTGAACGCGGAAGGTTTGGGATCATAGGCGCGGATGGTGCGCGACACTACCGCAGCGCTCTGATTCCAGTCGACGCGGGCCATATCCCGGGTGATCTTGGGTGCATAGGTTGCCAGCGATTCGTCCTGCGGAACTTCGACGGCCGCCCCCACCGACAGAAGCGTCAGCGCTTCAATGAGTGCCATGGCGCCCAGTTCCGAGAGACGCATCTGAAGCTCGCCATAGGTCTCGTCATCCCGGATCGGTGTACGCGCCTGGTGGATAACCGGGCCTGCGTCCAGCTCGCGCACCATGCGCATGATGCTCACGCCTGTTTCAACTTTTCCGTCCCGGATTGCCGCCTGGATGGGCGCTGCGCCCCGAAGTTCCGGGAGAAGCGATGCGTGAATATTGAGCGTTCCCATTGCCGGAAGGCTGATCAGCTCGTCGGAAAGGATATGCCCATAGGCCACCACGACCGAGATGTCGGGCGCCATCACCCGGAGGGTGTCGGTGAATTCCACGTCCTTCGGTTTCACCGGCTGAAACACGGGAATGTTTTCCTGGAGTGCGATCTGCTTTACGGGCGGGGGAATTACCTCGCGGTTTCTGCCCTGTGGCTTGTCCGGCTGTGTGACCACGCCGATGACTTCGTACCCTTCGCCGAGGAGAGCCCTGAGCGGGACGCAGGCAAATTCAGGAGTTCCCCAGAAGAGTATCCGCATTACATCTCTTCTTCTGGATGTTCGCTTCGGCTTCCCGATTTCCGGCCGGCTGCAGTGCCGGCTATCACCTTCCGGATGAAGTTCGGGTAGTCACCCTTTTCGTCTTCCCATTTGTTCAGCGCTGACCGGCGCTTGAGCATGCTCAGGTAATCGATGAACAGCCTGCCGTGCAGGTGATCGATCTCGTGCTGCATGCAGCGGCCGAGCAGGTCGGATGCGGTCACCTCGTACATTTCGCCCATTTCATTGGTCGCGCTGACAGTGACCGTCGAAGGACGGACGACATCGCCGTAGATATTGGGAATGGAGAGGCATCCCTCCTCTGACTTGTCGGTACCGCTCGAGCGCTCGACAATCTCGGGATTGATGAGCGCGTGGCGTTCTCCATCGACATCAACCACCGCGATCCGCTCGCTGCGGCCCACCTGCGGTGCAGCGAGGCCGATTCCTTCCGATGCGTACATCGTTTCGAACATGTCCGCGATCAGCTTACGGAGATCATCCGTTATTTGACCGACCGGAATGGTCTCCTTCCGGAGGATCGGGTCGCCAAGAACGCGAATGTCGAGGATGCTCAAGCCGGCGCTTTGATCAGGACGTGGGCGTAACGACCGTAGGACGTATCACGCGCGCGATGCGGCCGCGTTCGATCAGGAGCTTCGATTCGCCCGACCGGATCGTGATTCGATCCTCCAGCGGATTCGCCTTTGCGTCGGTGGCCGTTTCGCGAATATGGATCACTTCGCCGATCACTCCGCCGGTGGTCACGATCTCATCGCCCTTTTTCACTCCGCGAATTTCTGCATCGAGCGCCTTGCGCTGTTTGCTCTGCGGACGAAGGAGGACGAAGTAGAAGACCGCGAAGATCGCACCGTACATGAAGATCGGTCCGAGCAGGGCATTGCTGGCCGACTGAAGCAGCATAAGTGAACCAAGAATTCCGTGTGTCATGACGCCAGGTTGTTTGAAGAGTGATAGCGGTCCAGCCAGGACTTGCTCCAGGACTGGAAATCGCCCGCGGCTATGTGCCTGCGCGCATCACGCGCAAGCGACAGGAGGAAATGTACATTGTGCAGGGAAAGCAGGCGGAGGCCGAGCAGCTCGTCGGACACAAACAGATGCCTGACATAGGCCCGGGTGAAACGGCGACAGCCGGTGCAGTCGCACGTCTCGTCGAGCGGCCTGGAGTCGGCCCGGAATTCGGCCTTCTTGATGTTGACCCGGCCGTCGGGAGTGAAGAAAGCGCCATTCCGTCCCATTCGCGTCGGTGCGACGCAGTCCATCAGGTCTACGCCCCTGGCTATGGATTCCAGCAGATCTTCGGGAAATCCCACTCCCATCAGGTAGCGTGGCTTGTCCGCCGGCAGCGCCGTCTCAACTACATCGAGCATTTCATACATGGCGCTCTTTTCCTCGCCAACGGAAAGTCCGCCGATCGCAAAGCCGTCCCAGTCATTCAATCCCCGAATGTGCTCCGCGGCCTCGCGGCGGAGCGATTCGTGAATTCCGCCCTGAACTATCGGAAAGAGCGATTGCGGCGGGCGATCCTGCTGCTCGGCAGAGAGTTTCCTGTGTGCCTCGAGCGCCCTTGCCAGCCAGCGCAGCGACCTTTCGCTCGCATCCCGGGACGCGGACAGCTCTGACTGGCCGGGGATCACATGGTCGAACTGCATGATCACGTCGGCGCCAAGCTCGTGCTCGATGTGCATCACAGATTCGGGTGTGAAGAAACGCGCGGAGCCGTCTATGTGGCTCCTGAACTCCACGCCCTCCTCGCTGACTTTTCGCAGTCCCTCGAGCGAGAAAACCTGGAATCCGCCCGAATCGGTGAGAATCGGACGATCCCAGTGCATGAACTCGTGCAGTCCGCCCATACGCCGAACCAGGTCCTCGCCGGGACGAAGATGAAGGTGGTAGGCATTCGCCAGGATCATCGTCGCGCCGGAGGCTTTCAGATCTTCGGGGTCGAGAGTCTTTACGGATGCAAGCGTTCCAACCGGCATGAAGGTCGGTGTCTCTACCGGCCCATGCGGAGTAACGAAAACGCCGGCACGAGCAGCGCCGGCGGTAGCGGTTACTTCAAACGAAAAGCTCACCCTTAAACTTACTCAGTCGACGACGGCCATTGCGTCGCCGTAGGAATAAAAGCGGTACCCCTCGCGAATGGCTTCAGCGTAAGCCCGCATGGTGAGGTCGTAACCCGCAAATGCCGCCACGAGCATGATCAGCGTGGACCGTGGCAGGTGGAAGTTGGTGATTATCCTGTCAACCGCGCGGAACTTGTAGGGGGGCCTGAGAAAGATTCGGGTCTCGCCCGAACCCGGCCGGACAATTCCGTCGAAATTCGCCACCGATTCGAGCGTTCGAACCGACGTGGTTCCAACAGCCCAGACTTTTCCATGCGATTCGCGAGTCGAGTTCACCTGAGCGGCGGTTTCATTGGGGACGAAAAACCATTCCTCGTGCATGGAATGCTGGGCCGGGTCTTCCACCTCGACGGGCTTGAAGGTTCCCGCACCGACATGCAGAGTGACTTTGGCGATGCGCGCACCGCCCGATTCGATCTCTGAAAGAAGCTCCGGCGTGAAATGCAGTCCCGCTGTTGGAGCCGCTACCGAACCGGACTGGGTCGCGTAAACCGTCTGGTAACGATCGGCATCGGTCTCCGAATCCCCGCGTTCGATATAGGGCGGCAGCGGAATGTGGCCATGCCTTTCGATGGCTTCGGCGATTGGATCGAGTGAGATCAGGTGAACGATCCGGGTGCGACGTTCGGTCACCTCGCAAACTTCGGCGCTGAATCCCGGTGCGATATCCACGACGCGGCCGGGCTTTAGTTTTCCGCCCGGGTTGACCATCGCCTCCCAGCGATTCTCTCCCAGGTCCCGAAGCAGAAGAATCTCCGCGGGCGCACCGGAAGCCCGCGTGCCGAGCAGCCGCGCACGAAAAACCTTCGTTGTGTTGATGACGAGACAGTCGTCCGGAGCGATCAGTGCCGGCAAGTCGGTAAACTTCCGGTGCTCGATTTCTCCTGTCGTGCGATGCACGACCATCAACCTGCTTTCCTCGCGGCGCGGCGCCGGCTGCTGTGCGATCAGCCCGGGAGGCAGCTCGAAATCGTAATCAGAGGTGCGGTCGCCGCGGGGGTGCATCCCGGTGACTAAAAGAGCGTCTGCTGGGTCCCGCTGCCCGGTAGCGCGAAACCGAAGTGCCTGTATGCCTGGGGAGTCGCTACCCGCCCCCGCGGCGTACGCTGCAGAAATCCATTCTGCACCAGGAAGGGCTCGTACACTTCCTCGATCGTTTCCACGTCTTCCCCGACCGCGGCCGCTACAGTTCCGACGCCAACGGGTCCGCCGTCGAATTTTTCGATGATCGCCTTCAGGATGCGTGCGTCCATGTCGTCGAGGCCGAACTGGTCGACGTCCAGAAGCTGCAGCGCTTCACTCGCGACATTTTCGGTGATGCGCCCTGCGGCGCGCACCTGGGCGTAGTCGCGAATGCGCCTGAGGAGACGGTTTGCAACCCGCGGTGTCCCGCGGGATCTGCGGGCGATCTCCAGTGCTCCCGCACCATCGATCTGAACTTTCAGCACGTCCGCCGTGCGCTTCACGATCTGCTCCAGGTCGGCCGCTGGATAATAGTTCAGGCGCATCTCGATCCCGAACCGTGCCCGCATCGGCGGCGTCAACATTCCCAGCCGCGTGGTCGCGCCGATCAACGTGAACTTCTCAACCTGCATGGTGATCGTCTGCGCCTTGGGCCCTTCCGAAAGGCGGATGTCGATCTTGTAATCTTCCATCGCCGGATAGAGAAACTCCTCGATCACGGGACGCAGTCTGTGTATCTCGTCGATGAAGAGGATGTCACCGGCTCGAAGGTTGGTCAGCGTGCCGACCAGGTCGCCCGGCTTTTCGAGGGCCGGCCCGGAGGTTGTCCGGATATTCACCCCCAGCTCGCGCGCGATCAGCTCGGCCAGGGTGGTCTTTCCAAGCCCCGCCGGACCAAAGAAGAGAGTGTGGTCCAGTGCTTCGCGGCGTTCGAGTGCGGCTTCGATGTATATGCGAAGCGCATCCTTGACCTTGTCCTGCCCGATGAATTCCGCAAGCCGCTGCGGCCGGAGCGACAGCTCGACCACGGATTCGTCGGCGAGAACTTCGGGAGTGGTTATTTCGGCGCGAGTCATCGGCCTAGAATATAGGCCGAAGAATTCCCGAAACCAACCAAATGCTCAGACCTTCGCTGAAAGGGTGGCCAGGCGCTCGGCGGCCCGCTCGAGCGTCGAGAGCTGCTTGCAGAATGCAAAGCGGGTGACAGAGTGTCCCATCTCAGGTGTCCGGAAGAAGCTCAT
>JAKFCC010000214.1:0-2290 GCA_036676795.1 Gemmatimonadota bacterium
GAGCTGCCGATCGTGATCAGGTACATCTCGGTCTCGAGACGCGTGCCGATCATGCCAATGGGATCGCGGATGCCCTGGTTCTTGTCCACCGAGTATTCCTGGGGAATCGCGTGCAGAAGCTCGCGATCCTGCGGAATCGACTGGGCACGGGCGACGTCATTGGCGCGCGTCACATCCCAGGCCGAGATCTCGTCGCCATTGACCGCCACGACTCCGGTACTCGTCATCGCCCGGACATGCTCACCGGCGATGCCGGCGTAGATCGAATCGATTGGGGTGCCGGCCATTCGCTCGGCGTCCTGGATTGCCTTCTTGATAGACCGGGTTGTCTCTTCGATGTCAGAGACGATTCCCCGCCGAAGACCTGTCGTTCTCGCCTGGCCCACACCAAGAATCTTGATGGTGACGTTGCGATGCGAGTCGCTAATCGCTTCTGCGATTACCGCCGTTGTCTTGGCCGTTCCTATGTCCAGACCCGCGACGATTCGTTCCGGGTTCATTGAAGCCTTGCGATCACTTGATCGCGATAGCGTAAGTCCAGCTCTGCGACCTTAACCTGACGGCGTTTGAGGTCGGTTTCCACGGGAAAGATATCGGTCAAACGTGTAACGGTCACCCCCACAGGCACGCGAACGCGCAGAACGGAGGATTCTGTCACGGTCGAATCTAATGCTGAACTGTCCGGCGGCGCAGAGAATATTTTTCGCTCGCCTGACGCCAGCAGCAGCAGGAACTCATTCGGCGCAGGGCGGCTGACCTCACTGATCCTCTCGAACACGAACGGATTGTATGTCCTGATGCGGCCGAGCAGCGACAGGATTGCCGTGTCCGCACTGGCGACGACTGGAAGATCGGGCGCCGCGAGCTTCGGGTCGATTGGAAGCTCCCGCCCGGTGGAGTCGAAAGTAAGAAACCCGGCCGCCGTCGGAACCAGTGCAATCGGAAGATTCTCGCGAACGTGAACCAGAAGCCTCGAAGGGAGCTTTCTCTCGATACTGGCCGACGTCACCTGTGGGTGTGACTCTGCTCGCCTGCGGTATGTCTCCGTCTCGCTCCAGATGGAACGGAGGGTGTCCACCCGCATTCGCGCAACGATCTTCGCAGGGTCCAGGAAACGCGTTCCGGTCACTTCCACTTCGCGAATACGGAAAAAAGCGAACTGTGAAAGCACGACTTTTCCCCACCAGACCGAGGTGATGGCAAGGAAAAGAAGCAGAACCACGAGAAACCGCCGTCCTTTTTTGCGCGGAGTTTCAACTGGTGCGTCGGGGACTTCACTCATTCTGCGAGCCCCTGCTGCAGCTCATATGCGAGCTTGGTGACGTCGCCCGCGCCGATCGTGATTACCACGTCGCCCTCCCTTACCTCGTCACGGATCGCTTTCGCGGCCAGGTCGCGGGCTCCCTCCCAGCGCGGAGCGAGACCTGCCTTTCGCATTTCATCGGAGATGAGCCGGGAAGAAACGCCTGCGATCGGCTGTTCCCGCGCCGGATACAGATCCAGCAGGAAGACCTCGTCCGCCCCGCAAAGCGCCGATGCAAACTCCACGCAGAAATCCCGGGTGCGGGAGTACAGGTGCGGCTGGAATGCTGCAACGATGCGGCGTCCCGGGAATGTTGCCCTCGCCGCCTGCAGTGTCGCGGATATCTCGCTGGGGTGATGCGCGTAATCATCGACAATTGCGATCCCCCGGCTTTCCCCCAGGCGCTGGAAGCGCCGCTCCACTCCGGTATAGCCGCCAAGTCCTGCGCTCAACTTTTCAGGATCGGCACCCAGTGCGATGCCCGCCCCAATTGCCGCGAGCGCATTGCGAACATTGTGCAGGCCCGGTGTCGGCAGAACTACCGACGAAAATCTCTTTCCATCGTACAGCACGTCGAAACGTGTTCCGTCGGACGAAGGAGTGATATTCGTGGCAATCAGGCGTGCATCGCGGGAATCGGTCCCGTACCGAATCACTTCAGCGGTGTTGGGAGTGGGAAGCGAGTTCGCCGTCCTGTCGTCTGCACAGAGCACCACGAACCGCGCAGGCGCAACAAACTGCGCGAATGCGCTGCGAATGTCGTCGAGGTCGGCGTAAATGTCGAGATGATCGGCCTCGATATTTGTCACCACCGCGACGGTCGGCCTGAGCGCAAGGAAGGACCTGTCGTATTCGTCAGACTCGACCACGAACACCTCATCGCCGCCCGCGCTCAGGTTGCCATTCCAGGACGCGACGCGCCCTCCGACGATACCCGTGGGATTCAGCCCCGCAGCGGCCAGCGCCACAGTGGTCATCACAGTAGTC
>JAKFCC010000215.1:0-43028 GCA_036676795.1 Gemmatimonadota bacterium
TCGCCGTTCGGGAACGTGATCGTGAAACGTCCATTGGCGTCGGTACGGGCGGTTCGGCTCACGTTGCCGCCCATGGATGTGGCCGTTACGACCACTCCTTCGATGGCGGCACTGTCAGGTCCGGTGATGCGCCCGCGAATGACATCTGCCTGCTGCGAATGAGCTGTTGACGGGGCCACGAAAGCCGCGATCGCAAGGAAGGCAGCGACAGTAAGTAATCTTTTCAAGTTCGGAACTCGTAATGGGTGCACGCCATTCGACCCCCGAATGGCATGAAGCGTTTACTCGTGGTGCAGCGTGAAGCGGTAATAGTTTGTTTCCCGCTTTTCGAACCCGAGCCGTTGGTAAAGCCGGTTGGCGGCTTCCCGGGCGGGCCGGGATGACAGGTCGACGTATCTGGCACCTTTGGCCTGCGATATCGCGATCGCTTCCCGAACAAGCTTTTCGCCGATCCCCCTGCCGCGAATCAGGCTGTCCACAACGACATCCGCTATCCAGCCGGTAACTCCGGTAGGAGTGGTAATCATGGTCAGTGTCAGTGTTCCAACCGTCTTTCCATTAACGCGCGCGGCCAGCAGAGTGTTGCTGGGGCACTGAACTACAGCTTCGAGCTGCTCACGGGGCGGGAGAGGGTTGCCCGGGGAAAGCTGCGGAATCATTCGATGGAGCGCTTCCACGAATTCTTCGGGAATGGTGCTCAGAATTGCGATCTCGAGCTGTTCGTCTGTGGACATTTGCCTGTGAGGGTGCGGTTTCTCCAAATCTACCGCGGAGCTCCTTTTCCCCGAGCTATTCGTCCGGAAAAAAGATCTCCTCGATCTTCGCATCGAAGACCCTGGAGATGCGAAATGCCAGCGGGAGACTTGGGTCGTATTTCCCATTTTCCAGCGCATTGATCGTTTGGCGCGATACGGACAGGCGGTTGGATAGCTCCTCCTGGCTCCACTCGCGCTCAGCGCGAAGCACTCTGAGGCGATTCTTCACTTGAGGCCGTACCGGTGACGGGCCTGAACGTAGCCGAACAGCCAGGTCATCATCACATATGGCCAGATATGCCGGTAGCTCCAGTCATTCGGGTTGAGCTCGATGACAAGCTGGAGGAGACCGAGCGTCATCAGCAGAATGACAGTTACGGGAAAGGCGATCGCCAGCGCTTCGAGGTGAAGCCTGCGCTCGAACTCGTCCGCCTTCCGGATATCCTGGACGAAGGTCCATACGACGAGTACCGAGGGGACCAGCGGCAGGAGGGCAATCACCGTTTTCACCCAGAGCGCCGAGTGCGCAGCCGAAATTCCGAAAATTCCGGCTTCTTTCAGGAGCATCCGCGTGACCAGCAAAGCAATCAACCAGCTGCCGAGCAGGAGAGTCCACACGGTTCTCGATGTCTCTGATTTGGGGCAGGAAGCTTCCATGGCTACCTCGGTTTCGGTTGAGAGATAGTGTAGTAAAAGCTTTCCAAACTGTCAAGGTAGCTTTACATTAAGTCAAAAAGCATTGACGTTATTCCTGCAGAATCGCCACGTCCGGGTTCGCTAGATATTACGATATCGTACTAGTACTTTAAGGGATGCCGCTAACCCTGATTCCTGCCATCCACAGAGCTGCACACGCCATCGCCGCGTATGTGGACGCCGAAACGGACATGAAGATCACTCAGTCCGAAGCACACATACTCGCATACCTCGCCGAGCGAGGCTCGGCATCCGTTGGTCAGATATTCCTGGCCTTCGGGCACAAGCGATCCACGCTGACGAGCATACTGAACCGGCTGGAAGACCGGGCACTGATAACGTGCACAGTGCACGAGACCGACAAGCGCTCCTTCCGGATAGGTCTCACGCCCACCGGAGAGACTCTGGCCCGGAGCATTTATCGCAAGCTCGAGGCTTTGGAAGAGGAGATACTCGGCGCATTCTCGTCGCGTGACCAGAAAAGCGCGCTCTGGCTACTCACCGCGGTCACTACCGTTACCAACGAGGCGCGGTCAGCTACCTGATTTCAATCGCCCGCTGCGTGAAGGTGAGGGGATGCTCCTCGTCACCGAGGGCAATTCGCAAATCGTATTTCCCCTTTGGAACCAGTGAGAGGTCGAGCAGAATCGACCGTGGCGCCATTGCCACATTGGACTTCGGCTCGTTCCACCGAATGCTGATCGGTGTGAACTTGGGTGAGATTCCGAGATTCTCGCGCATTCTCTCGAGGGTGCCGCCGCGCTGCCGAGTGAGGGTAAGCGCAACAGGCAGTGACTCGGACGTGGTATTGAGATCGTAGATCTCCCAGTACAGGCCCACCTTCCTGTCACCGTCAACGCGGTTGGCGGTAACCATACGCGACATGGCTTCCGGGAGCGCATCCGCGAGCCGGCCGTCACTCTCGAAAATCAGAATGTCCGACAGAGATACAAGGGCATGATTTACAATCGGGATCCTGACCGGCGTGCGAGAACGTGCGAGCACCTGTGAATCAGGCGAAAGAATCTCGACTCCCGCCATGTGCCAGCCTGGGCCGGTCTTCAGCGAAATAGTGTCGCGACGGAGGGCAGCAGGACGAATGGCGACGTCGGGGACTGAGCGTTCGAGCGCCGATGCAACAAGCGCAGCCCGGACACGGGGCTGCGTGAACGCCGTATCGCCGGTGACATCGAATGCGGTTACGAGCAGCGACGAATCACCCCGTATGAAACGAAGAATCTGCGGATCCATTGCGATGAACGCCTTTGCGTATTTCGGAGCGTACCGCTCGCGAACACGAAATGCATCCATGTTCCACTTGATACCACGGAGGGTCTCGAGTGAGTCCAGCTCCGCCACTACCGGCATGAAATGAAAACTCGGCGTGGCCTGATGATCGGTTATCGCCGGAAGGGACCGGTTGCTGCCAGGCGGCGGAGGCTCGCGTGTCCAGAAAACATAGAAACCATACCGGAGCATTATCTCGGCGGCGTCCGGCCCCCAGCGATGTCCATTTGCAAGCCTCGAATCACTGTAGATAACGTCCATCACCTGCCGAGATAGGTGCTCGGTGCGGCGGTCATTTCCGGGGATCGAATACATCGGGTCGGCCAGCCACCAGAGCTTCTTCTCGATGGCGCTTCTCCGATCGCAATCGCTCTGGCGATATGTCTTCGACAGGTCGCCATCGATCAGGAGGGAGATGTTCCTGAACTCGCAGCGAACGTCTTCCGGCATTGTCTCGAGTGCAAAATCAAAAAGCTCTTCCGATTCCGCATATCTGCCCGCCATGTGGAATGCGAGGCCCTGAAGCGCGGTGCACCATGACATCGTTCCCCGGCAGGACTGGGCGGCCTGAATGGCACCGTGCGTGTCTTCCGCTTCGATTCTGTAGCGAACGCGCTGGCCATGCACCCAATCGTTGCCGGGGAAGCGCGCCGCAGTTTCATCGAGCGAACGCAGCAGCTGGGAGCGGAGCTCCTTCAGCTTTTCCGGTTCGGCCGGCTTCTTTGTGAGGTCCGCGTACCAGTAGCAGTAGCGGCCGATGGTCACCTCACAGGAAACTTCGTTTGGCCTGGAGAAGGTGAGGGGAAGAAAATCGCGGCGGCGGATCTCGAAAGCTGCCTGGGCCTTTCTGGCGCTCCGGTCGGCAGCCAGCGAATCAGGCTGGCGCCTCTGGGCATGAACCTCGCTCGCGGATGCGAGCGCGATTAGGGTGACAAATACTCTGAGAAGAGCTGGTCGAGGCACGCGAAGCCCGAATGAGTAGCCAAATTCAAGTTGCAGCTTGTACCAGCAATTTGGAAGTCCGGGCCCTATTCGCTTCCCGGGTCCAGCCTATTCTTCCGCGGGGTCGCCAACGGCGGGAGGGGCAATCGCCTCTTCGAGCGCATTCCAGGCGAGAAGAGCGCACCTGACTCTGGCAGGAAACCTGGAAACACCGGACAGCGACCGGAGCGAACCGAGCGACGGATCGGCCGCCAGTGATGCATCACCCATGATCATGTCCCGGAATTTCTTGCGAAGTGCCTCTGCTTCTTCGGGCGATTTTCCCTTCACGATCTGGGTCATCATGGAGGCGGACGCCTGCGAAATCGAGCAGCCCCGGCCGGTGAACTTCAGGTCGGCGATTCCGTTCTCCCCAAACGCAACCTGAAGGTCCACTTCGTCGCCGCAGAGCGGGTTACGCATGGCAACGCTGCGATCGGCGTTTTCCATCGTGCCCTTGTTGCGCGGTTTCCGGTAATGGTCGAGAATCATTTCCTGATACAGCGCGGAGAGCTCCGCTTTGGGATCAGCTGCTGACATTCGAAAATATTTCCCGTGCTTTGTGAACGCCGGCGATGAGGGCATCGGTGTCGGCTGAATCATTGTACACATAGAACGACGCGCGGGCTGTGGCCGGAATGCCGAGTCTGCGCATCAGAGGCTGCGCGCAATGGTGGCCCGCGCGTATGCAAACCCCGTCGTTGTCCAGCACCGTAGCCAGGTCGTGCGGGTGGACATCCCTTACCGTGAAGCTGACTACACCGGAGCGCTGTGCGGGAGGCGGCCCATATATGTGCACGCCCTCTATCGCCGACAGCCGCTCGTGCGCATCCAGGGTTGTCGCCCGCTCGTGCTCGAGAACCTTGTCCATCCCGATTCCTTCCAGGTATTCCACGGCTGCAGCCAGTCCCACAGCATTTGCAGCATTGGGAGTGCCCGCCTCGAACTTGTGCGGGAGGATGTTCCAGGTGGATCGGTTGTCGTGGACAAACTCGATCATGTCGCCGCCCGTCTGGTAGGGGGGCATTGCATCGAGGACCGCACGCTTTCCAATCAGCCCGCCTATTCCCATTGGTCCGCACATCTTGTGACCGCTGAAGGCGTAGAAATCCACATCGAGCGAATCGAAGTCCACGCGCATGTGCGGTGCGCTCTGCGCGCCGTCGCAGACAATGATGGCGTCACACTTCTCCCGGACCATTGCCACGATCTCACGAATCGGGTTGATGGCACCGATTGCGTTTGATACATGATTGAACGCCACCAGCCGCGTCTTTCCGTTCAGCAGCGATGCGAGTGAATCGAGATCGACTGTCGCGTCAGTGTTGAGCTCGCATATCCGGAGTTTCGCGCCCTTCTCGATTGCAATCTGCTGCCATGGGACGAAGTTCGCGTGGTGCTCCAGTGCGGTGACCACGATCTCGTCGTCTGCCCCGAGATTGTGTCTGCCCCACGACTGCGCAACGAGATTGAGTCCCTCGGTGGTGCCGCGGGTGAAGATCAGGCAGCTCGAGTCGGCGGCGCCAAGAAATTTTGCGATCCTCGCGCGCGCACCGTGGTACATGTCGGTGGCGAGAACTGAAAGCCAGTACGCTCCCCGATGCGGGTTCGCGTTGGCTGTCGTGTAGAAATTCACGATGGCGTCGAGGACGGCCTGCGGCTTTTGAGTGGTTGCCGCCGAATCCAGGTAGTGAAGATCGGGATACTTCGCGAAGATCGGGAAATCAGACTTGAGGTTCATTCTCCCGCCTCGCCGACGCTCGGCTCAAATGCGTTTCCGGATCGCTGGGAAAGTCCGCCAACCAGGACCCGGTCACCCTCGATCCTCACCTCGTAAATCGGGAGCGGCTCGGTGGCCGGGGACTGCTTTACCGCCCCGGTGGCGCAATCGAACCTCGCCCCGTGCCAGGCGCACTGAATTGTGCCATCGGAAAGGACATCGCCGGCCGACATGGAGAATTCCTGGTGGGTGCAAATGTCGTGAACCGCCGTTATCAGCTTTCCGCGGCGAATCAGGCATACCCGGTCGCCATTCGAGCGGGTAACACCCAGTGGGACGTGTTCAGGGACGTCCGTGACCCGAGCCACAACCTCAAAGCCGTCCAAGGTCATCAGAAGGCCCGCCCGGTATCTATAGTATGCCCGAGCCGGCATCGCCGGCTGACCACTTTGTGTAACGCAAATTGACCCAAGAACTTAGCCCCTGCCGGGTATTGGTTTGACTATCCCGACAAAATCACTTAGGATTCAATCTACGTAAGGAAGTGCTGTAATGACAAGGAGATAGCGTGAGTTCGGCGATCGAGTCACTGGTCAATCGGGATTATCAATACGGCTTCGTAACTGATGTCGAAACAGACACGGTTCCGCCCGGGTTGAACGAGGACGTAATCCGCCTCATCTCCTCAAAAAAGAACGAACCGGCATTCATGCTGGAGTGGCGCCTGAAGGCCTATCGCCGCTGGCTCACGATGAAAGAGCCGCACTGGCCCAACGTCCACTATCCCAAGATCGACTACCAGGCGATCCGGTACTACTCGGCGCCGAAAAGCGTAAAGCCGCTTCAGTCGCTCGATGAAGTCGATCCGGAACTCCTGCGAGCTTACGAGAAGCTGGGAATCTCGCTCACCGAGCAGAAGAAGCTCGCTGGCGTAGCTGTGGACGCGATCTTCGACAGCGTTTCGGTCGGCACGACCATGAAGGACGAGCTCGCACAGTTTGGTATCGTCTTCGGGTCATTTGGAGATGCCCTGCAGACCCATCCGGAGCTGATCGAGAAATATCTCGGCACCGTGGTTCCGCATAGCGACAACTTCTTCGCGGCTTTGAACAGCGCTGTATTCAGCGACGGTTCCTTCTGCTACGTGCCGAAGGGCGTTAAGTGTCCCATGGAGCTGTCCACCTACTTCCGGATCAACAGCGCCGGGACCGGGCAGTTCGAACGCACACTTATCATCGCCGACGAAGGCGCTTCAGTGAGCTACCTCGAAGGGTGCACGGCGCCGAAGCGGGATGAAAATCAGCTGCACGCCGCAGTGGTGGAGCTGGTCGCACTCGACAACGCGACGATCAAGTACTCAACGGTGCAGAACTGGTATGCCGGCGACGAGAAGGGAGTCGGCGGCATCTACAACTTCGTGACCAAGCGTGGAAAGTGCGCGGGCGTCAACTCGAAGATTTCCTGGACGCAGGTCGAGACCGGGTCTGCGATCACCTGGAAATATCCGAGCGTGATCCTGCAGGGCGACAATTCAGTCGGCGAATTCTACTCGGTCGCCGTCGTGAACCGCATGCAGCAGGCGGACACGGGTACCAAGATGATCCACATCGGGAAGAACACGAAGAGCACGATCGTTTCGAAGGGAATCTCGGCCGGCAAGGGAAACAACAGCTATCGCGGCCTGGTGCGTGTGCTTCCCAGGGCGAGCGGTGCGCGGAACTACACGCAGTGCGACTCCATGCTGATCGGGAATGAGTGTGGTGCCCACACCTTCCCCTACATCGAAGTACAGAACAACACGGCGACGCTGGAGCACGAGGCGTCCACATCCAAGATCGGCGAAGACCAGATCTTCTACTGCAAGCAGCGCGGACTCAGCGCCGAGCAGGCGGTCTCGATGATCGTCAGCGGATTCTGCAGGGAAGTATTCAAGGAGCTGCCGATGGAGTTTGCTGTGGAAGCGCAGCAGCTGCTTGGAATCACACTAGAAGGAAGCGTCGGCTAGCAGGCCACTGCTCGAACTGCCACGCAATTCAAGGAAAAGGGAACTCACTTGCTCGAAATCAAAAACCTTCACGCCTCAATCGGCGAGAAAGAAATTCTTCGCGGTATCAACCTCACCGTCAACGCGGGTGAGATTCACGCTGTCATGGGACCGAACGGCTCCGGCAAGAGCACGCTGGCCCAGGTAATCGCCGGCCATCCCAGCTATGAAGTGACCAGTGGATCTGTCACATACGACGGTGAAAATCTCCTCGAGATGGATCCCGAGGTTCGCGCACAGCGCGGAATCTTCCTCGCGTTCCAGTATCCAATCGAGATTCCCGGCGTAACGAATTCGTATTTCCTCCGGGCCGCCTACAACGAAATTCGCAAGTCGCGCAACGAGCCGGAGCTGGATCCGCTCGAGTTCCTCGATCTCATGGAAGCAAAAACGAAGATCGTCGAGATGGATCAGACCATGATGAACCGGTCGGTCAACACAGGGTTCTCCGGCGGAGAAAAGAAGCGGAACGAGATCCTGCAGATGGCAGTGCTCGAGCCGCGGCTCGCCATCCTGGATGAAACCGATTCAGGCCTGGACATCGACGCGCTCAAGATCGTCTCGAATGGCGTGAACGCCCTGCGCCGCCCGGACAACGCGACCATTGTCGTGACACACTATCAGCGGCTGCTCAACTACATCGTGCCCGATTACGTCCACGTGCTTGCAGGTGGCCGCATAGTCCGCTCCGGCGGAAAAGAGCTCGCGCTGGAGCTCGAGGAACGCGGCTACGACTGGCTGATGGAGCCCGCTGCGTGAGCAAGTCAGCAGTAACTGCATCAAGCACGGGCTACGATCAGAAGCTGGATCCCAGTGATGCGATGGAGGCATATGCCGCCGACTTCGCCGCCCTGACAACGAGACGCTCGACTGACCCGCTATGGCTTCGCAAGCAGCGCGATGAGGCGTTTGCGCGGTTCCAGGAAGCCGGCTTCCCGACCATGCGCGACGAAGACTGGCACTTCACAAATGTCGCGCCGATTGCGGAGCGAACCTTCTCGCTGGCGAAGCCTGCGCAGGTGAGTGCAGGCGACATCGAGCATTTCCGGCTTCGCCACGAAGAGTGGACCGGCGTAGTGCTCGTGAATGGACTGTTTTCGCGTGAGCTCTCGACTCTCGACAGGCTCGGGAAGGGCATCTCCGTTCGCGCCATGAGCGAGGGAACGAGTGACATTCCGAGCGCAGGCGAGGAGATCATCGGGAAGGTCGCACCTGCGAATGCTGCTTTTACGGCACTCAATGCAGCGTTCATGCAGGATGCGATCGTGATTCATGTGAGCAAGGATGCATCCATAGATCTTCCCATTCACATCATGCACGTGAACTCGGGAATCAAGGTGCGCCAGGCCTCACATCCCCGCGTTGTAATTCTTGGCGAGAGAAATTCCCGCGCAATTGTCGTGGAGAGTTTCTTTTCTGCCCGCGACTCCGAGTACCTCACCAATGCCGTTACGGAAGTAGTGCTCGAAGAGGGCGCGTATCTCGCGCACTACAAGCTGCAGCGCGAGAGCACCTCCGGATTTCACGTCGGGACGACGGCGGTCAGGCAGGGACGAACCAGCAACTATGTGTCGTTCAGCTTTGCGACCGGTGCTGCGCTCTCACGGACAAATATCTACACGACCCTGGATGGCGAAGCGGCAACCTGCACGCTGAACGGCCTTTACATGGTGGACGGGAAGCAGCACGTCGATCACCAGACCAGCATCGAGCATGTACAGCCGCATTGCCCGAGTCACGAAGTGTACAAGGGAATCCTGGACGGCGAGTCGCATGGCGTGTTCAACGGCAAGGTGTACGTCCATCCGGAAGCACAGAAGACCGACGGCAAGCAGAGCAACAACAATCTTCTGCTATCGGACAGGGCACGCATCGACACGAAGCCCCAGCTGGAGATCTTCGCCGACGATGTGAAGTGCACCCATGGTGCAACGGTTGGGAGGCTCGATGAAGTGGGCCTTTTCTACATGAAGAGCCGCGGCATTGGCGATGTGCGGGCGAGGCAGCTCCTGACTTATGCTTTTGCTGCTGACGTTCTGGAGATGATCGAGCTCGACGAGCTAAGAGAAGCGCTGGAAGCGATGGTTCTTCACCGCTTTACCAAGCAGCTGGACGGCTAGCGGAGCACCACTCCAAAGAAGTAGGCAGCTACCACAAAGAGGACCCCCAGCAGAACGAGCGGCATGAGCACCTTGCTCGCCGGGCCCTGGTTGGGATTGGCCCGCCCGGACAGAATGGGGTTGGTGATTGTGGGGCGCCGGTTTGCCACATCTTCCTCACTGCCCTGTTTTCTTCGGGACTTGTCGACAATCGAGACGCCCAGCGGGAGTGAAAACTCGTTGACCGTGAGTTTCGCCGAGCCAATGTCGACCTGGTCCCCGTGGTGCAGGATGGTCTCGCCCTCCAGCTGGGCCCCGTTGACCACGGTCGGTGTCGCCCCGAATGGTCTGATGATGACCCCCTCTGCGGAGCGGCTAATTTCAGCGTGAACCCTGGAAACCGCCGGCTCCCTGATCACTATATCGCATGATCCGGCGCGCCCAATCGTGAAGGGTTCGGTGCCGACCGGGTAGGCGCGGCGCTCGAACTCGAATATCAGGTGGACGGGTGTGTTTTCCGGTTCAATATCGAGCGATTTAGTCATAGGGGCTGTCAATACCACCTCCGCCTGAATCGGGCCAGTCCCGCTGTAATAGGCCTTTACTGACGAGCTATCTGGAAAAAGGACACACTGGGGGGCTATGTTATTTAAGTACGTCTCCGAATTACCCAAACCGGAAAGGACTGATGGCGACTAAACTGGACAAGACTCTCAAGCGTGAAATCGAGGTTGATGGGCAGGCCTACATGGTTGCTATCTCACCAGAAGGGGTGAAGCTCACGCAGAAAGGATACAGAAAGGGTCAGGAAATGACCTGGAAGGCGATCATCACGGGCGAAGCCCAGATGAATCAGGAGCTGCGCAGCTCGGTAGACGCGTCCGGCGGAAGCCAGGGCTGATTCAAGGGGTGGGTGAGTCCGACAGGTGCTCCTGGACGATCACCCACCTTCCATTTTGCAGCTGAAAAACGGCGGTCCATGCTCCGCCGATCACGTGCGGCTGCTCCATCGGGGTAAGGTGGGGCACGCGGTAAGTCGCTGTCATCACAGCTGATGTCCTCGACAGCACGTCGAAGTCCATTGAAGTCCACTCCCACCTTGGACTTTGCATGTTCTTCCCGACGCGGTCCCAGAAGCTCCTGATCTGGGCTTCGAGTTCGGCGCGCGTTTTCGTGGCGCCGCCCGAAGCGGCTGAAATCACGCGACCAGTCGAAGGGTAAAGGCTCATCATGCTGGCCACGACGTCAGGCTTCTTCAGGTCGTACGCGGCTACGACGGTTCTCTTTATGGAATCGGCGATGGCGGCACGCTCCACGGGCGACAAATCCGGCCCGTCATTGCCGGAGCAGGCCGATGCGGTTGTCACCAGAATCGCGAGCAGCGTGGAACGCAGGAAGTGGGACGTGTGGAACATGATGGTCCGGTGAAGGCAACTGCTGTTCCCGAAGCTAGCAACCCCGGGGCAGCAGCGAGGTCAAATCTTCAGCTGATTCTGTCCAGACGACAGGACACATTTTGTCCTGCGCGGATGACAGCGAGTGGAGTAAAGCCGCTGGATTCGCATATAACAGGTGGCGCATGCGTTGCTCTCTGCGGCACCAAACCGAGTATGAAGGATCTCATGAAAGGAAAACTGTTCGCAACAGCAGCGGTTCTGGTGGCGGCGGCTTGCAGCCCGAAGGACAGTGCCATGAGCGACGATCTCAAGAAGGATCTCGAGGTAGCTGCGAGCTCTGACGGGTTGTCGCTCGCGTCCAGTGGCCAGTCGCAGCAGGTGGTCTCATCTATCGAGCAGGCGGCACCAGCGCCGAAAAAAATTGCGGCATCCCAGCGCGCGATTCGCCATCGCCGTGCGGAAATCGGCGCGCCCGCTCCTGTAGATGCGGAAGCGGAAGTGCCGACAGCTGAAACGGAGCTGCAGGGGATGAGCGAGGCGCCGGTAGCAACCATCGATGACGCGCCAGTTGCTCCACGTCCAACGCCGGTGGCGGTGTCGATGCCCGGTGGAAGCGGTGAAGGACGCGGCGACTCAGGGGTTGGCGTCGGTACAGGTGTCGCGATTGGAACAATCATCGGCGTCGTTCTCCGTGGCGGGGCAGTTGGGGAGGATCACTGCGAGCCGCCCGGCCAGAGAACGGGAGCACGCCGTCCGACGATCGCAATCAACACCAGGATTCCGGTGATTCGGGGAACATTCCCCGGGCCAGTTTCAGGTCGCGTTCGCTAGGCTGGAAATGAAAGCCTCACGATTCAACCTCCTTCTTCTCACTGCAGCGCTCGCGTTGAGCGCATGCAATGCTGAGAGCAGGAACGAAGACATCCTGGCACAGGACACTTCGCTCACTCGCGACCTTGCCCTGGCGAATGCCGATACCCTGTCACAGCCGCAGCTCCAGGATGTTCCTGCGAGTACGGAAACGGCTCCGGCAACGGAGCCCGCTCCCTCGCCCCGGATACGTGTTGTGGACAGGAGAACCGGACGTCCCGCACAGCCTCCGGTAATTCGCCGCACGCAGTCGGCGCCTGCGCTCGATCCCACTCCTCAGCCAGTCGTTTCCGAAAGCGGCAACATTGTTACCGAAAATCCGCGCGGCTCTGAGCGCCAGCTTGGTGTCATCGGCAGCGGCGAGCAGATCGATCTGTATTCAGCGCAGCGCGTGTGCACCAACACCAATTCGGTTGGCGATCGTTTCACTGCTACGCTCGTCCAGTCGGTGCAGGGAACGAACGGCGCTTCGATTCCTGCGGGTGCAACCGCCATTGTGGAGATCACCCGTGCGAGTCGTTCGAACGGACCGAACGATCCGGTGCAGCTCGAGCTGGCAGTCCGCTCGATCACCATCAATGGCCGTACCTACCAGGTCGCGTCGAACGTAACGTCGGCACAGGTGGACAGGGTTCGCGCCGAGAGCGGCAGCGATGACGCGCGCAAGGTCGCGACAGGTGCCGCTATAGGAGCAATCGCCGGGCAGATACTTGGACGGCGTACAAAATCCACTGTCATTGGTGCTGCAACAGGCGCCGCGGCCGGAGCTGTCATCGCTGCGCGCAACTCGCACTATGACGGATGCATTGCATCAGGCGGGCGGATTGCAATCCGGCTCACCGAGCCACTCTACGTTCAGCTGTAGTGATAGAGCGATGCGTGCCGTACGGGTTCTCAGGATTGCACTTCTGACAGCACTGATTCCGCTGGCGTCGTGCAGCGACGCTTTCGGAATCGGTACGCGGCCCATCGGCACCTGGACGATCGAGGAGTTCAACGGCGACCGGATCCCGGCGCTCTTCGACGTGAACAGCTTCGAATCCACCGAAATCGTTGCCGATGTTTTCCTGATCCAGTCGAACGGCAGCTACACCAACGACTACACGTTCCGGATCACATCCAATCATGGCGCCGTGCGCCTCGAATCCTACAGCGATTTCGGGTACTGGGAGCGGAGCGGCAGCGAGTACTATCTCACGGACACGCGCACCGGGGACATTGCCGTCGCATCGGTGAGCGGCACCCGCATGGTCGTACAGTATCGGGGCGATCTATACCGGTATCGCCGGCTGGCGAACTAGCGTTTTCCGGGAGAAAGCGCGGCGAACAGGTACACGAGGTTCGCCGTTCCATCCATGATGGGTTCGTTGGTCGAGTAGTCGCCGATGTCGTCGTGATAGACAATGAATCCCGTGTTGAAGCGGCTGTATTCGTCGGGGCCAGCCAGGCGTATTCCTTTCAGGTTCTGATAGATGGATCTGTAAACGGGTCCATCCAACAGTCCCCCGGTAAGCACCTGGTGCAGTTCCTTTGCGACGACAGAGTGGGGATCCGCGGCCCAGCGGCCGCTGCGGGGATATCCGATTATCATCGACGTTCCCCAGGGGTTGGTTCCCAGGAGCCAGTCCAGTGCAGCCTGTTCGTATTCGCGAAACTGCGTGTCACCTGTCATGCGCCGGTACAGGTATGCCTGTGTCGCGAATGAAGCAACGAGATTGTTGGAGCACCAGATGAACGGGATGCCGATCCTGAAGCCATTGCCCGCCCTGGCGACCACGGCCGCCAGTCCGCGCCGGTAATACTCCGCGACCTGTGCCTTCTGCGCGCGGTTTCCAACCCGCCAGATTTCGTAGTGCGCGTTGTTGTGCCATGGAAACCACTGGTAGTGCCGCGCCGTGTCCGCGCCCATCCACGGGGTAACCGGTTCTTTTTCCGCGTATGCGATGGCATCCGCGAGGTATGACTGCTTTCTGGTGAGCGCGAAGAGCTGTGAAGCGCCGAGCTCCATGTCGTCTGCCCAGTTGTCCTCTTCATAGAAGTAAGGGGCACTGCCGGGAGCTGTCTGACAGACACCCGGTGATTTCACGCCCATTGCGTATGCTTCTGGAGCCTTGGCGGCAATCTTTGCGGCGAGCGCCGGCGATGTAACTCGCAGCGTGAGTGCGCCGAGTGCGAAAGCCGAAGCGTACTTGCCCGCAGTTGACGCCAGTCCCGTGGATCTGTTCCTGTAACGAAGAAGTCCCTGAGCTTTCCCTGTGCAGGGATAGACCGGCCGGTAGCCGCCGCGTCCCCATCCGTAGTCGGAGCTGTCGGTCCAAGGCAAATCCCAGAAGGCGTGGTCACGGTCGTCTCCCAGCTGATTGAACATCACGCCGTTGCCGGGAAACATCCGCGACATCCAGTCGAGACCGTGCACCGCTTCGTCGAGAACGTCAGCGCGTCCATTGCGTCCGGGCAGTCCCAGTGAATCGAAGCTGTCAGCGAAAGCGCGGGGGAAGTCCCTGTGTGCCATGAGCATCACGTAGGTCGCGTTCGCGGATGTGGCCACGTACTGGAGGTAGTCCGCAGCGTCGGCCCACCCTCCGGAGACATCCATGAACTGGCCGGAACGGACGGAGTCATCCACGACGATGCCGTCCTTCTGGTGAACTCTTTTTCGTGCGAGCGGATTGAACCCCGATCGCTGCTGCCGCATGTAATGAAGGAGAGTGTCAGCGGCCCCGGAGTATGAGCTGGTGCTTATCCGCACCTGCGGCGAGACGATACCGCCGGCGAGAATGGTGTAAGCCCCCGCACGGCGAAGTTCCGAAAAATCCAGGCGGAAGGTTGTTCGACAGGCGGCGAAGGATCCTGCGGATTGTGCAGCCGCAGGTCCGTAAACCGTCCTGCCTTTCACATCGACGACCTTGAACGTTGTGAACGTTGTGGAGTCTAGCGAGCAAATCACCGCAATCTTTGGCGCATCCGGCAGGTAGCCCACCTGATTCACTCTGATGAAGCTGGATGAGTCCGGGGCGAGCGCCAGGAGAGCGGTGATGAAGAACATGTTACTGCTCGAGCACTGCGTTCATTGAAATTTTTGCGTTCAACACCTTGGAAACCGGGCAGCCAGTCTTTGCGCCGTTGGCCGCCGCCTGAAATTTCTCGTTGTCTGCGCCCGGTACCTTGGCGCGGACATCCAGAACAATGGTCGTGATTCCGAAGCCGCCTTCGACCTTCTCGACCGTCACGGTCGCCGTTGTATTGATGCTTTCAGGCGCGAAGCCGGCCGCATTGAGCTGTCCCGAGAGAGCCATCGAGAAACAGCCTGCATGGGCGGCGGCTATGAGCTCCTCGGGGTTCGTTCCCTTGCCGTCCTCGAACCGGGTGTTGAAGGAATACTGTTTTTCTGCCAGGGCGCCGCTTTCCGTGGATACCGTTCCCTTGCCGTCCTTGAGTCCGCCATTCCAGACTGCTGATCCTTTGCGCTGCATGTATTGCTCCTTCGTATGGTAAGTAGATCCAAGCTGCACACAGATACAGCCTGGCTTTCAAGCTGGATGTTATGAGCCCTTGGATGAATGATATATTGGTAGACCAGACAGGGGTGCCGCACCGACCGCGAAACGCGCGGCGGGCTCAACAGTGGCTGAGAGAGTCCCTCAGAACCTGACCCGGTTAGTACCGGCGTAGGGAGTCGAGAATGGAAACACGAACGCAGATGTTTTACGCTCGCCGCGGTGAAATCACCGACGCGATGCGCAGGGTTGCCGAGCGCGAAGAGCTGGACGCAGAACTGGTGCGCAGCGAGGTCGCGAGAGGGCGTCTCACGCTCCCTGCCAATGTCCACCACCTCAGCGGTGCGCTGGATCCCATGGCAATCGGCAAGGTTTCCCGTGTGAAGATCAATGCGAACATCGGGAACTCGCAGGTTTCGTCGGACGTAAACGGGGAACTGGAGAAGCTCGCCACCGCCATCAAGTATGGCGCGGATACGGTCATGGACCTTTCGACCGGCGGGAATATCGACGGCATCCGGCAGGCGCTCATTGCCGCCTCGCCCGTCCCGATCGGAACGGTTCCCATCTATCAGGCGGTGCAGGGCGGACCCGACGGAAAGTGGGAAAAGGAACTCGAGGAGCTGACCGCGAAGGACCTTCTGGACATGATCGAGCATCAGGCCAAACAGGGCGTCGACTACATGACGCTGCACGCCGGAATCCTGTTCGAGCATCTTCCACTGGTACATGGGCGGATTACGGGAATCGTGAGCCGCGGCGGATCGCTGCACGCTGTATGGATGATGGCGCACAGGAAGCAGAATCCGCTGTACGAACATTTCGACGAAGTTCTCGAAATTCTCGCGCATTACGATGTAACTGTCTCACTTGGCGACAGCCTTCGCCCGGGCTGTCTGCACGATGCAAGTGATCGCGCGCAGTTTGCGGAGCTGGATACGCTTGGCGAGCTGACTCACCGCGCGTGGGAAAAGAATGTGCAGGTCATGGTAGAAGGGCCCGGGCACATTCCCATGGATCAGATCGAGATGAACGTCCGCCGCATGAAGGAGATTTGCGGCGAGGCTCCGTTCTATACGCTTGGTCCGCTCGTCACCGACATATCTCCCGGATACGACCACATCTCCAGCGCAATTGGCGCGGCGATGATAGGATGGTTCGGTGCAGACATGCTCTGCTACGTCACGCCGAAGGAGCATCTCGGACTGCCGAATGCGGAGGACGTGAGGAATGGAGTGATCGCGTACAAGATCGCAGCGCACGCGGCAGATGTTGCCCGTGGGCGAAAGGGTGCGCGCGACCGCGATGACGCACTGTCCCGTGCGCGCTACAGCTTTGACTGGAAAGAGCAGTTTCGTCTCAGTTTGGATCCGGAACGTGCGCAGGAGTACCACGACGAAACACTTCCGGCAGAATACTTCAAGAGTGCGGAGTTCTGCGGAATGTGCGGCCCGCGGTTCTGCTCGATGCATCACAGCCGGACGATCGAGGAGGGCATTGCCCAGCTCGCGCGGGAAATGGATGCGGAGCTGCTCGCATCGGTAGGAGAACGGGAGGCGGCGCCGGTCTAGTGAGAACTGGAGCAGGCAAGGCTGCGGCACTTCTTTTCTGGATTGCCGCGGCCTGCTACCGGCCCCCTGCTCCGATAGCGGCCCCACCGCGTCCGGCATCGCTGGAGGCCGACGACATCGAATACCTGGAGCGGAATCCGCTAATGGTTCCCGTCGAGGGCGTTCGACCCGATCAGACCCGCGATTCATTCAGTGAGCCGCGCGACGGACAGCGCGTCCACCTGGCAACGGACATCTTTGCAGAGCGGGGGACACCGGTGCTGTCGGTGAGCCGCGGGCGGGTATTCCGGATGTCGCAGAACGCTCTCGGCGGCATCACGGTTTACACGTTGGATGAATCAGGAAAGTTCGTTTTTTACTATGCGCACCTGGAGCGGTACTCCGACCAGTTGACGGTGGGGCTGGAGCTAAAGGCCGGAGATGTGCTCGGATATGTTGGAACGAGCGGCAATGCACCCCCTCAAACCCCACATCTGCATTTTCAGGCGATGAAAATCAGGCCGGGGAATAAGCCCTGGTGGTCTGGTACACCGGTCGATGTTCGGCCATTCTTCAGGATCGAAGGAAAACGGGAGAGGTAAAAATGGGCGCGCCGGTTGCGATGATAATTCGCAGGAAGGAAAACGATCTCGTTGAGTACTTCAGGGACGCGGGTGCGCTTTCGCCGGAGACGGCAAAGACACTTACTGATCTGCAATTGGATGAAGATGATTTTGCCTTGCAGAGGCTGCACCGCCGTGCCGTGATTAGGCAGGTGCACGAGGGCGAGTACTATCTCGACGAAGAGGTGTGGACGGCAGTGCGCAATACGCGCCGGCGCATTACAGCTCTCGTTGTCATCCTGCTCGTCCTGGGTCTCATTGTGCTTTACCTGCGCAGCGGCGCGCGTGGAGCGCCCCTCACATGAAAGGAAAAGAGAGAGCGGAGCTGCGCTCGGAGGCGCATCATCTTTCGCCCACCGTCCATGTCGGGCAGCATGGGCTGTCGCCATCGCTCATCAAGTCGCTCGACGATGCGCTCCGCACGCATGAGCTGGTCAAGGTGAAGCTTCAGCCGCGCGCGGAGATCGAGCCAAGGGAAGCGGCGAAGACACTCGCGACCGAGACTTCGTCCGACGTGGTTCAGGTAATTGGACGCACGGCGACTTTCTATCGGGAAAATCCCGACCTGAAGCGAAAAGTCGGCGAGCTCCCACCCTGGCGGAAATAGGCTCTGATTGCCGGCGAGTGAACCTCTAGCGACAGCGGTCCTCGTCACTGTCATCGGGGTTCTCCTCGGTGTCAGTGTGCTGTTCAGCAGAGCGTCGGAGCGGAGCGGTGTTCCGGTCGCACTCATTTTCCTGCTGATCGGAATCGCAGCCGGGTCCGAGGGGATCGGCGGCATCGCATTCGACAGCTACGAGACGACCGCGAGGCTTGGAACCCTGGCCCTCGTGCTGATCCTGTTCGACGCCGGCCTGAATACGCCCATCAAGCCGCTGAAGAAATACCTCGCGCCTGCCTCGGTGCTGGCGACAGTGGGCGTGATTGGAACAGCTCTGCTTGTCGCCACGGCAGCACACGCGCTCGGATTTCCCTGGACGTTCGCGCTGGTTCTCGGCGCAGTGGTATCGCCCACTGATGCCGCCGCCGTTTTCGCTGTGCTGCGCAACAGCGGAATTCACCTCAAGCAGCGGGTGGGTCTCACGCTCGAAGCCGAGTCGGGACTGAATGACCCGATGGCAGTCATTCTCACGACTGTACTGACGGCGAACTTGCTGAACCCGGGCGACATGAACGGCTGGCTGGTGGGCGGCGAGGTGCTGCTCCACATAATCATCGGCGGCGTTTTCGGCATTGCCATAGGATTCGGCGGCCGCTGGGTCCTGCGGCATGTGCGTCTCGCCGCAGGCGGTTTGTACGTCGCGCTGATGATCTCGTTTGCACTGCTGTCGTTTGGTGCACCGACCGTGTTGTCCGGCAGTGGTTTTCTTTCGGTGTACATCGCCGCGCTCGTACTTGGAGACGGTGCGCTTCCGTATAGAACCGGGCTGCTGCGCGTTCATGACGCACTGGCCTGGCTTGCACAGATTGCAATGTTTCTCGTGCTCGGGCTGCTGGTCTTCCCTTCGCGAATGATCGATGTAGCGATCCCGGGAATCATTCTCGCCGTATTCCTGAGCTTCGTCGCAAGACCTCTGGTAACCGCGGTAAGCCTGCTGCCATTCCGCTATCCGATCAAGGATGTGGCATATGTGGGCTGGGTCGGACTGCGGGGTGCGGTGCCAATCGTACTGGCTACCTTCGTCATCCTCAGCCGTGCATCCGGCTCGGAAAAGATTTTCGACCTGGTCTTCTTCATCGTCGTGGTGAACGCGCTCATTCCCGGAATGACGGTCGGCTGGGTGACACGAAAACTGGGGCTGGAGGCAGACGACCCGCCAATGCCGCGCGCTGTCCTCGAGATCGAGTCGCTGCAGCCGCTCCGGGAGACGCTGACGTCGTTCTACATCGATGAAGATCTCGACCTGGCAGGCGTTCAGCTCGAGGACATCCCCTTCCCGGAAAGTGCCGGCGCGACTCTGATAGTGAGGGGAAGCAACCTCATCCCTCCAAAGCCGAGCACGACGCTAGCGGTCGGGGACCACCTATATGTGTTTTCCAAGCCCGAGGACCTGCCCTTCATCCAGCTGATGTTCGGTCGCCCGGAAGAGAAGTAAGCGGCCCGGAAGGTTGATATTGCTATCTGCTGGCCTATTTTTCGAATTCCAGAACGAAGCCGCCACCGGAAAGAAAGAATGCCCTATGTAATTACCGAAGCTTGTAAGGGAACCAAGGACCGCGCGTGCGTCGACGTATGCCCGGTCGACTGCATATATGAAGGTCCGGACCAGCTTTTCATTCATCCCGACGAGTGTATCGACTGCGGTGCGTGCGAGCCGGAGTGCCCGGTCACCGCGATCTTTCCTGAAGAGGATGTCCCGGCAAACCTGAAGGAATACGTTCAGATCAACCGCGATGTCTTCAAGAGCGACAACCCGCCCGGGAGACCGCAGCGGTAATCAGGCCAAGCCCGACAAAAAAAGAACCGCCGTAAATGGCGGTTCTTTTCTTTAGGCCCCGAGGGAAAAGTTGTAGCGTGACTTGAGGTAGAAGAGTGCAAGCAGAACGGCATACTGCAGGAAGGTGCTGATCTCGCTCTTCCAGGCCTCCGCCCAGTGATGTTCGCCATGCTCGGCGACGCGCGAGGGCCGCGGAATCCAGCGCGCGGTGCGCGCCTTGTAGGACAGGTATTCCTGCCCGAAGATGGATTCGAGCACGCCCTCTTCGTAGCGCACAATGAGCGTGTATTCGATCGCAAAAATGAGAATGGCAACCGGGAGGAACCAGAGCACACCGGAGATCACGACAAATCCCATCCAGATGAGGAAGTTGCCGTTGTAGAGCGGATTGCGGCTCCACGCAAATGCACCGTAGGTAACGAGCCGCTGAACATTTCGCGAGCGGCGACGCGTGACGGTTCCCGCTGCAGCAACTCCCGCGAGTCGGATGGCCTCACCGGCAATGATGAGAACCGCTCCAATCAGCCAGCGGGCAGGCGTAGTGGAGCCGGGTGCGAGCAGAGGCACGCCGAGAAAAAGCACGGGGAGCCAGCCGCGATTGCGAAAGAGAACGGCACCGGCGCGTGCGGCAGGAGACCGCTCGGTCTCGCTTATCTGTTCGCCCATGGGTCCGGTCACAGTGTGGCGTCCCACGGGCTGAACAACGTCCGCCAGTCATCAGGGACCCGGATCGGCCGGCGGTCCGGGCCTACAGCGACATACGCGACCTTCGCGCGGCACACGATGTCATTGCGGGTATTCCTTACTTCCTGCTGCACCTTGAAGCTGGTGTTTCCTATCTCACTCAGGCCGGTTCGAATCACAAGGTCATCGCCGGGCAGTGCCTGTGACTCGTACGAGATCTCCACATGCCGGACGATTGCGAAGAGACCGGAATCAAGGAATTCGCGGTGCGACATTTTTTGTTCAAGTGAATGCCAGCGGGCCCGTTCGAGCATGCGAAGAAAGGTCGCATGATTTACATGGCCAACAATGTCGCAGTCGGTAGGATAAACGTGTACGCGGAGCTCGTCGGACAACTACAGCCTCTTGGGGTAACGGACTCTTAAATTGACCCGATCCGCTACATTTCGACAATGGCTCTCGTCTACATAGACTCGAATGAAAGTGCCGACCGATTTCTCACCGAGATCGCCGGTGTCGGTGAAATAGCGGTCGACACCGAAGGCGCGAGCTTCCACAGGTTCGTGGACCGGATATACCTGATCCAGCTCAGTACCCGGACGACCAGCGCCATCATAGATCCCCTGGCGGTCACCAGGCTCGACAAGCTGGGGAAGCTCCTGGAGGATCCATCGGTCGAGGTGGTCTTTCATGACGCCGACTACGACCTGCGGCTGCTGCACCAGGACTACGGATGGCATCCCACCAACATCTTCGACACGAGAATTACCGCGCAGCTGATCGGGCTCAAGTCGTTCGGCCTGGCGGCACTGCTGGATCAATATTTTGGCGTGATGCTGGACAAGCAGCATCAGCGCGCCGACTGGTCCATGCGTCCGCTGACTGAAGGCATGCTCGCCTATGCCGCGCAGGACACCGCGTACCTTCTGGAGCTCAAGGACAAGCTGGAGGTCGAGCTCGTGAAGATGGGACGCCTCGACTGGGCTCGTGAAGAATTTGCCCGCCTGGAGGGAACGCGGTGGCAGCAGGAGGACGAGGCTGATGCGTTCTTCAAGGTGAAAGGCGCTCGCGATCTTACGCGGCGCGAGCTTGCCCTTCTGCGTGAACTGGTGATCTGGCGGGACGAAGTCGCCAGTGAAGTGGACCGCGCAACGTTCAGGGTTGTGGGGAACGAAGTTCTGCTGGCAATCGCTCGCACTCAGCCACAGTCAGCTGCGGATCTCGGGGCGATCAAGGGAATGCCGCGCGGGATTCTCGAGCGGCGCGGACAGGATGTCCTGGCAGCAGTGCGCCGCGGGATGAGTGTGCCTGAAGACCAGCTTCCCAAGTTTCCGCGTGGTCAGCGCTGGGACAAGGACTCCGGTCTCGACTCCCGGGTCGCGCTCCTGAAAAACGCACGCGATGCGGCTGCTGCCCGTCTTGCTCTCGACCCCGGCGTGCTATGCTCGCGCGAGAGGCTCGAGGCCATAGCAAGAAGAAACCCGGCTTCGACCGATGAAATGATCGAGGTTCCGGGAGTGAGGCGCTGGCATGCAGCGGAAATGGGTGAAGCTTTTCTGGACGCGCTCAAAAGCGCGAAAATCTAGAAGCCGAGATACGCGCGAACGCGCGGCTCCATTTTCTCAGGTGTCCAGAACGGTTCCCACACAATGTTCACGGTAACCGTCTCAACGCCCGGAATCGCCTTGATCTCCTTCTCGGCGTTTCCTACCAGCTCAGGACCTGACGGGCATGCCGGCGAAGTGAGGGTCATGTCCACTTTTACATCCGACCCGTTTACCGTGATCGTGTAGATCAAGCCAAGGTCCAGGATGTTGAGGTTCAGGTCCGGATCCTTCACGCGCCTAAGGGCTAGCTTGACCTGATCCTCACTTACAACTGCTTCACTCATTTTTTGCTCTTTTTCTTTTTTGCGGAAACGGGCTGTTTCTTTGCCACCGAAGATTTTACTGCCTTCTTCGAAGAAATTTTCTTTGAACCTTTTGCGACCTTCGATTTTGCAGTCCTGCCTTTTGTAACCTTGGACTTGGAAGCCTTGCTCTTCGAAGTCGCGGCTCTGGCGCTCTTTCCCTTCTTTACGCGCGAGCTGCGCACCACAGTCCCTCTGGAAGCTAATCTGCTTTTCGCGCGAACAGGGCGGAGTGGCACGTTCCAGCCCACTGCCCGATCGGCCCGGAAATAGGCTGGCATCTCAGTGATACCAGCCGGGCTGTCCATTACGGCCAGCACAGCAGCGTCAGACAGGTCCGACCGGACGTCGGAAATGACCTTGGCAGGCCGATAAGCGGTGGCAGCGTGTACGCGGTTGGTGAGCAGGATCACGAACATCTCGCGGTCGGGATCGATCCAGAGCGAAGTCCCGGTGAAGCCCGTATGGCCGTACGATTTTTCGGTGAGATACTGCCCCGAACCAAAGTCGCCGTCGGCTGTATCCCACCCCAAAGCGCGATGACCCGTCATCCGGCGGGTGAAGAGATCGACGGTTGAATCACGGAAGATGTGCTTTCCCTCGTACTCGCCCCTGTTGAGCATCATCTGCGCGAATATCGACAGGTCCGCAGCAGTGCTGAACAATCCGGCGTGTCCTGCCACTCCGCCGAGCGCGTATGCGTTTTCATCGTGCACTTCTCCACGGAGCGGATAGCCGCGGGGCGGGTTCAGCTCTGTGGGTGCAATGCGATAACGCAGCGAGTCAGCGGGCTGGTAGTAGGTGTCCGTCATGCCCAGCGGCTGAAAGAGACGATGGTCGAGAAATCTGTCCATTCTCTCTCCGCTGACTGTCTCGACAATGAACCCAAGGAGATCGGCGCCCAGATCCGAATAGACGTATCGCGTATCGGGGACGTACTCCAGCGGAGTGGTCAGCACCATGTCGCGTGCCTGCTCCGGGGTGCGTGCAACACGCCAGATATCGCGACCTGCGGGCAGCCCTGATCGGTGGGTAAGGAGCTGGCGCACCGTGACCTTGTCCTTGTTTCCACCGGAGAATGCCGGCAGGTAGCGGAAGACAGGTGCATCGAGGTCGATTCGCTTTTCGTCGTACAGCAGCATTATCGCGGAGGTTGTTCCCACGACTTTGCTGAGCGAAGCGATATCGTAGATGGTCTTGTTGGTGACGACGGATGCGGCGTCAGGACCCCAGGAGAGGTGGCCGAATCCCTTTTGCCAGACCGCGGCGCCTTTGCGGCCGACGACTACAGCGGCTCCAGGGTAGCCGCCGGCCGAGATTCCGCGCGAGACGACACGATCGATCGTCTCGAGGCGGGACTCAGACATTCCGACCGAGGTCGGGGCTTTGACCGGCAGACCGTCACTCGCGTGAGCAACCGTGAGTGCGGTAACAATGACCCTGAGCAACGTTGACTCCTTATGCTGCGGCTACACCAAGTCCTACCTCAACTGACGCGTAATGTTCCCGCATGTAACTTCAAATACAATAGCGAGTTGCGCGTTTTGGAACATTTGATTCGCGGATGCAAGCCAGTGGGGAAAGTTTGTGATACAGCATATTTGTGATAAAACGGACAACGGAAACGGATAACGGAAAACGGAAAACGCGCAGTTCGGGGGGGTTAACAGCGCGTTATCCGTTATCCGTAAACCGTTTTCCGTTATCCGTTTATTATCAGGCAACCACCCACCCCAATTGGGTGACTTATTACACGGATAGGCATGCCGACTGATCAACTGTTGCTTCGACGCGCCATGAATGGCGATGAGCGGGCGCTGCGCCAGATATGGGCGGAGCACGCGCCGCATATCGACGCGGTCGTGAAGAGGCTATGCGGGGGTGATCCGGACATGGCAGCCGACATAGCGCAGGAGGTCTGGATTCAGATATTCCGCGCACTGCCAGGGTATCGCGGTGATTCGCAGTTTGGCACATGGGCACACCGAATCGCCGTCAATCGTACTCTGAATGCGCTGCGGCGCGTACGGCGCCTTGCGAAAATTGAAACTGACATCGAGGAAGACACGGCGTCCGTTGAAATGGACAGCGACAGAACCTTCCTCGCCGAATCGATAGAACAGGCAATGGGTCATCTGTCACCCGGGGCAAGAGCGGTTTTTGTATTGCACGACATCGAGGGCTTCACGCACGAAGAGATTGGCGCAGAACTTGGAATCACCTCGGGCGGATCGAAGTCTCAATTGTTCAAGGCACGCGCAAAGCTTCGCCGGCTGCTTGCGCCGCTAGTCAGTGAATCAGCAGCCGGCTTGGGAAGGAGTCATGTTGCACCTATCTGATGAAGATCTGAACATCCTCGCAGAGCGCGAGCGAAACCGGGCACAGCTCCCGCTCACGAACTGGGAATCACTTGCAGCACAGCTTCGTGAAGAGGGACTCATTCGGACCGCTGCCGCTCCGCAGAAATTGCGGAATGAATGGTGGCTGCGCGCGGCGGCTGCCGTGATGCTGGTCGCCGGCGGCGCACTGGCAGGCCGTGCGACAGTGCAGGCGAATCCGGAAGCAGCAGCGTCGCAGCAAACTGCCGCGCTCGAGCCTCAGGTTTCGGCGGCCGCATCGGTCGCAGCGGACTCATCGCCGACCTTCCAGTCCGAAGATGAAGCGTGGGAAGTGTTGAACCGTGCAGGCGCCGACTATCAACGCGCCTCTGCGTTCCTCGCGGCCAAGGATCAGAACGCCCCAGCCGACAGCACGAGCGTTTACCAGGCGCGCCTCGTAGCGCTGGACGCAATGACGTCGGCATCGAGAAAGGCACTGTACAGTGCACCGCATGATCCGGTTATCAACCAGTATTATCTCGCCGCGCAGGGTGCGCGCGAGGCAACTCTTCGCCAGCTCAGTACTTCGCTCCCGTCGGGAACGAAACTGGTGAAGTGGTAGAGGCTATTTGCAAGGCATGGGTAGAGAAATGATCAAGACACTGGGAATGCTTGCGGTTGTATCGCTCGTTTCTGCACAGGCTTCTGCGCAGACGCCGCGTACCGCACCGCGACCACACCAGCCGACTCAGGTTTCAGGCTGGGTTGGAATTACATATTCGGTGGAAGGCAGGACCGACAGCGAAGGCAGGCTGGTTTTCAGCGAGTACCCTGTTGTGGTTTCGGTGGATCCCGGCTCACCGGCCGCTCGCGCGGGCATTGTTGCAGGCGATACCATCCTCGCATTCAATGATCGGGACGTGAGGCGCTTTGCATTCCCGATCCGCACCATGATCCAGCCCGGGCGTCAGTTCGTGATTCGCGCGCGAAGGGGCGCACAGAATCGGGTGACGAAACTCATAGTCGCAGAGCGCCCTTCCGAGCATCCGGAGAAATTCGAGATAGCGATTACTGAAGGACCAGGTCAGCCTGCCCCGATGGGCGAAATGGTGATGCCACGCACACCGTTTGTTCTTACGCCGGGCCCGCAGCCGCTGATCCGGCTGTCCACAGTGCCGCGGCAGCTCAGTCTCTCCAGCCTGCCACTTGCGGGTGCTGAGCTTCGTGCACTTTCGGTGGACCTCGCAAGAAGTCTGGGCGTCAAGCCTGAAGGTTTGTTCGTCGTGAGCGTCGCCGAGGGAACGCCGGCGATGGGATCAGGTCTCAGAGACGGCGATGTTCTCCTCCGCGCGGAAAATGTCCCGCTTACTACGCCAATGGACCTTCGGCGTGTGCTCGAGTCAGCTCTCGACCGGGAGTTGAAGCTCGATATCCTGCGGCAGCGGAAGCCGCAGACTGTAATGCTGAAGTGGTAGGAGCGGCGGCTAGTCCAGGCGCCGCTCTTCCGGCAGAAGCGACTTGTGAATTGCGAGCGCAGCAACCGCTCCATCCGAGGCCGCGCGAATAGCCAGCTGAGGACCCGGCACAATATCACCCGCAGCGTACACGTTCTCCACTGAAGTGTGATTGCGGTCGTCGATCACTATGAGGCCGCTTTCGTCACGCTTGCATTTCAGTTGTGCGCCAAGATCGTCCGCCGGATACTGTCCAATGGCGAAGTAGAGACGCTCGCAGTCCATGGTCATTCCATCGGCCAGCTCGATTGCCTGGATTTCTCCCTGACTGGACCGGATGCAGGTGATCGGGCAGTCCACCACGGGAATGTTGAGGGCCTTGAGTTTGGCGGTGAGCTTTTCATCGAGCTCCGGCGGCTCACCGTTCGTGCATACGACCAGCTCCTCGGTCCAGTTGGAAAGCGCGAGGGCCATCCCTACAGCCTTCCTGCCATTTCCAACGACAACGGTCTTCCTGTCACGCGTCTCGAATCCATCGCAGTCGGGACACACATGCACTGTCTCCCCATAGCAATCGGATAACCCGGGAATTCTGGGCCACACGTCCCGGATGCCGATCGCGAGAAGAATTCGCCGGGCGTGAATCTGCGATGTGTCTTCCAGGGTGAGCGTAAAATGCTCAGCGCCATTTCGGCACGCATCGGTCACCAGGCCGTCGACCAGCTCTGCGCCAAACTTCTTGGCTTCCTCGCGCCCCTTTCCCCGAAGATCCGGCGACCGAATTCCCTGTGATCCAAGAAAACCGTTTACTCCGCGGGTCTCCCAGTTTCTGGGATCACCCGAATCGACCAGCACGACCTTGTGCAGATAACGCGCAAGCCAGAGTGCCGCGGAGAGCCCCGCAGGCCCTCCGCCAACTATGGCAACATCGTAAACGCTTTGAGATTTCATTCTTGCCGGTCAGGCGTGCGAGAGTTGTGCCCGCCTGCTGCGGGTGCCTGCTACCAGTCGAGAATCAGCGCAAACATCAATGGAGCAACGATGCTCGCGTCGGATTCGATTATGTACTTGGGCGTATGCTCGCCGAGCTTGCCCCACGTGATCTTTTCATTCGGCACAGCGCCCGAGTACGATCCGTAGCTCGTGGTCGAGTCCGATATCTGGCAGAAGTAGCCCCAAAGCGGTACTTCGGTGCGCTGCAGATCCTGATGCAGCATCGGAACTACGCAGATCGGAAAATCTCCGGCTATTCCGCCGCCAATCTGAAAGAAACCGATGGACGACTTCGCGGATGTGTTCGTGTACCATTCCGCGAGCCGCATCATGTACTCGATGCCGGTTCGCACAGTGTGAACGTTCTTCACATGTCCTTCGATGCAGTGGCCCGAGTACATGTTGCCCAGGGTAGAGTCTTCCCAGCCTGGGACGAACATTGGCAGGTCGCGTTCGGCTGCGGCCACAATCCACGAGTTTTTCGGATCGATCTGGTAGGAGTCGGCAAGCTTCCCGCTGCGGATGATGCGATACATGAACTCGTGCGGGAACAGCCGCTCTCCCGCCTTGTCGGCGGCGACCCATTCCTCGAGGACCGCGCTTTCAATGCGGCGCATCGCTTCCATCTCGGGAATGCAGGTGTCAGTAACTCGGTTCATGTGGCGTGACAGCAGCTCGGCTTCGTCCGCGGCGGTCAGGTCACGATAGTTGGGAACGCGCTCGTAGTAATCGTGCGCTACGAGATTGAATACATCCTCCTCGAGGTTCGCGCCTGTGCACGAAATTGCCTGCACCTTGCCCGCGCGGATCATCTCCGCGAGAGACAGTCCCAGCTCAGCAGTGCTCATGGCGCCCGCCAGTGTCACGAGCATCGAGCCGCCGCCCGAGAGATGGTTACGGTAGCCGTCGGCCGCGTCGACGAGAGCGGCTGCGTTGAAATGTCTAAAATGGTGCCGGACGAATTCCGAAACCGGGGCTTTTGATGGGGATCGAGTCATTTTCTGGTGCTCCTCCGGGGCGAATAAAACATGGCGGCTCCCGGATGTGCAGCAACCATGCTTGCGTCCTACGGCCGAGTGGTCGGGCCGCCATCGGATAGCAGGATGGCTCGAATGAGAAAAATAACCGTCATTGATGCTGCGGTGTCGAGCCCGCCGCCGGATTCGGCAAATCTCCGGGTATATCGACGTCATAGGCGGCATCACTCAGCGGAATGGACCTTACATCCCTTGAGCGGGCACGCAGCCAGGCGCCCGCCCCGGAGTCTCCCGTGAGCCTCGACAGCTCGGCGAAGAACTCGCTTCCAAATACAGCGGGCACACCGATGACTCCATCGTATTGCGCTGCAACCAGGCGGTGCCCTTCCTGAAATGCCGCCAGCAGCCTCATCAGCATCTGGCCGGTCAGGTGCGACTGGTCCGCGAGCATAACGAGAACGCCGTCAGGGTCAGCACCTTCAGTGATCGAGTGCAGGCCAGAAGAGAGCGAGGAAGACAGTCCGGACTCCCATTCCGGGTTGAAGCAGGTCTCGACGCCCTGCATACCCCGAAGTGCAGCTCCGACGCTGTCTGCATTTGCCCCAGTCACGACGACAACTCGGCCCACTCCCGAATCGAGAGCGGCCTGTGCCGCCCGGCGTACGAGCGGAACCCCCTCGATTTCGACAAGCTGTTTTGGTTGGCCGAGCCGCGAAGACCCGCCCGCGGCAAGTACGAGCGAGGAGATTTTCGGGAAAGCCCGAGGCGGCGTCAGCTCTTTCCTGCGGGAGCTGCAGCTGCGTGCAGCGGCCCCCGCATGTCGCGGAGGTGTCCGGCCGACCGCCGGTTGGTCACAACAGAAATTTCCGCGACGATCGCGAGCGCGATCGCATCGGGCCCATCGCCGCCAATATCGATTCCAACCGGCGAGTACACCCGTTCGTCGGCCTGGAGCGGAACAGGTTCGGCCTCGAGATCGGCAAGCATGCGCTCCGTCCTCCCACGGGGACCGAGCATTCCGATGTATGCGACATCGCTGCGAAGGAGCGAGTTGAGGTAGTTGCGATCCCGCTCGAAGTGATGCGATACGACCACTGCCGCAACCCGCGAAGTGAGAGGCACAGATTCAGCCAGGTTCAGCGCGTCCACACACTCCACGACATTCGCACCAGGGAAACGGGATGCCCTCGTCGTCGCTCCGGCACGGTGGTCCACGACCGTCACTTCCCATCCAAGCGCCACTCCGAAACGGGCTATCGGGCTCGCATCGGGCCCGCTTCCGCAGACGACGAGGTGTACCGATGGGTTCACCACCTCGAAAGCGACTTCGACACCGTCGTAATCCCGCACCAGTCCCCGGCGTCCCGCCTTGATTGCATCGGCAATTCCTGCCGACGCATCAGCGAGGACGAAGCCGCTCCCCCAGTCGCCGCTGGTGATGATGCTGTTATGCATCGCGAGCGCATGAGCCCCGACTGCCGGAGAATTGGAATCCGATTCGATCACATGAATCACTGTTGCAATCGCCGATGGCGCGTCAGCCTCGAGGGCGCGCTGCAGCAGGTCAGCAACCGAGCGGGCGCGCGCAGGGTTCAGCGGCTCGAGCAGGATGTCGATCAGTCCATTGCAGCCGAGTCCGAGGCCCCATGGCGCGTCGTCATCCTCGAGGGTGTCGTACCGGACGACTTCAGCCACACCAGTCGAGTCCACGCGGCGCGCATGTTCAGCGATGTCGGATTCGAGACAGCCGCCGCTCACGAGTCCCACCGTCGAGCCGTCAACACGAATCAGCATGCGGGAGCCGACACCGCCATAGCTCGACCCGGTAATTCGCACCACGGTAGCGAGCACCACCGGCTCTCCGGCGTCGGCCGCACGGAAAAGCGCGTCAATTATTTCTCTGTGAGTGCTCATTTAGCTGGAAGATATCGTGGGGAAAGAGCACTGAACATATAGGGATGCAATCTTGCCTACCGTCGTGGGGCAAACCATTGTTCACGATCTGGGATTTGCCGATCGATCACGCCTTCAGGGGTTAGACCATAAATGCCGGCAGTTGGTAACAGCGTTGCGCGAAAAGATGGAATCGGAAAGGCCACCGGAGCTGCGCTTTACGCCGACGACCTGTCCTTTCCCGGCATGATTCACGGGCGGACCATCAGGTCCACCGTACCTAAGGGAATCATCAAGTCCATAAAGTTCGATTTCGACACAACGGGTTTCACGATTGTCGATTTTCGGGACGTTCCCGCGAAGAACGCAGTGGACCTGATGTCCCAGGACCAGCCATTCCTTGCCGAAAAAGAGGTGAAGCACATGGCAGAACCAATCGTTCTGCTGGCACACCCGGACAAGGAGAAGCTGCTGGCCGCGAAGGTCGTGATCGAGTACGAGGAGCAGGAACCGCTATTCGATCCCGAAAGATCCACGGAAAGCTTCAAGACGATCAACATCGTGAAGGGCGATGTCGAGTCCGGGCTTGCCGGTGCGGACATCATTGTCGAAGGCACTTATCGGACGGGGCACCAGGAGCATGTGTACATCGAGCCAAATGGCGTGATTGCAGTGCCTGAAGAAGGTGGCATCGCGATCCATGGATCAGTGCAGTGCCCCTTCTATGTAATCAAGGCGCTGCGCTGCCTGCTTGGTTCGGCCCACCCAAATGTGCGCGTTATCCAGACGGAAACAGGGGGAGGATTCGGGGGCAAGGAGGAATATCCCTCGATGATTGCGGGCCACGCGGTGATGCTCGCAATCAAGTCGGGACGTCCCGTGAAGATCATTTACGATCGTACCGAAGACATGATCGCGACTACAAAGCGCCATCCCTCGATCGTGAAGCACCGCACCGGCGTCATGCGTGACGGGCGAATCGTGGGAATGGATATAGACGTGATCATGGACGGCGGCGCGTATGTGACGCTGAGCCCCACGGTGCTTTCGCGCGGATGCATACATGCCGCCGGCCCGTATCGGTGCGACAACACGCGCATTCGCGGCCGCGCGGTTTTTACCAATACTCCGCCAAATGGAGCATTCCGGGGTTTCGGTGCGCCACAAACGCTTTTTGCCGTGGAAGCACACGTGGACCGCGTTGCGGAAGCGATCGGGATGGATCCTGTGGAGTTCAGGCGAATGAACGCACTGCGCCCCGGTGATGTGACTGCAACCGGGCAGACTCTCAAGGAAGACAGCAGCGCGATCATGGTGCTGGACGAAGCGGTCAGGCGCACGGATTTCATGCGGAAGCGAAAGGAGTTCAAGGGAACCAACCGGGCGATCGGTCTCTCGCTCTTTTTTCATGGCGCTGGCTTCACGGGCGCCGGGGAACTCAATCTCAAGTCACGCGCGCGCATCGATCTTACGCCGACAGGCGTGCGCATCGCTGTCGGCAGTACGGAAATCGGCCAGGGAACCCGCACGATGCACGCGCAGATCGTCACGGATGCTCTTGGAATTCCCTACGAGACTGTCGAGGTGATGCAGCCCGATACGTCGCGGGTTGCAGACAGCGGTCCGACGGTCGCATCCCGCACGTGCATGGTAGTTGGCAAAATCCTGGAGGAGTGCGCCTACGAAATGAAGGAAAAGCTCGCCGGGCTATCCCCCGCGGACTACTACAGAAAGAATGGCGAGATGTCGGTCGAGCGGATGTACACTCCGCCTGACTGGATCAAGTGGGATGACGCCGCTTATCGCGGCGATGCGTATGCGACATTCGGCTGGGGCTGCGATGTTGCCGAACTCACTATCGATCCTGACACCTACGAAGTCCGCATCGACAAGCTGACTGCGGTGCAGGAGTTCGGGCGGCCAATCCACCCGGCGCTGGCCCGCGGCCAGATCGAAGGTGGAACGGCTCAGGGGCTCGGGTATGCACTGCTCGAAAACGTCGTGATGAAGAACGGCGCCATGGCGAATGCACAGCTCACCAACTACGTGATTCCGACGACACTGGATATAGGTGAGATCGACGTCGTGATGCTGGAGAATCCCTATCCCGGCGGACCATTTGGAGCGAAGGGATTGGGCGAGCTGCCGATGGATGGACCCGCTCCGGCCGTGGTAAATGCACTCAGGCATTTCGGGCTGGATGTGCGGGAAATTCCCGCGACACCCGAACGTATCTCCACATCGGCGGCTGCATGAACTTCAAGCTCAATGGCGCCACGGTGAACGTGGCAGCGAACCCGGCTGCACGCCTTCTCGACGTGATCCGCGAGGAGTGTCACCTCACCGGAACCAAGGAAGGGTGCGGTGAGGGCGAGTGTGGAGCGTGCACAGTCCTTGTGGATGGCGCGCCAGTTTGCTCCTGCATCATTCCAGTCGGCCAGGTGGCCGGGGCGGAGGTCACTACTATAGAAGGGCTCGGCGGGGATCATCCTCTCCAGAAACTGTTCATGAACGAGGTCGGGGCGCAGTGCGGCATCTGCACCCCTGGAATGATCATGGCGGCAATGACATTGAGCGACAAGCCGACGCTCGACGAGATCAAAGTCACGCTCGCCGGCAATCTCTGCCGCTGCACTGGTTATGGTGCGATTTACCGCGCGGTCCTCAAGTGGCGGGGAATGCCCGTTCCGGATGAAGCCGGGTCGGCGGCAACAGCATGAGGATTGGACTCACAGAGCTGAATCTCCGAAGCGCGGCCACGCTCGATGAAGCATTGGAAATCCTGCGGGATGAGCCGCGGCGGCCGGTTGCGGGGGCCACGGATGTGTATGTGGCGCTCAACTTCGGCACCACCACTGACCGGAAGTTTCTGGACATATGGGCACTCGACGAGCTGCGCGGAATCTCGGCGAGCGGTGACTCAATCGTCATCGGAGCGCTCACCACGTACACGGACCTGCTCAGGTCCCGGGAGATTCAGCAGCGGCTGCCAATGCTCGCAGCCGCATCACAGCTCGTAGGTGGTGCCCAGATTCAGAACCGGGGAACCATCGGCGGAAATGTGGCAAATGCATCACCTGCCGGCGATTCGCTGCCAGTGCTGTTCGTCGCCGAGGCGGTCATCGTGGCGCGATCAGTCGAGGGAGAGCGCAGAATTCCGATAAGGGAGTTCTATACCGGATACCGGAAGAGCGTGCTGAGGCAGGACGAGCTGATCGTGTCGGTCGAGATACCACCGGTAACCGGCAGGCAGGCTTTTCGAAAAGTCGGAACCCGTGCAGCGCAGGCGATCTCGAAAGTAGCATTCGCGGGAGTCCGGGGACCCGAGGGTCCCAGGCTCTCTTACGGAAGTGTTGGTCCAACCGTCGTTCGCGTTCCCATGACCGAGCAGGCTCTCGCCTCCGGTGCCGGCATCGATGAAGCTGCAAAAGTTCTTGCAACCGAGATCAAGCCAATCGATGACGTGAGGTCCACGGGCGAATATCGAATGCGCGTTGCAGCGAACCTGCTACGGTGGTTCTGGAAGGAAACTGCGCAGCCACAGCACTAGCGTTCGATGAGCGCAGTTCTTCGAAGCACGAGGGTCGTTACGGCGCAGGGGACTCGCGCGGCATCCCTGACAATTTCCGGCGGTACAATTGAGTCAGTGGGGGAGTGGGATACACCTGGCGCGGAAGATTTTGGCGACAGCGTGATAATGCCGGGCGTGATCGATACCCATGTTCACGTCAACGAGCCCGGCCGCACCGAGTGGGAGGGATTCGAGACAGCGACGCGCGCTGCGGCCGCGGGCGGTATCACCACCCTCCTCGACATGCCCCTCAACTCGATTCCGCCGACCACGACCGTTGCAGGATTCGAGGCCAAACGGAAGGCTGCGAGCGGAAAGTCGCTGGTGAATGTCGAGTACATTGGCGGAGTGATTCCGGGAAATGCGGGCGACCTCGGTCCGATGAGTGACGAGGGCGTCAGGGCGTTCAAGTGCTTCCTCACGCCGTCCGGAGTCGCGGAGTTTCCGGCAGTCACGGAGGAAGATCTGCGCATCGCCTTTCCCGTTCTGGCCGAGCTTGGATTGCCGCTGATGGTTCATGCGGAAGATCCCGCGCTTCTCGCTTCTGTGTCGGAACCATCGCGGGTCTATGCCGACTATCTCGCGTCCCGGCCAATCGAGTCGGAGCACTCGGCGATCGAGATGATGGTCAGGCTCATGGAGTGGTGTCCGGTCCGGGTGCATATCGTTCACCTTTCGTCGGCAACATCACTGGCTCTTATTCGCTCGGCGAAAGCTCGCGGACTGCCTCTGACCGTGGAAACCTGTCCGCACTATCTCAGCTTTTCGGCTGAAGAGATTCCGGAAGGTGCAACCCAATACAAGTGTGCGCCGCCGATACGATCCGAAGCAGAGAGAACCGGACTCTGGGGCGGACTCGTGGACGGGGACATCGATCTAGTGGCATCCGATCATTCACCATGTCCGCCCGAGATGAAGGAAACCCACGGAGATTTTTTCTCCGCGTGGGGCGGCATAGCGTCACTTCAGATTTCGCTGCCGGCAGTATGGACCGGTGCCCGGTCGAGGAACATTTCCCTTGAACGTGTCGTGGAGTGGATGTGCACGCGCACTGCGAGGCTGGCGGGCTTGCAGCATTCCAAGGGCGCGCTACGGACAGGGTTCGACGCCGATATCACCGTCATGGATCCCGATGCTTCGTTTCGGGTGGATCCCTCCCGCCTTGAGCACCGGCACCCGGTCACACCTTACGCAGGGAAGCAGCTTTACGGAAAAGTCCTGGCTACCTACGTGAACGGACGGCGGGTCTTTTCGGCCTAGGCTACGAGATCTGCGTGTTCGGGATGGGCCGCAATGTGCGCCGAGATGAATGCACATGTCGGAATCACCTTGAGCGAATTCGTGCGCGCGAAAGCCAGCGCATACTCAGCCAGTGATGTTCCTATCCCTCGTCCTTCGATTGCAGGCGGAACGATCGTGTGAGTGAGCTCGATCGTATCGCCCGTTCGCCGGTACTCGACATGTGCAGTGTGTCCATCGACAGTCGTCTCGAACCGACTGGCTGCGTCGTCGTTGTGAATCGACGGCGCGTTGTCGGTGGACACTACTTCTTGGGCGCTTTCAAAGCGCTGCCGGGGAGCTCGACCTGGTCAATGTAGCACCATCCCCAGTCTTCACCCTTCTGGAAGCTTTTGACGATGGGATGATTGGTGGACTGGAAGTGCGCGGTCGCATGCTTGTTTGGAGATGAGTCGCAGCATCCCACGTGACCGCAGGAAAGACAGAGTCTGAGATGAACCCAGCTCGATCCCATTTTTAGACAATCTTCGCAGCCATTCGCAGATGGCTTCACCTCTCTGATCTGATTGAGGTGCGTGCATTTACCCGGCATGAAACCCTCGTGAAACGGTCTGAACAGGAATTTAGCACATCAGGGCGCCTCCCCTCACCTTTGTAAAGCATCCGTGTTACCCTAAGGGATGCCAGCGAACAGCACACCAGCCGCAGGGAACAGCCCAGCCTTTACCCAGCTTCCGGACCTTGCATCCGAGCGATTGGGGGGAGCCGTAATAGCGGCGAACGATGAGTTTTTTGCCCCAAAGGAGAGCCTGATCAAGACCGGCCCCCCGGAGTGGCGAGAGGGGGAATACACCGAGCGGGGAAAGTGGATGGATGGCTGGGAAACGCGCCGCCGCCGGACTCCGGGTTTCGACTGGGCGATAATTCGTCTTGGCCGGCCGGGCATAGTCAAAGGTGTCGTCATAGACACGAGTTACTTCACCGGGAATTTTCCGGAGCATGCGAGCATAGAGGCGTGTGCAATCGACGAATCGCCCGCTCTGGACAGGGTGACAGGTGGTGAGGTCCGCTGGGAGTCGATACTGGAGAAGGTGCAGCTCAAGGGTGACGCCCGGAACTTCTTCGAGACCGGGAACAGCCGCAGGGTAACCCATCTCCGTTTCAGCATTTTCCCGGATGGCGGGGTGGCCCGGCTGCGCGTTCACGGCCAGGTGGTACCAGACGAAAAGCTGTTCACGGACGGCCGTGAAGTGGACCTGGCCGCACTGGAAAATGGCGGAATCGTCATTTCAGCCAGTGACATGCACTATGGAAATCCGCAGAACATGATCATGCCGGGCCGGTCAACGCACATGGGCGACGGCTGGGAAACCAAGCGTCGTCGCGGGCCGGGCCATGACTGGGCGATCGTGCAGCTTGCAAAACGCGGAAGCCTGCACCGCGTGGAGATGGATACTGATCATTTCAAGGGAAATGCGCCTGGCCAATGCATGCTGGAATTCGCAGATGCCGGCACTGGCACATTCGACGCCGGGGCCGCGAAGTGGAATACTCTCCTTCCGGAAACTCCCGTCGAGCCACATGCACGACATTCCTGGGATGTTGCGGGAAGCCCCGCGACACACGTCCGGCTTAACATTTATCCCGACGGCGGAGTGGCAAGGCTGCGGCTGATTGGACGCGCGATTCCGGGATGACACGCGTCACTGTAAACCAGCTCGATGAAATGCCTGACGATGAAGCAGGCGCGCTCCTCAAGGAGTGCTGCGGATCATCCCGCTGGGTTGCGATGATGCTTGCCCGTCGACCATTCAAGTCGAGGGATGCGGTGTTTTTCGCTGCGGACCTGTTCTGGAAATCCCTGACACTTCGCGACCGGATGGAGGCATTTGCGCACCATCCGCGCATCGGCGAAAAGGCGGGCGACAGGCCGCAGGGCGAACGGGGTGCTGCATGGTCTGCGCGCGAACAGTCGGGAATGGATGTTGTCGAAGCTGAACTGCGGAAGGAGATTGCAGAGACAAATCGCGAGTACGAGAGCCGGTTCGGCTACATCTATATAGTTTCGGCCCAGGGCAAGACTGCCGCGGAGCTGCTGACAATCGCAAAGGACCGCCTTCGCAATGCGCCGGAAGTCGAGATTCGCGTAGCTTCAGAGGAGCAGCAGAAAATCATTCATTTGAGACTCGAGAAGCTGCTCGGTCCCAAAGAGGAGGCAACTCATTGAGCACTTTGAGCACGCATGTCCTGGATACTGCGCTCGGCACTCCGGCCAAGGGAATTCACGTGGTCCTGAAGCACGGTGGCGCGGTACTGGGTTCCGGCACGACAGACGGAGATGGCCGTGTGAAGGACATTGCGGGTGCAGCGACGAAGCTCAATTCCGGTGAATACTCGCTGACATTTTCGGTGGCCGACTATTTCCGGAATTCGGGGCGTCAGACCTTCTATTCAGACATCGTCGTCACATTCAATGTGACGGATGGTGATGCACACTATCATGTGCCCTTGCTCGTCAGTCCTTTCGGGTATTCCACGTACAGAGGAAGCTGATGGACCGCGTTACCCGCCGCGAGTTTCTGAAGAAGGCAGGCGCCGCAGGCGCGATGCTCGGCCTCATGCCCATGGAAGGGTGCGCGACCATTCCCGTGAGTACCCTGATCGATCCGCCAACCGCAGAGGATCAGAATCGGCTTGTCGCCTGGACCAATGCCCTGTCGGCCTCGGGAACCACGAGAGGCTCGAGTTCTGTTGCTGCTGCCGCTGCTGCTGTAGGAGTGATGGCGATTGGAACTCCGTATGAAGCCTTCACCCTCGAGAAGTACCTGAAGCAAGGGGGCGACGCGGCGGCAAGGGAGCCGCTCGCACTTTCCCTGACAAAGTTCGACTGCGTTACGCTCGTTGAATCGGCTCTTGGCGTTGCACGCATGGGACTCCAGGGGGTTACGCCATTCTGGGAGCGATTCGGTGCGGAAGTAGAGAGGATGCGATACCGAGGTGGAGTGCGAGGCGGGTATGCATCGCGTCTGCATTATTTCAGCGAGTGGATCACGGATGGCGCCAGGCGCGGTTTGGTACGCGATCTCGGCGAGGAACTTGGCGGCGTAGCCGATGTGAGACCGTTGCGGTTCATGACTGAGCACCGCGACTCCTATCCTGGACTCAAGAACGACTCTGTCTTCAAGAAGATTGCTGAAATGGAGCGGTCGCTGGATTCGCGTCCCCGGCATGTAGTACCAACAGATGCGATCGCTTCGATATCAGATCGCATCCAGAGCGGCGACGTGCTGGCGTTTGCGACTTCGATTGCAGGACTGGATGTGAGCCATGCGGCATTTGCCTATCGCGATGGCGGCGGAGTACTTCGGGTGCTGCATGCACCACTTTCGGGAGGAAGCGTCGAAATCAGCAAGCTCACACTTTCCGATTATGTCAGGGCGATAAGGAGATCTACAGGAATTCTGGTTGCGCGACCGCTAGGCTAACTTGGAAGCTGTGGCCGCTTCTCAGCAGGTACCAACAGATTCGCAGCGGAAGGCGATCGAATCGGATATCGACTGCCTGCTGGTGCTGGCAGGTCCGGGATCGGGGAAAACCTTCTGCCTCATCGAGCGGATCCGTTTTCTCATAGAGCAGAAGGGTTTTGATCCGGCGCGTATCTGCGCCTTCACCTTCACCAACAAGGCCGCCGGCGAAATCGCGGCGCGGCTCGACCGTCTCTCCCAGGGTGCCGGCGAGAAAGTGAAGCGGGGCACTATCCACGCTTTCTGTGCGGACCTGCTGCGCCAGCATCCGGAAGCAGTGGGCCTGCGCACAGGCTTCGGGATCGCCGACGAAGAGTATCAGCGTTCCATCCTGCGGCGCCTTCGCGTGCCCGGAAAGTGGCAGGGGCGGACGCTCAAGTCTTTTTCGTCGCACAAAATGCGCGGGGATCCCCTGCATCCAGGTGACCAGCGCACGTTCGAGAAATACTGCGCGTTCCTGAGTGACAGGAACATCGTGGACTTCGACGATCTCGTGCTCAAGGCCGCCGACCTGATGACCGGGGAAAAAGGGCAGGAGATTCGGTCGCGGTGGGATGTCATTCTCGTCGATGAATTCCAGGACCTGAATCCTGTTCAGTACGCGCTCATCAGGGATCTCGCGCGAGACCACAAGCACATCTTTGCCGTGGGTGACGATGAGCAGTCCATTTTTTCGTGGGCCGGTGCGGACCCCCAGGTGTTCGTTCAGTTCCTGAACGAGTTCGGGGTGACCCGAAAAGTTCAGCTCGAGGAAAACCACCGATGCCCGTCGGAAGTGTTCGACGTTGCGCGAATCCTGATGTCGAAGAACCAGACGATCATCGAGGATCGAAACGATCTGGTCGCAAAGAAGAGTTCGGGCATTCCCGTTCTGTCACACATCTTCGAAGACGAAGATGCGGAACTAGACTGGATCGTACAGGACCTGCGGATGCGCCAGCAGGAGGCAGTCTCCCCCTGGGGTGAGTTCGCATTCCTGTACAGGCGGCATGAAATCGGGGATCGGATCGAGGCTGCACTGATCAACGCGGCAATCCCGTGCCGTCTGGCCCACTCCAGATCCCTGTCAGAAGAGCCTACCATCGCGTACCTGATCGCCGCGCTGCGCGTTATCTACAGCCCCGACGATCCGATCTTCCGCGACGCTTTCCTGGCGGCAGTATTGCCGAGACACCTGTTCGACGAGGCACGTGCCGCTGCGGAACAGCAGGGCACCGAGCTTCCCGCGCAGCTTGCACGCATCTCTGCACATCTGCCGCGCAATCATCCCGATGCCCGCACTGTCCGGAGAGCTCTGGTGGTGCACCGCAACCTGCGGGCGGTTGGCAGCCGTCACGGAACCGTGGAAGCGCTGATTCAGGAGCTCCTGTCGCAGAGAGTCGGGCATACAGCCTCCATTCTCGAAGAGCATCATGACGAACTGAGTGATCCCGAGTCGTCTCCGGAAGTTGTGACTGTCGCCGCGAAGATCAGGCGCGCAAAGGAATCCGACGCACTTATCTGGATTGAGGAGCTGGGTGGGGTGGGCATTCCGCTGAAGGGAATGCTTGCAGCAATTGGTTGTCCATACGTTCAGGTTGGCGGCACGCCACCGCGTGATGCAATCAGGTTCCTCTCGAGTGAAACATCGACGCTCGGCATCGTGCTTACACTGTTCAAGGCCGCGCAGCTTCTCGAGATGGAAGGCCTTGCATCGTCATCCCAGGACTTCACGGTAATAGACATCGAGGCGACAAACCTCGATTCCCGGAGCTCCGAGCCGGTGGAAATCGCAGGCGTTCGCGTGCGAGAGGGCCGCATAGACTCGGAGTTCTCGGCCCTGATAAAACCATCCGTGCCAATTCCTGCTTCATCGACTGCTGTTCATGGAATAACAAATGAAGCGGTTGCCGATGCGAAGTCGTTTCCCGAAGTCTGGCCGGCATTTCAGAAGTTTTGCGGCAGCGACATGGTCGTTGCCCACAACGGCTATCATTTTGATTTTCCCGTCCTTTCACGGATGGCGCACGATTACGGGATGGACTTCGGCCTTACCACGTTCGACTCGCTTCCGCTTGCACGGGACCTGTGTCCAGCGAGCCGGGCACTCAAGGATCTGGCGGTCCTGTTCGGCGTGCCGCCCGGCGACCATCGCGCTCTGGCCGACAGCCGCTGTCTTGCGACCGTCTTTCTCCGCCTGAACGAGATGAAAGTTGTGCGCGCCAGAAAGACGGCGTGTCAGAATCTTCTGGAGTACGTCGCCCTGGCTCTCGCGCTCTCAGACGAGGAATCGCTCTGTGCAGAAGCAAGACTGTTTCTGTCCCTGTCGCGCATGTTCGCGCTGGGGCGATACAGTCATTGTCTCGAGGAGTACGACAGGGAACGCGACGGGAACGAAGCGCTGCCCTCCCTGGAGAACGCAATTGAAAGACTGGGCGGTCCGGAGCTGATGATGCGGATACGCGCGGAAAAGGGCGCGGAGGACCGGTATCCGGCGGCGATGCGCAGGCTGGGAATGCTGGTCGACGAACTTCCCCCGGGAACGCTGCGCGAACAGATAACCATTTTTCTCGAACGAGTTGCACTGTCAAAACAGGAGGGAGCGGAATCGGCTACCGACCGCGTGAACCTGCTGACACTGCATTCCACGAAAGGTCTCGAGTTCTCCAACGTCTATATCGTCGGTGTCGAAAGCTCAGAGTTTCCCGGGGGAACACCGGACAAGCCGCGCCAGTTGCCGGAAGTCGAGGAGTCGCGCCGGGTTCTCTATGTGGGAATGACACGGGCCAAGGAACGCCTGGTGCTGACCTGCTCGAGAATAAGAGATGGCGCCTACTGCAACGGACACCAGTTCCTGGACGAAATGGGTATCCGTCCTACGGAAGCTTCTATCGAGACTGCGCCCACGCCGCAAGAGTAGCGCGTTCGTGCTCGGTGATATGGGTCTTGTTGGCTGGCGGCATGGTCCGGGTTACAACAGCGCGTTCCAGAATTCGTGAACGCCTTTCGATAATCTGCTGGGGCGTGTCGAACGAGACGCCGCCCGGAGCGGGGCCGAAAGTCAGGTCCAAAGGATCTGACGAGTGACAAACCGCGCATCGTCTATCGATGACGTGCCGCACGTCCGCGAAAGTCACGTTCGCAAGCGCCGCTGAATCAGGAAGACCGGACATCTGCAGTTTGGCGGAACCAACCATGAAGCCTGCATTGCCCGCGAGTATCAAAGCGTACATCAGGCCCAGTCCTCCCAGGCCAGTTGCAGCAATGGCAGGCTTCCATGGTGCCCATGTAAAGCGGATGTTCATGATGTGGCGAATCAGCGCACCAACTGCAAAGATCACCAGGATAAGCATCCAGCTCAGCCTGTTCGAATACAGTATGGAGAAGTGATTGCTCACCATCAGCAGTATCACCGGGAAGGTGAAGTAGTTGTTGTGAATCGAAACGCGCTTCGCCCTGTCCGAAACTTTCTTGTCCGCACCCTTTCCAGTCTCGACCGACTGGACCAGCGCGCGCTGTGATGGGAGAATGGTGAGCCAGACATTGGCAGCCATGATGGTACCCAGCATCGCACCCACATGCAGAAAAGCGGCGCGGCCGTTGAGAAGGAGCGTCAGGGCTATCGAAATCGCAGTGAGTCCTGCAACCCAGATCGCTGCGGCGAGCCGCGGCGCGCGCGGCGCTAGCAGCTGGTTGGCGAGCTGATACAGAAGAGCGCCGCCGAATACTGCCGCAATGCCTACGAGTACGGCCTGGAAGTGCGTGATACCAGCGATGGTGCTGTCGGCCATCACTGCCCGTCCACCCGCCCAGTACACAGCGATCAGCAGAACAAGTCCGCTGCCCCATGTGGTGAACGCCTGCACAAAAAACCAGTGCATGGGCCTCGGCATTTTCTGGTCGCCGAGCAGCGTCTTGTCTACATAGTAGAAGGCGCCGGAGTGGAGCAGCCAGATTTCACCTATCGATCCGGACGCACTGCGCGGGCCGGGCTTCTCCAGGTTTCTGTCCAGCCAGTTGAACAGCATGGAGTTTCCGACCCACATGATGCCCGCGATGACATGGATCCATCGCGCGACAATGTCCACGATCTCCCAGCCGGTTGCGCCCAACTATTTCCGCCCGCGCATGATCTTGACGAACGAACGGCCGCGGAACTCGTCGGCTGTGAGCCCGGTCATTTTGAGAGCTTCTGCTTCAGTGATCGCGCCCGAGTTGATGCCGCGCAGGAAGAAGTTGAGCAGTCCCTGTCCGGTGGCCGCATCGTCGAACACGTCTCCGACAAGTGTTGCCTGCGCAGCTTTCTGCACGAAGTTGCTGAGACGCACTCCAGCCGCGTCGATCCCCTCCAGGAAGAAGCTGTACAGCGCCGCGTAGCGGGTAACCATCTGCGCGGGATGCAAATCCCACCCCTGATAGAATCCGCCTGCGAGCGAGTGCCGGATATCATCGAAGTGAAGTTTCCAGGCCGCGTGCACGCTGGCCGCATTCTCTGCGAGCTGTTTCGCCGTGAGCTTGGGACCGTCCTTT
>JAKFCC010000216.1:0-1580 GCA_036676795.1 Gemmatimonadota bacterium
GACGACCGATGTATCGCTGGCGATACGCCGCACCGACTTGGCGGTACTGAACGCAATTACGTAGTCCCCGGAGCCATTGCTCATGTTGCCGCCGGTGCGCGTCATCCCCATCAGTGCGCGGTTACCGAGCCGTTCAAGCGTGCGTGGATTGAGGGGTGCGTCGGTGGCGACGACGATCATGATGCTTCCATCACCGCGTTCGGCGTTTTCTGTTTCGCGCTGGAAGGGGTATCCGCCCAGTTCTTTGCCGACCGGGGCGCCACTCATTGTGAGCGTTCCGCCAAAGTTGCTCTGGACCAGAACGCCGACAGTGTAGCCGCCGAGCGAGGAGGGGAGTTTGCGCGAGCTGGTTCCGATTCCGCCCTTCCAGCGAAATGCACGCGTGCCAGTGCCGGCTCCCACGCTTCCTTCTTCGACGGGACCTTCTGATGCTGACTCGAGTGCGCGGACTACATGTTCCGGTTTGACTGGCCGCGCCCGGATGTCGTTGACTCCGCGATCATTGGTTTCACCGACGACTGCGTTGATGGAGCGGATGTCCTGCATGTCCGGTTTTGCCAGGAGCCATGCGACCATCGCATCAGCTGCCTTCCAGACGCAGAGAGTGCAGGTGAGCAGGATCGGTGTTTCGATTTCTCCCAGCTCGTGGATCTGGGTGTAGCCGACGAGCTTTCCGAAGCCGTTGCCTATTACGACAGCCGCCGGAACTTTTTCCCTGTAGATGTTGCCAGCGTGAGGAAGGATCGCTGTGATTCCCGTTCGCACGGAATCACCTTCAATGATTGTGGTCTGTCCCACTCGAACGCCGGGAACATCGGTGATCCCGTTCAGCGGGCCTGGTGAGAACACTCCGACAGCGAGTCCAATGTCACGTGCCCGTGGTCGTGAAGTCTGCGCGCTCAGGAGGGCAGGGCAGAGCGCTGTCAGCGCGAGGACAACAAAAGTCACCCTCATCGCCGGGCATACGGTCGAAGTCCCATTTTGTCGATCAACTTGTCGAACCTCGGGTCACCGCGCAGCGGATCATAGATGGGAGAGACAAGAAATGCGGCAGTAGTTCGCAATGCGCTTTCCCTGGCGTCAACCGCACGATCCAGCCAAAGAAGCGCGGAATCCTTTTGACCCAGCGCGATGTACGTCAGCGCCGCATTCATCGGCTCTTTCTTCGCAAGGAACCTTTTCAGTTTAGTGCGTGCCTCGGGAGCGCGACCAGCGCGCACAAGACTGTAGGCAGAGAAGCCAGGTGCCGAGTATGCCTCGCCGTAGCGATTCCAGAGATCTGCTGCATCGGCCCACCGTTCCTGATGCATTGCGAACAGCGCTGCCCCGTTCAGCAGGGGATACGCATCGCGACAGGCTTTCTCGCCGAGCGCAAAATCCTTAACCAATCCCGCGCGTCCACACAGATTGTCAGAGATGACCTTGGACAGTGGATCGAGGCGATGGGCAGTTTTTGTGAGCTCCATTGCTTCCTTCGGTCTACCTGTACCTTGCAGAAGGAAGGCGTACCACTGATATGCAGTTGCGTAGGTGGAGTCCGTCTGAATGGCCTTCTTGAATTCGATTTCGGATTCAGCCCA
>JAKFCC010000217.1:0-98191 GCA_036676795.1 Gemmatimonadota bacterium
GATGGATGACGGGTCGGCGGCGCGCGTTGTGAAGCGTGACCAGATCCCGCCAGACGAGGCGATGTTCGATATCGGCACCGACACAGCGAACTCCTACTCGCGCGCAATCGCGTCGGCACGAACCGTTCTCTGGAACGGGCCGATGGGCGTTTTCGAGAAGCCGCCGTTCGACAAGGGGACTCGCGCAATCGCGGCGGCCATGTCCAAGGCCACTGCAGCCGGTGCTATCACAATCGTCGGAGGAGGAGACTCAGCGGCCGCGGTCGCCGATGCGGGTCTGGCCGACAAGATGAGCCACGTTTCGACTGGCGGAGGAGCATCACTCGAGTTTCTCGAAGGAAAAGTTCTCCCGGGCGTCGAGGCGCTCGACAACAGGTAATCAATGAAGAAACCCGTGCTCGCCGCCAACTGGAAGATGCACCACGGACCCTCTGCGGCCCGCGAATTCATGCGCGAATTCATTTCGCGTTATCCGCGGAACAATGAGCGTACGATCATCTTCTTCCCATCAGCGGTTGCGATCCCGGCAGTTGCTGAAGTCGTAGGATCACGCAGCGACATTCTTGTCGGCGTGCAGAACATCCACATGGCTGACAATGGCGCCTTCACGGGTGAGACCTCGGCGGTGATGGCGCGCGATGCGGGGGCGCGTGTGGCGCTGATCGGACATTCCGAGCGCAGGCATGTCTTTGGTGAGACCGATGCGCAATGTGCGGAAAAGGTAGCCGCGGCTGAGCGAGCGGGATTGACGCCAATGCTGTGCGTTGGCGAAACACTCCCGCAGCGGGAATCCGGGTCCGCTGAATCAGTCGTCCTGCAGCAGCTTGAAACCGGAATCGAGAAACTTGCACGCAACCCCAACTCCAAGCTCATCATCGCGTACGAACCGGTGTGGGCGATCGGGACGGGACGCAACGCGACGCCTGCGGACGCCAGCGCCATCCATGCGATCCTGCGTGCGAGGCTCAAGGATCTTCTCGGTGAGGGAGGCGCTCGCGTCCCCATTCTTTATGGGGGGAGCGTGAATGCGGGAAACTCGGAGCCGTTGCTGTCCGCCGATGGCGTGGATGGCCTGCTGGTGGGGGGTGCAAGCCTCGAAGCGAGCAGCTGGCTTTCAATCGCGAGAAGCGCCAGCGCTTGAGTGTGAGCCCCTAAGTCGCGATATTTCAAGACTGTACCTGTCTCTTTAGTCATCCAAATGATTTTCAATCTGCTCCTCACAATTCTTATCATCGACGCCATTGTCCTCGTCGCGGCCATTCTGCTTCAGAGCGGGAAGGGTGGCGGCATCGCCGCGAATTTCGGCGGACAGAGCTCGTCTGATCAGTTCATCGGCATTCGTCAGGCTGGAACGCTTCTAACCAAGGCCAGCTGGTGGTGCGGTGGAATCTTCATGGGACTGGCCTTCGTGCTCCAGCTGATGTCCACGAATCAGCGCGCACCGCGGTCGGTTCTTGAGAAGTCGCTGGCAGCACCTGCAGCTCCCGTTACGACAACCCCGGCCCCCGCTGCTGGTGCAGGCGCAGGCGCGGGAGCAATCCCGCTGGAGCCGGCGGTGCCAACAACGTCAGACTCAACGAAGCGATAGCGATCAGATGGACCTAAAGCGTGAGAAAGGGTTCCTTCTGCTTGAAGATGGAGCCCTTTTTCATGGACTCCAGGTTCTTCCAGCCAACGCGGATGCTATCCCGCCTTCCGTAGCAGAGGTCGTGTTCACCACGAACATGACCGGCTACCAGGAAGTGTTCACCGATCCATCATACAGCGGTCAGATAGTCGTCATGACCGCACCCGAGATCGGGAACTATGGAATCAACTTCGAGGACCCGGAATCCGAGGTTCCGCAGATCGCAGGAGTGATAGTGCGGGAGCTGTCCCGCCATCACTCCAACTGGCGGGCAACCGGCGACCTACCGTCATGGTTGTTGCGGGCGCAAGTGCCCATACTCGAAGAAGTTGACACGCGTCGCCTCACCAGACACTTGAGGTCTTCCGGTGTAATGCGCGGCGTCATCGCCCTGGGAGATTCGCCCACGGCGGAGGCCCTCGCGGCACTTGACGCGTGCCCTCCCATGGAAGGCCTCGATCTCGCTTCGGTCGTGAGCACCAAGGAGCGGTACCACTGGGGCAGTCCCGACGCCAAACATCACATTGTTGCCTACGATTTTGGAATCAAGCGCAACATTCTGCGCCTCTTCGAGGAGCAGGATTGCCACGTAACCGTGGTGCCCGCGGAGACATCGGCTGCAGAGGTGCTGGCTGCGAAGCCGGATGGGGTGTTCCTGTCCAACGGTCCGGGCGATCCTGCGGCAATCACCTATGCACCAGCCAATATCCGCACGATCGCTGAAAGTGGCGTTCCGGTCTTCGGGATCTGCCTGGGGCATCAGCTGCTTGGGCTGACTTTCGGGGCAGACACGGTCAAGATGCCATATGGGCACCGGGGCGGAAATCATCCCGTGAAGGAAGTCTCTACGGGACGGGTACTTATCACCTCCCAGAACCACGGATTCGCCGTCAAGGGCTCTGAGGCCGGAATAGAGGGCAAAACTGACCTGGAAGTGACCCACGTAAACCTCAACGACGGCTCAGTCGAAGGGCTCCGGCATCGCGATCTGCCCGTGTTTGGGGTACAGTATCACCCCGAGGCTGCACCGGGTCCGCATGACGCGAGACCTTTGTTTGCGGAGTTTCTCCAGGCGGTTGAAAGCCGGGAAAGCTAGGTCGTTTTCGCTTGACACCCATCCAGTAACGTCATAACTTGGAAAGACTTACGCTGCACCTGGGGCGTCACTTGAGGCGTTTTAATGACGAAAGCTGACCTAGTCGAAAGGGTGACTGCCCAGATCGCCCAGACCGCCGGGCCGATGATTTCAAAGAAGGATTGTGCGCGTGTTGTCGATGCGTTTCTCGACGCTATCAAGGAATCCTTGGAGCGTCAGGACAACATCGAAGTACGTGGTTTCGGCACATTCAAGATTCGTCGCCGCAAAACGCGCATGGCTCGAAATCCCCGAACTGGTTCTCCTGTAGAGGTTTCCGCGCGCCCCGTGCCGGTGTTCAAGCCCTCGAAGGAACTGCGTGCACTCGTCGCCGGCGCTGAGCCGGATGCTGTAGCCAGCGCCGAGAACTAGACTCCGCAACGAGTTAGCTGCCGCTGGCTGATGACGATCACCGTCCAGCTATTCGCGTCATACGCCGAAGCCCTCGGCGCCAAGTCAATCCAGGTAGAATTGCCGGAAGATGCGACTGTTGAAGCACTTATGGTCGCTCTGTCGGAATTGCCCGGTGCGAACAGGCTGCCACCCAAGCCTCTCGTTGCCGTGAATCTCGCGTACGCGGCCCCCGACATGATTCTCACCTCAGGGGACGAGGTCGCCATAATTCCACCCGTGGCGGGCGGCTGATGCGCACCGCCATTGTGGAAAAGACGATAGACCTTGCGGCGCTCATCGCCGAAGTTGCCAGCGGTGCCCATGGAGCCGTAGCCACCTTTGTCGGGGTGGTACGGTCGGTAAACGACGGGAAGCCTGTTCTCGGTATAGACTACAGCGCTTACGATGCCATGGCGGAAAAGGAGATGAATGCCATTGCCGCTGAAGCGGCCTCGATGTTTGCGACCAGCGCGATCGTGGTGGAGCATCGCAAGGGATTTCTGGGCGTAGGAGAGGCAAGTGTGGCGATCGTAGTTTCTCATGAGCGAAGGGCACCCGCCATGGACGCAGTGCGATACATCATCGAGGAACTCAAGGTCAGGGTACCCATCTGGAAGTGCGAGCACTACTCAGATGGATCGCGCGACTGGGTACATGCAGGGACCGGAGCGGCCCGGCCGCGATGACTCTCGTCGATTCCCTGGGAAGGACCATCGAGTACCTGCGCATCTCGGTTACCGACCGGTGCAACTTTCGCTGCGTCTACTGCATGCCGCTCGAGGGGCTTCAGTGGCTCCCCAAGTCGGATATCCTGAGCTACGAGGAAATTGCTGCTCTGGTCGGAGAGCTTGCACCCCTGGGGCTCCGGCGGATCCGAATCACCGGAGGAGAGCCAACGATTCGGCCCGATCTCGCGCGGCTCATAGAAATGATCAGGGCCGTTCCTGAAATTTCCGACATCTCGCTGTCAACGAATGGTGTGAAGCTCCCTGCGGTGGCGCGGGAGTATGCCATGGCCGGCCTGGATCGAGTGAACATGAGCGTGGATTCACTGCGCCCGGATCGAATCAGGGCAATCGCGCGCCGCGACCTGGGATTCAGTCCCATTGATTGTGCACGTGCGGCTGAAGATGCGGGGCTGGGCCCGATCAAATTCAACTGCGTTGTGATTCGCGGGACCAATGACGACGAGATCGAGGAGTTTGCCGCGCTCACGTACGAAAACGACTGGCACGTGAGATTCATCGAGCTCATGCCGGTCGGCGAGATGCGCGACCTCACCTGGGATCATGTCGTTCCTGCAGACGAGATTCTCGTGCGACTGCGCGCCATGGGATCGGTGGCTGAGGCTGAAGCGCCGCTGCGCAGCAATGGCCCGGCGAAGTATTACCGCCTGGCGGGCGCGAAGGGGAGCATTGGAGTGATTACGCCAATCACCCATACCTATTGCGGAAGCTGCAATCGGGTTCGGCTGACCGCCGACGGAAGGCTGCGCACCTGTCTGTTCGGGGATCACGAGGTGAATCTCCGTGACGCGCTCAGGGCAGGTTTGCCTCTGGAGCCGTTCGTGCGCCAGGCGTTGACAGACAAGCCGGCGGAGCATGAGCTGCTCCAGATGAAAGTCGGCGGACTCAAGGCTCTGTCCCAGGTTGGGGGTTAGCGGGAAAGGGCAGTGAACATGTCGGGATGGTCATCGCCCGACGCTCGTATCGCCGCCACGAACATTTCCGCAATCAGCAGGAGCAATGAGCGCCGGCGTGGTTTCAATTCGCTCTGGGTTTGAATAAGTTTGAAACACACTCTCCAATCGAATCGAAACCAAAATGGTCAATAAAATCACCGTTGTCGGCGCAGGGAATGTCGGCGCCACCACTGCTCAAAGAGTTGCCGAGAAAGAACTAGCCGGCACCGTTGTACTCGTGGACATCGCCGAGGGTATTCCGCAGGGGAAGGGACTCGATCAGTGGCAGTCCGCCCCGATCGAAGGGTTTGACTCCAGGATCATCGGAACCAACGGGTACGAAGAAACCAGCGACTCAGACATCGTCATCATCACCGCCGGAATTGCCCGCAAGCCGGGCATGTCGCGTGATGACCTGCTGAACACAAACGCCGGAATCGTGAAGCAGGTTTCCGAGCAGATCAAGCGCACCTCGCCGAACTCGATCATCATCATGGTTTCCAACCCGCTCGACGTGATGTCATATGTCGCCAAGCAGGTAACCGGGTTCCCGCGCGAGCGAGTTCTGGGTATGGCCGGCGTGCTCGATACGGCGCGCTATCGTGCCTTCCTGGCGGAAGCACTCGATGTCTCGGTTCGCGACATCCAGGCGATGGTGCTCGGCGGACATGGCGATACCATGGTCCCGCTCGTGTCGTACACGAGCGTGAGCGGCATTCCGATTACGCAGCTGCTCTCCAAAGACAAGATCGATGCGATCGTGGACCGGACGCGGAATGGCGGTGCGGAAATCGTGAAGTTCCTCAAGACCGGATCCGCGTACTACGCTCCATCAGCCGCGGCTGTCCAGATGGCAGAGGCGATCGTGCACAACCAGCGCCGCATCCTGCCGTGCGCCGCCTGGCTCGAGGGCGAGTATGGAATGAACGGACTCTTTCTCGGCGTTCCATGCAAGCTTGGACGCAACGGACTCGAGAAGATCCTGGAAGTCGAGCTCACGAGTGAGGAGAGAGAGGCTCTCACGCGCAGTGCGGATGCAGTGCGCGAGCCGATGTCTGCAGTAAAGCTCTAATCGCAATGGGAAGGCTGCGCTCCTTTTACGGATCGAGCGTCGGGAAGAAGACGATAATGGGGGTCACCGGCATTATCGGTGTCCTCTTCGTCATCGGGCACGCCGCAGGCAATCTTCTGGTGTTTCAGGGCGCGGAGGCGATGAATGCCTACGCGCATTTCCTGAAGAGCACCGGTGAGCTCTTGTGGATCGTCCGCATCACGCTGATCGTAGCCGTGCTTCTGCATATCGTGGCCGCGGTCCAGCTGACCTTGCGGAGCAGGTCCGCGCGGCCGGTCGGATATGCGAAGCGTGACCCGCAGGTCTCCACGCTGGCATCACGCTCCATGCGGATCGGCGGAATACTCCTCCTTGTATTCATTCCGCTCCACATAATGCACTTTACGACCGGCACTATTCGTCCTGCGGGCGTGTTCAATGCAGCCGACGTTTACTCCAATGTCGTCATGTCCTTCAGGATATGGTGGGTGACCGCGTTCTACGTGCTTGTCATGGCATTTCTCGGGCTGCACCTCTTTCATGGCGCGTGGAGTTCGGCAAAGACCCTTGGAGTCGCGCCGCCATCGCCGCAGCCGCTGAAGCGCAAGCTGGCGCTGCTGGTAGCCGCATTCGTATGGGCAGCGTTCACGATAGTGCCAGTCGCTGTCGCCGTGGGGATAGTGAGATGACCGAACTGAACGCGCGTATTCCTGCGGGGCCGCTCGCGGAGAAGTGGAACCGGCACCGGTTCGAAATGAAGCTCGTGAACCCGGCCAACAAGCGGAAGTTCAAGGTCATAGTCGTAGGGTCGGGTCTCGGCGGAGCATCTGCGGCCGCAACTTTGAGCGAGCTCGGCTATCAGGTGAAGTGTTTCTGCTTCCAGGATTCGCCGCGGCGGGCGCACAGCATCGCTGCGCAGGGCGGAATCAACGCAGCAAAGAACTACCAGAACGACGGCGACAGCATTCACAGGCTTTTCTACGACACCATCAAGGGCGGTGATTTCCGCGCCCGTGAAGCCAATGTGTACAGGCTCGCCGAGATAAGCGTCAACATCATCGACCAGTGTGTGGCGCAGGGCGTGCCTTTCGCGCGCGAGTATGGCGGACTCCTCGCCAACCGTTCGTTCGGCGGTGCGCAGGTGTCGCGTACCTTCTATGCGCGCGGACAGACCGGCCAGCAGCTGCTGCTCGGCGCATACCAGGCCCTGGAGCGGCAGATCGCCGCGGGCGGAGTGAAGATGTTTCCCCGCACCGAGATGCTCGACCTCGTCGTGATCAACGGGCGCGCACGCGGAATCGTGACCCGTGATCTGGTTACCGGCGCAATCGAATCTCATGCTGCGGATGCAGTCGTGCTGGGCACCGGCGGATACGGCAACATTTTCTATCTGTCCACGAATGCGCAGGGATCCAACGCGACAGCGATATGGCGCGCGCACAAGCGTGGCGCTGCCTTCGCTAATCCCTGCTTCACCCAGATTCATCCGACCTGCATTCCTCAGAGCGGTGAGTATCAGTCCAAGCTCACACTCATGAGTGAGTCCCTGCGAAATGACGGACGGGTGTGGGTGCCGCTCAGGAAGGGCGACACACGGTCACCGCAGGACATCCCCGAGAACGAGCGCGACTACTATCTGGAGAGGAAGTACCCGAGCTTTGGAAATCTTGCCCCCCGCGACATTGCCTCCCGTGGGGCAAAGGAAGTTTGCGACGAGGGCAGGGGAGTCGGCGAAAGCGGCCTGGGCGTGTACCTGGATTTCTCGGATGCCATCAACCGTCTCGGCGAGAACGTCATACGAGAGCGGTACGGAAATCTTTTCGAGATGTATGAGCGCATCACCGACGAGAACCCGTACAAGGTTCCGATGCGCATCTACCCAGCGGTCCACTACACCATGGGCGGGCTTTGGGTTGACTACAACCTGATGAGCACCATTCCGGGACTGCACGTAATCGGTGAGGCAAATTTCTCGGATCATGGCGCCAACCGACTGGGTGCGAGTGCGCTGATGCAGGGCCTTGCAGACGGGTACTTCATTATCCCCAACACCATCGGACACTACATCGCTTCCGCTTCACTGGAAAAGGTGGACGAGTCGCACCCGGAGTTTGCCGCGGCCGAAAAGAAGATCGCCGACCTTACAGGAAGATTTCTTTCCATAAGAGGCAAGCGGACGGTTGCTTCATTCCACCGAGAGCTTGGAAAGCTGATGTGGGACAAATGTGGTATGGCGCGGAACGCCGACGGGCTTCGTGAGGCGCTGGTACGCATTCCCGAGCTTCGGAATGAGTTTTGGCAGAATCTCAATGTTCCCGGCAGCGCGAGCGAGCTGAATCAGGCTCTGGAACGCGCGGGACGAGTGGCTGACTACATGGAGCTGGCAGAACTGATGTGCCGGGATGCGCTGCATCGCGAGGAGTCGTGCGGTGGGCATTTCCGCGAGGAGTATCAGACGCCCGACGGAGAGGCTCTCCGCAACGACGCTGAGTTCGCGTACGTGGCCGCATGGGAATTTGCGGGAGAGAACGCAGCGCATGTGCTCAACAAGGAGCCGCTTCTCTATGAGAACGTGAAGCTCTCACAGAGGAGCTACAAGTGAACCTCACACTCAAGGTGTGGCGCCAGGCAAGCCGCGAGGCAAAGGGCCAGTTCGTTTCGTACGACGTACCCGGGATCAGTCCCGACATGTCGTTCCTCGAGATGCTGGACGTCGTCAACGAGCGGCTCACCGAGAAGGGCGACCTTCCGATCGCTTTCGATCATGACTGCCGCGAGGGGATTTGCGGGGCTTGCAGCTTGATGATCAACGGCGTCGCGCACGGACCGGAGAAGGGAACTGCGACCTGCCAGCTGCACATGCGCAGTTTCAACGACGGCGACACGATCGTGATCGAGCCCTGGCGTGCGCGGGCATTCCCGGTTGTGAAGGATCTCATCGTCAATCGCAGCGCATTCGACCGGATCATTCAGGCGGGGGGATACATATCCGCTTCGACGGGTGGCGCCCAGGATGCGAATTCGATCCTGGTTCCCAAGGTGGACGTGGATCGCGCCATGGATGCCGCAGCCTGCATCGGCTGCGGAGCGTGTGTCGCTGCCTGCCCGAACGCTTCGGCCTCGCTCTTCACTGCGGCCAAGATCACCCATCTCGGACTCCTGCCGCAGGGACAGCCAGAACGGTATCGGCGGGCGCTGGCCATGGTAGAGCAGATGGATATCGAGGAGTTCGGTGCCTGCACTCTGTTCGGTGAGTGTCAGGAGGCTTGCCCCAAGGAGATCAGCATCGATTCCATAGTTCGCATGAACCGGGATTTCATACTCGGCTCGGCAACAGCGATCCCGGCGACCGCGGCTCCGGCCGATTAACGAACGCTGGCCTGCAAGGTGCAGCGCGGCAGTGTATGGACAAAAACTTGGACAGTCCAATAGCCAGCTCTGACGCCGAAGCGGCGTTGGGCGGGGCGGACGCTGTCAATGACACTCCGGGCATTGCGCGTCACGGGACAACACCGGGAAGCAATTTGCCGCCGGGACCAGTAGTTCAGGAGAGGTCGCGCGGCGGCATTTTGTGGTTGCTGGTTGCGATAGTTGTGGCTGCGGCCCTGATCTATCTGGCGAAGGGAATGATCTAGCTAGTCCCGCGGCGCGTCGTGCTGCCTGGAGCGGTGGAGATCTTTCCTCGTTCCAGCTCACGGGAGAGACGGGTCTTCTCGCTGTTCTTTTCCGCATCGTCATGCTGCTGGCGATCCTGGGCCAGCCGGCGCTGCGAGCCGTGCTTTTCAGTCTTGGATTCTGGAGAGGGCGACTCATCCTTGGCGGGAGCATTGGCTGCTGAGTGCAGCTGCTGAATGAATGCCTGGTGGGTTTTGCTGCCGTGTGCGCCTTCCGCGTGGTCCTGCGGTCCCTGCTGCTGCCCGTCTCGTTTACTCATCGAGTGACGTCCCCTTATTGTGGTTTGCTCCGAACCAAGGCGCAAAGGCGGGGCCAACTACAACATAAGAACTGCAAGCTGGAAGCGGCTCGCCTGGCGCTTGCAGCTTCGGGCCAGCGGATAGCTTAGCCCCGAGCCGTCGGCCGCCAGCCAGCTGCTCCTGGCTTGCAGTCCTTAAGTGGCAGTTTTCTTAAAGCCGAGGGAGCGTCACCCCAGCCTGCCCCTGGTACTTGCCCTTCTTGTCCTTGTACGACACCTCAGGCTCTTCCTCGCCCTTGAAAAACATTACCTGCGCAATGCCCTCGTTGGCGTAGATCTTCGCAGGCAGGGGAGTCGTGTTGGAAATTTCCAGGGTGACGAACCCCTCCCACTCCGGCTCGAAGGGCGTCACGTTGGTGATGATTCCGCACCGGGCGTAGGTGGACTTTCCGACGCACAGGGTCACCACATTGCGCGGGATCCGGAAATACTCCACCGAGCATGCCAGTGCGAATGAGTTGGCCGGCACAATGCAAACGTCTCCCTCGAACTCGACGAACGACTTCGGGTCGAAGCTTTTCGGGTCGATGATCGAATTCATCACATTGGTGAAGATCTTGAACTGTGGCGCGACGCGCATGTCGTAGCCGTACGAGCTGACCCCGTAGGAAATGACTCCGGAGCGAACCTGGCTGCTCTCGAAGGGCTCGATCATGCCATGTTCCTTGGCCATCCGGGTAATCCAGCGGTCGGATTGAATTGACATTTGTGTGGGTAGGGTGTTGCGGTGGGGAGTGGCGTGGTTTTCGCGCGGGAATGTACGACTTAAAAGATATCTTTTCCACCAATTCAGAGTCATTGAATTAGCCAATTGTGCCGGATAGATTCCCCCTCGCTAGGCTAGTGAAAAATTTCACGAACTAAATCTGAATGGCTCGCGCCTACTTTCCGGTTCTTTTTCTACTCGGTTTTGTTGTAATGAACGGCCTTCTCATCGTCGCGCTCTCGGCGCTCACGGTGAGGTGGCGACCGACGTCCGTCAAGCAGTCTCCATATGAATCCGGCATCCCGGCGCTGGGAGACGCACGTGAGAGATTCTCGGTCAAGTTCTACATGGTCGCGATTCTCTTCATCATTTTCGACATAGAAACAGTCTTCATGTTTCCCTGGGCCGTCTACTATAGACAGCTCTCCTGCACGCAGCCCCTGGTCAACAATATCTGCCCCGCAGGCAGCATCTCCTTCTTTGGGCTTGGAGAGATGCTCGTATTCATGCTCATTCTGCTGGTTGGCTTCATTTACGTATGGAAAAAAGGAGCGCTCCAATGGGATTGAGCGCACAGCCGGATAGAAGCGTTGTCTCTTACCAGCCGCAGTCGCAGGAAGGCTGGGTTGCGACACGCCTGGATTTTCTGGTCAACTGGGGGCGCGCAAACTCCCTGTGGCCGATGCCCTTCGGAACCGCATGCTGTGCCATCGAGTTCATGGCCACGGCAGCAAGCCGTTTCGACCTGGCTCGCTTCGGGATGGAGCGGATGAGCTTCTCGCCCCGGCAGGCCGACGTGCTGATCTGCGCCGGACGCGTTCCGTTCAAGCTCGCCCCGATCATCCGTCGCATATGGCAGCAGATGCCCCAGCCCAAGTGGTGCATCTCGATGGGCGCCTGCGCATCCACAGGCAACATGTTCGACAATTACGCCGTAGTGCAGGGAATCGACACCATCATTCCCGTGGACGTCTATGTTCCAGGCTGCCCACCGCGACCGGAAGGCCTGATGTACGGCATCCGACTGCTTCAGGAAAAAGTCATGAACGAGCGGATGAAAGACTCACTCATCCGTCAGGAGATGGAGCCGGATCCGTCCAGCCAGCTGTATATCCCGCCCTCGGTCATCAACGAGCTGTCCGAGCCCTTTGGAAATTCCGTTAACCAGACGCGATCAACCCTGTGACCGAAAAGATGTCGATCGTGTATCCAGGAACGGCGGCCGGCGACACGCAGACGCCGGTCACGCCCTACGGCGTTCCGCACAGGGACGCCCCTGCGAATCCAAGTGCAGCTGCGCTGAAGGAAAAATTCGGCGCCGCCATCGTTTCGTCCGAAGTGATCTGGGGAACGACAACCATTTATGTAGATCCGGAGCGCGTTCTCGAGATCGCCCGCTGGCTGCATGACGATCCGTCCCAGCAGTACGATTTTCTGGTTGACGTCACCGCGGTCGAGTACCGGGACGTTGAAGTGCCCATGGAAGTGGTGTGGCATCTTCGCTCCCTGCCATTCCGCCGTTTTCTCCGCCTGAAGGCGCGGCTCGACAAGAAGAAGCCGCTGGAGATTGCCAGTGTCTGGGATGTCTGGAAGACCGCTGACTGGCTGGAGCGTGAATGCTACGACATGTTCGGAATCCGGTTCCTCGGTCATCCCGACCTGCGCCGCATCCTGATGTGGGAGCAGTACAAGGAAGGTTATCCGCTGCGTAAGGACTTCCCGATTCGCGGACGATTTTCCCGCGCCGAGCAGCTGCGTCAGGCTCTGGCACAGAACCCGGAAGCCAAGTACTCGATGGAAGAGCTGTCGGTCGCGGCGGCGTTCGAGGATATCCCGGAAGACATGCGCCAGCGGCTGCGCCAGGGCGAGAGGACGGGCGAATAATGTCACGTCGCACTGTTGAAGTAGAACTCTCGACGAGCGGCCTCGACGCGCAGGGCCGGCCCCAGCGCATCCCGCTGTCCGCGCGCGAAGACGGAAGCACGATTACGATCGCAGCACCCGAGGCACTCGAGCCGGATCTCGCCGGAGATCACATGCTCATCAACATCGGGCCTCAGCACCCTGCGACGCACGGTGTGCTTCGCCTGGTTCTGGAGCTCGACGGTGAAACTGTAGTGCGCTGCATTCCGCACCTGGGCTACCTGCACTGCGGATTCGAGAAGACCGGGGAATATCGGAACTACTCCCAGATCATCCCGTACACCGACCGCGAAGACTACCTGAACGCCCTCGGTAACAACGTCGCGTACTGCATGAACGCCGAGCAGCTCTGGGGAATCGAGGTGACGGAGCGGTGCAAGGTCCTCCGAGTCATCGCGTGCGAACTCTCGAGAATTGCGTCGCATCTCGTCTGGCTTGGCACCACCTGCATCGACATCGGAGCGTTCACGCCTTTCCTGTGGGCATTCCAGGAACGGGAGAACATTTACAACCTCATCGAGGGCTGGGTTGGTGCGCGCCTTACGCCTTCAGCTACTCGTATCGGCGGACTCGCAGCCGACATTCCCAATGGGTGGATGGACGGCCTGCGCCACTACATCCGCACATTCCCGAATACGATCGATGAAATCGATCGGATGCTTACGCGGAATGCGATCTGGGTTGGCCGCACTGTTGGACTTGGCGTCATGACGTCGGAAGAAGCGGTGAACTGGGGGCTGTCCGGACCGATGCTGCGTGCTTCGGGCGTCGCATACGATGTTCGGAAGGACTTTCCGTACCTCGACTACGAGACCTACGACTTCGAGGTGCCCGTCGGCACCAATGGCGACGTTTACGATCGCTTCCTGGTTCGCATGGAGGAAATGCGGCAGTCGGTGCTGATTCTCAAGCAGGCGGCAGACCGTCTGCCCGATGGACCCATCAACATCGATGATCCCCGTGTGATTCTTCCGCCGAAGTCGAAGGCGACCAGCGAGATGGAGTCGATGATCCACCACTTCAAGCAGGTTATGGAAGGCCCGCGCCCGCCGGTCGGCGAAGCCTACGTCGCCTGCGAGAGTCCGAAGGGAGAGAAGGGCTACTATATGGTATCGGACGGCACGTCGAAGCCTGTGCGGTGGAGAATTCGCCCGCCTTCGTTCGTCAACCTGTCCGCGATTCCAAAGATGGTGGAAGGCCACCTGCTGTCCGACGTGATCGCCATCAACGCCAGCATCGACATTGTCATGGGAGAGATCGACCGATGATCGGGTCCGATGAAAAGGGCGCGATGGGCGGCCACTCCTCGCCGGACCTGTCTTCGCACGACTCCCATGCACACGAGCCTCACGTGGCTGTGTTCACGGGTGCGGCCCGTTCCGAGCTCGACACACTGCTGTCGCGCTACCCGACCAAGATGGCGGCGCTCCTGCCCGCTCTCTGGATCGTCCAGCGCGAGCGCGGATGGGTGAGCGAGGATTCGATGGCTGAAGTGTCGGAACTGCTCGACCTCACGCCGGCATACGTGAAGGGCGTGGTGACTTTCTACACGATGTATCACCAGCACCCGGTTGGAAAATATTTCATCCAGGTGTGCACCACTTCGCCATGCGGAATGTGTGGCGCCGAGGATACCGTGAGAGCGCTGCTGCAGCACACGGGCACCGGTGAGCTTGGTGTCACGTCGCCCGATGGCAGGTTCACCGTCATCGAGGTCGAGTGCCTCGGTGCCTGCGGTTTCGCGACACCGATCATGATCAACGAAGACTTCATTGAATCCGTGACTCCAGAAAAAGTCCCACAGATACTCGCGGGGCTCGCATAATGGGATTTCCGCATCCAATCCACGAACGCGAGACGCCGGTACTGTCCAGGTATTTCGGTGACGCCGAAGCCCGCGGCCTCGAGAGCTGGAAAAAGCGCGGTGGCTACAAGGCCATGGAAATGGCACTTGGCATGTCGCCGACCGAGATCGTCAACATCGTGAAGGAGTCGGGACTTCGCGGACGCGGAGGCGCGGGATTCCCGACCGGCATGAAGTGGTCGTTCATGAAGCTCGACGACGGCAAGCCGCACTATCTGTGCTGCAATGCCGACGAATCCGAGCCCGGGACGTTCAAGGATCGCGAGATCATGCGCTGGACGCCGCACGCTCTCATCGAAGGGTGCGCGATCGGCGCCTATGCGATTGGTGCGGAGACCGCGTACATATACATCCGCGGCGAGTTCACCGAGCCCATCTACTGGATGGAGCAGGCGGTGAAGGAAGCGTACGCTGCGGGAATTCTGGGCGCGAATGCAATGGGAAAGGGCAAGCGCATCGACGTCCATGTGCATCGCGGCGCGGGCGCGTACATCTGCGGTGAAGAAACGGCGCTCATGAACTCGCTCGAAGGCCGCCGCGGCAACCCGCGGATCAAGCCGCCATTTCCTGCTGTCTCCGGTCTCTTCGGCATGCCGACGACAATCAACAACGTGGAAACGCTCGCGGCTGTTCCGGAAATCCTGAACCAGGGCGCAGCATGGTACAAGGGGTTGTCGCTGTCCAACCCCAAGAGCACGGGCACCAAGCTCTTTTCCGTATGCGGTAACGTCAAAAAGCCCGGCAACTATGAGGTCGTCCTAGGATTTCCCTTCAAGGACTTCCTGTACGACCTGTGTGGCGGCCCGCTCGACGGCCGCAAGTTCAAGGCAGTGATTCCCGGTGGCGCGTCGGTTCCGATCCAGACAATGGAAGAGGCTGAAGGGACTCTGATGGATTACGAAGGTTTCATTGCAGGCGGCTCCATGCTCGGATCGGGCGGAGTAATCGTAATCGACGACGCACAGTCCATGGTGAAGCAGATCGCCCGGCTCGCGCGGTTTTTTGCGCACGAGAGCTGTGCACAGTGCACGCAATGTCGGGAAGGCACTGCCTGGACTACGAAGATTCTCGAGCGCATTCGCGATGGCCAGGGAACGATGGAGGATCTCGATACGCTGATGAGTCTCGCCGAGAACATGACGGGGACGACTATCTGCGTCCTGAGCGATTCATGCGCGACACCCGTGGTATCCGGGATCAGGAAATTCCGGCACGAGTTCGAGTCCCTCATTACCGGCAAGCGCGTTCACCCTGTGATGGCGGCGGTCGCGTAATGGCAGACGTAAAGATGATAACGCTCACTATCGAAGGCAGGAGCGTCACCGTACCCGAGGGAACCTCCATCCTCGAGGCTGCGAAGGTCGCCGGCATTCTTATTCCGCACTACTGCTATCACCCCGGACTTCCTGTCGCGGGTGTGTGCCGCATGTGCCTGGTGGAAGTCGAGAAGGCTCCCAAGCTTGCGGCGTCGTGCGCGACTTCGGTGGCCGACGGGCAGGTTGTGCATGTGCATTCCGAGAAGACGCTGGAAGCACGAAAGGGCGTACTCGAGTTTCTGCTGATCAACCATCCGCTAGACTGCCCGATCTGCGATCAGTCCGGCGAGTGCGAGCTTCAGGACTACACCTACCAGGAAGGCCGCAAGGACTCGCGATACAGGGAGCCCAAGCGGTTCAACCCGGTTGAGGATTTCGGCGGCGACGTCGTGTACGTGCCCAACCGGTGCATTCTCTGCACGCGCTGTGTGCGCTTCATGAACGATGTGGCGCATGACCCGGTGCTGAACGTGAGCGAGCGCGGAGACCGCGCGCTCATTGGCAAATTCGAAGGTCAGGATCTCACACATCCGTGGGCGGCGAATGTCATCGACCTCTGCCCGGTCGGTGCGCTGCTCTCCAAGGACTTCCTGAACAAGGCACGTGCGTGGGAGCTGGATCGCGCCGCATCCATCTGCCCGAACTGCACTCAGGGCTGCAACACCATCATCGAGACTCGCGAGAACAATGTTGTCCGCATGCGCCCGCGTCCCAATGAGGAAGTGAACAAGTTCTTCATGTGCGACTATGGACGGCTTAACTACCGCTGGATCAACGAGCAGGATCGCGTCGAGCAGCCGATGGTTTCGCACGGCGGATCGCTGGCAACGGTCGAGTGGGAAATCGCCATCAACGCAGCTGCGAGCCTGCTCAAGGGCAAGCGTGTGTTCGTGGCCGCCTCTCCCATGCTCTCGAACGAATCGCTTTACCTGCTCAGCAAACTGATCAAGGAAAATGGCGGTTCCGGCTCCTTCACTGTTCCCGTGGGTGACGAGGCGCCGCTTCCTGGTGTCGAGGATCTGGCACTGAGGCGTGACCGCGCAGCCAACGTGAATGGTGCCGAGCTGCTTGGGTTCCGCCGCAACGAACATGTGCTCGACGGATTGTACAGCGGGGACGTACTCGTCATCGCCGATGATCGGCTTGTGGGAATCGATCCGTCGGAACTCAAGGCTGCCTCGGCCGTGATCGTAATCGGAACGACTCTGCCCGCTTCTGCCGCGAATGCGGATGTTGTTCTCCCGATCACGAATTTCGCGGAAGAAGAGGGCACGTTCACGAATATCAGGGGACGGGTGCAGCGGTTCACGCAGGCCAAGGCCGCGCCGGGACTCGCGCGTCCGAGCTGGCTGGTTCTTGGCGACCTGCTGGGTGCGCTGGGACTGCAAAACGCCTTCTTCCTTCCCTCCGAAGTGTTTGCGGAACTCAGCAGGGACAAGGCGGACTTTGCCGGGCTCAACTATGAGACTCTCGGCTTCAAGGGACTTCCCGTGCTGAGCAGCCAGCCCGTGGGGGCCGCATGATCAATCCGGTCCTGTTCCTTCAGACCGTTGTTGACAGAAACGCGCCGCCTACGAGCGATGCAGTGTTCTTCACTGCTACCATCGTGAAGATGATCATCGGTTTTACCCTGTACATGGTTGGCGTTGCGCTGCTGACTCTCGCAGAGCGGAAAATTTCTGCGTGGATTCAGGACCGTCACGGTCCCAATCGCGTCGGGCCAGGGGGACTGCTCCAGCCGGCCGCGGACGGCGTCAAGAACTTCATGAAGGAAGAGACTTACCCCGACGCCGCCTACAAGCCGCTCTTCATTCTCGCGCCAATTCTGTCATTCATTCCTGCCCTTACCACATGGGCGGTTATTCCGTTCGGCGCTCCGATGCCCACGCGGTGGGGAAGGATCGACCTGGTCGTAGCCGATATTCCAGTCGGATTCCTCTTCATTCTGGCGGTGTCGTCGCTGGGCGTTTACGGAATCGTGCTGGCCGGGTGGTCTTCCAACAACAAGTACGCACTGCTCGGTGGTCTCCGGTCCAGCGCGCAGATGATCTCATACGAGATTTCGCTGGGGCTTTCCACGATTCCAGTGCTGCTGCTGGCCGGTAACGTGACTCTCGGCAGCATAATCAACCAGCAGGCGTATGGCGGCTGGAATGTAGTGAACCTCACGCTTGCGGCCCTCATCTTCATGATCGCCGCCTTTGCCGAGACGAATCGCCTTCCATTCGACCTCCCGGAAGCAGAGTCCGAGCTGATTGCCGGTTACCACACCGAGTACAGCGCAATGAAGTTCTCGCTCTTTTTCATCGCTGAGTATGCGAACATGGTGACGGCGAGCGCGCTGATGGCAACACTGTTCTTCGGGGGATGGGATGTTCCGTTCACCGGCCGCGACAACATCGGCCCGTACAGCGTCTGGCTCTCGCTGCTGTCCATCGGGATTTTCGGGCTGAAGACGCTCTTCTTCGTCTTCGTGTTCATGTGGGTGCGCTGGACACTTCCGCGCTTCCGTTATGACCAGCTCATGTCGCTCGGCTGGAAGATCATGCTGCCCGCCGCGCTTGGATACATCGTGGTGATGGCCATAGTGATCCTCGGCCTCGATGCAGCCGGAATTCATCGCGGTGCCATGCACTCGGCGATCCTTGGCGCGCTCAACCTGATCATCGTCGTCCTGCTCGCCGCGGTGCTGGACCGCGGCAGGATCATCAGTCCGGCGTACGGACGAATGGACAAGAAGAACGTGAACAAACTTCGCGCGCGCAGCGTGCGCTCATCGGTCGCTTCAGAGGTGCAGGCTTAATGGGTATCAACGTCAAGGTTCTCGACCGGCCGATCGACCAGGTTAGCTATCTCCGCTCGACCCTCAAGGGAATGGCGGTGACCTTCAAGCACATGGTGAATCCGCACAAGGTCACCATTCAGTACCCCGAGGAGAAATGGCAGATCTCTCCGCGCTGGCGGGGAACGCACCGGATGCTGACCACTGAAGATGGCAAGGCAAAGTGTGTCGCCTGCGGCCTGTGCCCGACAGTGTGTCCGCCGAACTGCATCAAGCTGGTTCCGGGCGAGGACGAGAATGGAAACCGTTACCCGCTGATTTTCGAGATTGACGAGTTCCGCTGCATCTTCTGCGGCTACTGCCAGGAAGTCTGCCCTGAAGAGGCAATTCACGTAGGGCGTCACTACGAGAACGCGGAATACAGTCGCGATGGGTTTGTGTACGACCTCGAGCGCCTGATGGCGCAGACACATCCGGTCAGCGAGATGTGGGACCCGGAAGACCCGAAAGGCCAGTGATGCAGGATAATTATCCACTCATCTACACGTTCCATTTTTACCTGTTCGGCGTGATTGCACTCGCGTCGGCGATCGCCTTCGTCACGCGCAAGAGCCCGGTAACCGCGGCGCTCTGGCTGGTGAATACGATGTTTTCGCTGGCCGTCCTGTACGTGATGCTCGATGCTCCCTTCATTGGAGCCATTCAGATTCTCGTCTATGCCGGCGCGATCATGGTCGTGTTCCTGTTCGTGGTCATGCTCCTCAATCTCGGCCATCCGAGCGAGATCATGGATGCGCGTCCGAAGTGGGGCAAGATCGGCGCTGCGGCGCTCGGCCTGTTGCTGCTGGTCGAGATTGGCATGCTTGCAAACGCGAAGGTTCCGCGCGAGCTGATCGTGCCTGCGAACAGCGCCAGTGCCCAGGTAGACAAGTACGGCGCAATCGGATCGATCTCGCGCTCGCTCTTCACTGACTATCTGCTCGCATTCGAGCTTACGAGCGTCCTTCTGCTCGTTGCAATTGCTGGCGCCGTCGTCCTTGGCCGCCGGAGGGAACGCGATGCTCGCTGAATCACTTGCGCTGTCCGCGGCGCTCTTCACCATCGGCGTGATTGGTGTGCTTACGCGCCGGAATGCCATCATCATCTTCATGTGCATCGAGCTCATGCTCAATGCGGTGAACCTGACATTCGTGGCCCTCTCACGGGTTTACGGGGCGTCAGGCCAGGTGTTCGTGGTATTCGTGATGACCGTGGCCGCTGCCGAAGCCGCCGTCGGGCTTGCAATCATCATCGCCATTTACCGTCACCGGCAGTCGGTTGACCTTCGTAACATCAACCTGCTGAGAGGATGATGCTGCTACAGCATGCAGTAACGACTGTGCATCCGCTCCAGGACACTGCGGCTCAGTGGATGTGGCTTCTTCCGCTCCTGCCGCTTCTCGGCTTCCTGATCAACGGCGCGCTTTCGGTTTTCGGCGCCGCTGAGATCGGCCCGCGCGACCCGAGCGACGAGCACGGCGCTCACGGAACTGTCGGCAGCGAGGCACATGATGCCGCCGCCATCTCCCATGCAGAGCAGGCTGGTGCGCACGGAGACGATCACCATGCGGTGAAGCGGCATCGCTTCGCTCCCATAGTAAGCATCGTCGGGCCGGGAGTTCTCCTCGCTTCCTTCGCGCTCGCGCTGATGATATTCCGCGCGATGACCGGCGCTGAGGTGCACGCCCCCTTCATCCAGAGCTATTTCAGCTGGATGCCGGTTGGCGATCTTGGCATCGATGCCGCCTTCCAGCTCGACCAGCTGTCCATGCTGATGGTGCTGGTGATAACGGGCGTTGGCGCGCTGATTCACATCTTCAGCGTCGGCTACATGCAGGATGATCCAGGCTACCCGCGGTATTTCGCGTACCTGAATCTCTTTGTGTTCTTCATGCTCGTGCTGGTCCTGGGCGCCAACTATCCGGTCCTGTTCGTAGGATGGGAGGGTGTCGGGCTCTGCTCCTATCTGCTGATCGGATTCTGGTTCTCTGACAAGGCCAATGCGGACGCGGGAAAGAAGGCGTTCATCGTCAATCGAATCGGCGATTTCGGCTTCCTGATCGCGATGTTCCTGCTGTACGTGAACTTCAAGTCGCTGGATTTCGTCGGAGTGGCGGCCGCGACCGCGGCGGTGCCGATCGGTGCCGCGATTATCACGACGATCTGCCTGTTCATCTTTCTTGGCTGCACAGGCAAGAGCGCGCAGATCCCGCTGTATATCTGGCTTCCTGATGCAATGGCAGGCCCCACGCCGGTGTCTGCACTCATCCATGCGGCGACGATGGTTACCGCCGGCGTGTACCTGATTGCACGCAGCTCCTTCCTTTTCGCACTGTCACCGGTCGCGAGTCTTACGGTGGCGGTAATCGGCGGGCTTACGGCGCTCTTTGCCGCGACCATTGGCCTCAAGCAGTGGGACATCAAGAAGGTGCTCGCGTACTCGACCGTCTCCCAGCTGGGCTACATGTTCGTCGCAGTGGGCACCGGAGCATATGTCGCCGGCGTCTTCCACCTGGTCACGCACGCTTTCTTCAAGGCGCTCCTGTTCCTTGGATCCGGCTCCGTCATCTACGCAATGCACGCGGCCTATCACCATACCGGAAGCCATGAGGATGCGCAGGACATGCGCAACATGGGCGGCCTGAAGAAATTCATGCCGATCACATGGGTGCTGATGTGGATTGCCACGCTGGCGATCGCGGGAGTTCCGCCCTTCGCGGGTTTCTTCTCAAAGGACGAGATACTGGGGCTCGTGTTCCAGCGCGCACAGTCGTCCACGCTTGCGGACGCGACATGGCTGGGAATTCCGGGAAGCACGCTGCTGTATGCGCTGTACTTCCTCGGCCTCGCAACAGCGCTGCTCACTGCGATCTACATGACCCGCATGATGCTTTACACCTTCCACGGTCCCAATCGGACGGGTGATTCAGAGCGTTCCCACCTGAAGGAAGCGCCGTGGGTCATGACGATTCCGCTGATTGTGCTGGCAGTCGCCAGTGCGTTCGGTGGATGGCTGAACCTGCCGGCGTTCTTCACGAACCTGTTCCCTGTGGGAGCGGGGCATGTACTCGATCACTGGCTCGAGCCGGTTGTCGCCAACTCGACCGCGAAGATCGCGGGTGCAGGGGAACATCACCTCTCGGCTGGTACCGAGGGGATGCTTGTGGGCGCCGCAGTTGCGATCGCAGTGCTTGGAATCGCATTCGCCTTCTGGAAGCTCAAGCCGGCGAACCTGAAGACCAAAGCGGCCTCGCCTGCGGAGCAGGGAATCGAGCGCGTGCTCCTCAACAAGTACTATGTGGACGAGGCATATGATGCAGGCGTCATCGAGCCTACGGTCGCACTCTCGCGCACAGTTCTCTGGAAGGGCGTGGATGCGAACCTTATCGATGGATTCTTCGTGAACGGACTTGCGTCCCTCGCACGCGGTTTCGGATGGATAGGATCACGCTTCCAGACCGGAAGCGCGGGCACTTACGCATGGGCACTGGTGGCGGGCGTGTTGGTAATCATTGGCGCATTCACCCTGAGATAGACAATGAAAGAATTCCTGATGTCTATCGGCTACAACAACTGGGTGCTTCCGGCGCTCCTTATCATCCCGCTGGTCGGGGCCGGGATTCTTCTCGCACTGGGTACCGGAAAGGGCCGGGACGAAGCGGACACCAGCAAGTCGGCCCGCTATACAGCGCTGGCTGTATTCACGCTCGAGTTCCTCGTTTCGGCTGGCCTCTGGTGGTCATTCGATCCTGCTTCACGTGCATGGCAGGCACCGGTCGATGCTGCGTGGATTCCCTCGTGGGGAATCCGGTTCACGCTTGGCGTGGACGGCATCTCACTGATGATGGTGCTGCTCACAACCTTCATCATGCCGCTGACAGTGCTCGGTGGGTGGACCAGCGTAAAGACCAAGATCCATACATACCTTGCTCTTCTGCTGATCCTGACCACGGGCATGCTCGGGGTCTTTCTCGCGCGCGACCTGTTCCTGTTCTATGTGATGTGGGAAGTGATGCTTGTCCCCATGTACTTCATCATCGGCATCTGGGGCGGGGAGCGCCGCATCTACGCGAGCCTCAAGTTCTTCATCTATACGATGCTGCCTTCGCTGCTGATGCTCGTGGCGATCATCTACCTGGGAATCAAGGCAGGATCCGGCGGCGTCCCGAATTTCAGCTACGACAATCTTCTGCAAAACGGCGCCGTGACCGGCTCGGCAGCTCTGTGGCTCTTCTCCGCGTTTTTCCTGGCGTTCGCAGTGAAGGTCCCCATGTTCCCGTTCCACACATGGCTGCCTGACGCGCACGTCGAGGCGCCTACCGCCGGCTCGGTGATCCTCGCCGGCATCATGCTGAAGATGGGAACGTTCGGCTTCCTCAGGTTCGCCCTCCCGCTCTTTCCGGGCGCGGCGATGAATCCAACGGTACGCGGGATCATCCTGGTACTGGCGGTAATCGGAATCATTTACGGCGCACTCGTCGCCATGGTGCAGCCGGACTTCAAGAAGCTCGTAGCGTATTCGTCGGTCAGCCACCTTGGCTTCGTGATGCTCGGGATCTTTGCACTCACGCTGCAGAGCGTGCAGGGCGCGATGATGATCATGATCAATCATGGAATTTCCACGGGTGCGCTGTTCCTGCTCATAGGGATGATCTATGAGAGGAAGCACTCTCGCATGATTGCCAGTTACGGTGGGATTGCGCGTGTCGTGCCTATGTTTGCGGCGCTACTCACCTTCGTGTCGCTGAGCAGCATCGGGCTGCCGGGAACGAACGGCTTTATCGGAGAGTTCCTGGTTCTGATCGGGTCGTTCGAGGGCTATCCGGTGCTGACGACAATTGCGGCGACCGGCGTGATCTTCGCGGCTGCCTATCTGCTCTGGGCCATCCAGCGAATTCTCTTCAATCCGCTCGACAAGAAAGAGAATGAGCACATCCCGGATCTGAACTGGCGCGAGATCGGACTGCTGGTGCCCTTCATCGCTGTCATCATCTGGCTTGGCGTCTATCCCGCTCCGGTTCTGCGCAGAATGGAAACTTCGGCACAAATGGTGATTGATCAGGTCAATGCAGGCTCGGCACCGCGCGTTGTAACGACGGAGGGCGCGAAGTGATTTTCGATCTCTCGAAGCCTGCGGACCTCATGGCCGCGCTCGGCCCCGATCTGCTGCTCATGGGCGGTGCGATGGTGCTGCTGCTCTGGGGCGCGTGGAAGAAGGAAAGTGACGCGCACCAGCGCGCCGTAGGCAAGGGAAGCATTCTGCTGTGCGTCGCTGTCATCGGGCTGTGCATCTACTACCTGACGCAGGGTTTCAGCTCGACGGGCGGCGTCGTTGCCGTGGATGGATACCGGTGGACTGTCGATATCCTTTTCCTCGTCGCCACGATTGCAACCATCGCTCTGTCTCTGGACTACAACGGCAGGGAAGGAATCCACACCCCCGAGTCGCACGTCCTGCTCTTGTTTGCGACCTCAGGCATGATGATGCTCGCCGCGGCACGCGATCTCATGATCGTGTTTCTCGGCATCGAGCTTATGTCGATCGCGGTATATGTGCTTGCCGGACTGAACCGCAGGAGCGAGCGGGCAGCTGAAGGAGCGCTGAAGTACTTCCTGCTCGGCGCGTTCTCGACCGGATTTCTGCTGTACGGAATTGCGCTCGTTTATGGAGCGACGGGAGCGACGAACTTTGCCGAGATTGGCGCGCGCGTTCAGCAGCTTCAGCTCGTGTCCAACCCCATGCTCATCATCGGCATTGCGCTCCTCCTGATTGGCTTTGGCTTCAAGGTCGCGGCTGCGCCCTTCCACATGTGGGCACCCGACGTCTATGAAGGCGCACCAACCCCCGTGACTGCGTACATGGCGGCAGCGGTCAAGGCGGCGGCGTTCGCCACGTTCCTGCGAATCTGGCTGGAAGCATTTCCCGGCGTGTCGGAGCTGTGGCACGGGCCGGTATGGTGGCTTGCAGTGTTCACGATGGTCGTCGGCAACCTGGTTGCGCTGGCACAGAAGAACATCAAGCGCATGCTCGCTTACTCGAGCATCGCCCACGCCGGCTATATCCTCGTGGCTGTCGCCATCGGAAATAGTGCGGCCACGTCCGCGTTCATGTTCTATCTGTTCGCCTACACGATCGCGACCTTCGGCGCGTTCGCCGTCATCGTCGCTCTGGGCGAGCGCGGCGAGAACCGAATGGAGATAGACGACTACGCTGGACTGTGGAGTGTGCACCCCTGGATTGCATCGGCCATGGCCGTCTTCATGCTGGCGCTGCTCGGCTTCCCGATTTTCGGCGGAATGGGTTTCTTTGCCAAGTGGTTCATCCTCCAGGAAGCGCTCCGAGCCGACACGCCCCAGACGATTCTCGCGGTGCTGCTGGTTCTGACGAGCGTTATCTCGGCCGGCTACTATCTGTACGTGGTGATGGTGATGTTCATGAAGCCGAGACCCGTGAATGTGGATACACACGCGGTGATTGGCGGGTGGACGAAGGCGGTCATCGCGGCGGCCGCAGTCCTGATCCTTGTGTTCGGTGTCTATCCGAATCCAATCGTGGACTGGACCCGTGCAAATCGCGCATCGTCGCCTCCTCCAGCACCCGCACTTCCATCCGGTTCAGTAGCTGCAACCATTCCCGCACCCTAGGCCGCATACAAGATGTCCATCTCCCGAGCAATTTTTCGCGAATACGACATCCGCGGGGTCACAGGAAAGGATCTAACACCGGAGGTAGCGTACTTCATCGGCCGCGCCTACGCCGCATTTCTCGCGGAAGCCGGGGTGAAGGGATCCATCGCCGTCGGGAGGGACAATCGCCCGAGTGGAAACGCGCTGCATGAGGCGCTGCTCCGCGGGCTCACTGAATCCGGTCTCGATGTAATCGACATTGGCGTGGTTCCTACGCCGCTGGCCTATTGGGCACAGCACAATCTCGACGTGGTGGGCGGCATCCAGATAACGGGGTCGCACAATCCGCCCGAGTACAACGGCTTCAAGCTGGGCGTGGGCAAGAATTCCATTTATGGAAAGCAGATCCAGCACATGTACGACCTGATCAGTGCGGGAGTCTTTCCTGATGGGGCTGGAACCGTCCAGAAGCAGGAAGTCATCGAGCGGTACATCGACGACGTCGTTGCGCGCATTGGCCCGATTGCCGGGGATCTGAAGGTCGTAATCGATTGTGGAAATGGCGCTGGTGCACTCGTAGCACCGCAGCTCATGAAGAGACTGGGGGTCAACGCCACCTGCCTGTTCTGCGAGAGTGACGGGACTTTCCCCAATCACCATCCCGATCCAACGGTCGAAGCGAACCTGAAGGACATCATCGCTGCCGTTGCACGCGAGCGCGCCGATATCGGAATAGCGCTGGACGGCGACGCCGACCGCATAGGTGTGATCGACAACGAAGGCGACATCATCTGGGGCGATCACATCCTCATCCTGTATGCGCGCGACGTGCTGGAGCGAACAGGCAAGGGCCAGTCGATCATCTTCGACGTGAAGTGTTCCCAGGCGCTTCCCGAGGAGATCACCAAGGCCGGCGGAGTCCCTGTCATGTGGAAGACGGGCCACTCCCTCATCGAAGAAAAGATGCACGAGACGCACGCCCCGATCGCTGGTGAGATGTCCGGGCACATGTTCTTCGGTGAAGGATTCTACGGCTTCGACGACGCGCTCTACGGGGCCGCGAGACTGCTTCGGATCGTGGCCAACGCAGGAAAGAGCGTCCACGAAATGCTTGCCGACGTTCCGCGCTTCGTTTCGACACCGGAGATTCGCGTGGACTGCCCGGATGACGTGAAGTTCGGGATCGTCGAGGCAGCGACCAGGCACTTCAGTGCAAAACACGATGTAATCGATGTTGACGGAGTGCGTGTTCTTTTCGGCGACGGATGGGGGCTTATCCGCGCATCCAACACGCAGCCGGTTCTCGTAATGCGCTTCGAGGCCAGGACCGCAGAACACCTGGCCCAGATCCGCGCAGAAATGGAAGGCTGGCTCACGGAGCAGGGCATAGCTGTAGGATGACCCGGGGCCGCCGCGTAGCAATCGCGGTTGGTATCCTTGCCGCGGCACTCATAACGGGACGCGTTGCCGCGGTTCTTTACGGACAATACACCTGGTTCAATTCGCTCGGAGCAGCGCCTGTATGGTTCGAGCGTCTGCGCGATATTACCCTGTTGCGACTGGGTCTGGGGACATTTGCCGCCCTCTTCGCGTTCCTGAATCTCGCTGCGATAAGGCGGAGCATTGTGTCACTCGCCCTGCCAAGAAAGATCGGCAACGTCGAGATAGGGGAGGCAGTACCAAGCCGGTATCTCTATCGGGTTGTCATCGCGCTTTCAGTGACGGTCGGGCTCCTTCTCGCATTCGGTGCCCCCAACTGGACCCTTCTGGGACTCGCCCGTTCGGGATTGAGCTTCGGTGAGGCCGATCCCTACTACAACATCGACATCGGCTTTTATGTCGGGTGGATGCCGCTAGAGAAGGCTCTCTATCTCTGGACCATTGCGCTGGTTTCAACGGTCACCGCGCTGGTAGTCGGACTGTACTCGCTCACTCCCGGCCTGCGCTGGTATCGCGGACGCCTGCAGGTGTCGGTGTACGCTCGCCGCCACATCACGGTTCTTGGAACTCTTGCGCTGCTTCTGCTTGCCTGGAGCTACAGGCTCGACGCGTACGCACTTCTTGTTCGCGGGAGCGGACCATCGGGCGCTTTTTCATACGTCGATCACCGGTGGCTCGCTCCGACATATCTCTTTCTCGCCATCGGCACCGCAGCGGCAGCTGGCCTCATTCTGCTCGCCGGCTGGAGTGGTCAGCTCAGGACGAGTTTTCTTGCAGTCACCGCCGTGATGGTAATCTCCATCTCTGGCCTCAAGGTGCTTCCGTTCCTCTTTCGTCAGGCCGCTCCGGCCGCGCTTCAGCGCCTGCGGGACGTTCCCTATCTCCAGACACGCGACGCATTCACGAGGCGTGCATACGGAATCGAGGGGCGCATCATTCCCCCTGAGGAGATCCCTCCGCCGGCATCGAGCACCGACTCCTCCGTCGCCCGGGTGATTGCCTCCCGGTATGCGGGCTCGCTGGTCTATCCAGGCGCGCAGGGAGCCGTGATCGTAGGCGACTCGCTGAACATCGTGGCTGCGCCAGGCTTGCCGGGCGGCATTCGCCGGCTGGCACACGCGTGGAGCCAGCAGGACATGTCGCTTGTCTCGGGAAATCTTCCCCGCAACGCGAAGCTGGTGGGAACAAGAGACGTTCGGGCCCGAGTCAGCGCGCTCGCTCCCGTTTTTGCGCAGGGCAGCTATACGGCCCCCCTCTTTCGCGGCGACACACTATACTGGTCCATCGAGTTGTACTCGGCATCGAACTTCTATCCATTGAGCGCGCATTACAGAGTTGCGGGCGCGGACCGGTCATATTTTCGCCACGCCGCGACGGCGGTTGTTCACTCAACCACCGGCCGCACGACGTTTTTTCCCGCGGAGATACTGGACCCGGTGACAAGAGCGTGGATAGCCAGGTACCCCGGCCTGTTCGCCACGGGCTCCCAGAGCTGGAAACGCGAACTGAGCAGTGCGCCCCCCTCAGCCAACGGCGAGCTGGTCGAGCCTCAGGTGCCCTCAACCGACTCAACATTCAGGGCGAGGGCGACTGTCCTGTACAACAGGATGCGTGCGGCGCTGTCTGCGGGGGATCTGGCCACCTTCGGAGCAACCTTCGATACGCTCGGCATGCTGGTATCGCAGCCGCGCAAGTGAGTGAGCGGCGGTGCCGCTACTGAACATGCTTGTTTACATTGAGTTCTCAAACAAAACCGTTTTGCCACTGGAGTGGCTGTGAATATTCACGAATATCAGGCGAAGGAAATTTTTCGCCGGCAGGGAATTCCAATTCCGCCGGGCGAAGTTGCGACGACTGCTGCGGAAGCGGAGAAGATTGCCGCGAAATTCGGCGGAACTGTCGTCGTCAAGGCGCAGGTTCACGCCGGCGGACGGGGTAAGGCGGGCGGAGTAAAGCTCGCGAAGTCGCCCGCCGAGGCGCGCGAAGTGGCCGAAAAGATTCTCAAGCTGACAATCAAGGATCTCCCCGTGCAGCGCGTGCTTGTGACGCCGGCCGCTGACATTGTCACCGAAGCCTATGTGGGCATCATCGTGGACCGGGCTTCCAAGAAGGCCGTCTTCATGGTCAGTCCTGCCGGTGGAATCGACATCGAGGAAGTCGCAGCCAAGACTCCGGAGAAGCTTCTCAAGCACCCGGTCGATCCCCGATATGGCCTCCGCGGTTACGAGGCCATGCAGCTCGCCTTCTTCCTGTACAAGGACATCAAGCAGGTGCGGGCGACGGCAAAGATTCTTCAGAACCTGTACGCCGCCTTCGTGCAGAGCGGTGCTTCGCTCGCGGAAATCAACCCGCTGGTGACAACTCCTGAAGGTGAAGTGGTTGCGCTCGATGCCAAGATGGTCATCGATGACAATGAGCTGGACCGCCTTCCCGAGATCGAAGCGCTGCGCGACGAAAGCAGTGAAGCTCCGAGCGAAGTGGATGCCCGCAAGGCCAACCTCACATTCATCAAGCTCGACGGCAACGTGGGCTGTGTCGTGAACGGTGCAGGGCTGGCGATGGCAACGATGGATCTGGTGAAGTACTACGGCGGCGATCCCGCAAACTTCCTGGACATCGGCGGCTCCTCGAACCCGGAGAAGGTAGTAAACGCTCTGCGGATCATCACCAGCGACCCGAACGTGAAGGCGATTCTCTTCAACATTTTCGGCGGAATCACGCGCACCGATGACGTTGCCAACGGAATCGTCACCGCGACAAAGCAGAATCCGCTCAAGGTTCCAATAGTCATACGCCTCACGGGCACTAACGAAGAGATCGCAGTGAAGATTCTTACCGAGAACGGCTTTTCCGCCATGACGAACATGGATGAAGCGGTGCAGAAGGTCGTGGCACTCGCCACGGGAGGAAAGGCCGCGTGAGCATCTTCATCGACAAGAACACCAGGCTCCTGATTCAGGGAATTACCGGTCGCGACGGATCATTCCACGCGAAGCAGATGATCGAGTACGGCACGAACGTCGTCGCGGGAGTGACGCCCGGAAAGGGCGGGCAGACGTTCGAGAGCAAGGTTCCAATATTCGATACGGTTGCGGACGCGGTGAAGGAAACGGGCGCAAACTGCACAGTCATTTACGTGCCGCCCATGTTCGCGGCGGATGCCATGATGGAAGCGGCGGACGCTGGAATTGCATTCATTGTATGCATCACTGAAGGGGTGCCCGTACTCGACATGACCCGGGTTTATCCCTTCGTAAAGGAGAAGGGCTCGCGGCTGCTCGGTCCAAACTGTCCGGGGCTCATCTCCCCGGGAAAATCCAAGGTCGGCATCATTCCGGGCAGGATCTGCACACCCGGCAACATCGGGCTCGTCAGCCGCTCGGGAACTCTGACCTATGAAGTGGTCGATCAGATGACCCGGGCCAAGATGGGTCAGACCACCTGTGTTGGAATCGGCGGCGATCCCATCAATGGCACCAACTTCATCGACTGCCTCGATGCATTCGAGAAGGATCCCGAAACGACGGCTGTCGTCATGATCGGCGAGATCGGTGGAACGGACGAGCAGGAAGCGGCCGTGTTCGTGAAGGAGAAGATGTCCAAGCCGGTGGTCGGCTTCATTGCCGGACAGACAGCGCCGCCGGGACGCCGGATGGGTCACGCGGGCGCGATCATTTCAGGATCCGCGGGCACAGCCGCGGAAAAAATGCAGGCATTCGAAGAAAACGGACTCGGCGTCGCGAAGCGTCCCATAGACGTCGTCGAGCTCCTCAAATCACGCATAAGGAGCTAGTTCAGAGATGGCTGGTAATCGCACACTTACGATCATCAAGCCGGACGCATTCGCGTCCGGAAAAGCAGGGCAGATCATCGCGCACCTGGAGAAGGGCGGATTCAAGGTCATTGCAGCCCGTGTAATGCAGCTGACAGATGCGCAGGCGGGCGAGTTCTACGCCGTCCACCGGGAGCGCCCGTTCTTTGGTTCGCTGACCAAATTCATGACATCGGGCAAGTGCATGCCGATGATCCTCGAGAAGGCGGATGCGGTTGCATCGCTCAGGACCGCCATCGGGGCCACGGATCCTGCCGAGGCGGCCGAGAACACCGTGAGGAAGCTGTTCGCGGAATCAAAGGAGCGGAACGCGATTCATGCCTCTGACTCGGATGAGAACGCTGAAAGAGAGGCGAGGTTCTTCTTTGCCGAGGCCGACACCCTCTAACGGGTAGTATCCGGGCGGCTGTATCGAGCCGCGTGGGCGCAAATCGTCCCGGAGTTTGCACGCACTCCGGGACTGGCCTGCGTGCGCTGCCGAACCATCCGGTTAAACCACTGGTTCTGGCAGTCCAAGCTCGCTATTTTTAAGGGCTTATGCTGTCTTTTGACCTCCGCTCACTGGAGACCACGGCGGCCCGCGTAGATGCGGACCTGGCACCCGATGATCCCATCTGGGAAGAGGCCGATTCCAAGCCCGAAGCGCCTGTCCATGTGGATGGCAGGCTTTCGGCCGCCGGCGACGGAAAGTTCTACTTCAGTGGCCATGTAAGCGGTTCGGTCGAGATGCCGTGCAGACGGTGCCTCGAGCCTGTGCAGGCAAAGGTGTCGGAAGAGGCGCATTTCATTTTTGCGGAGAGCGGTTCCGAAGAGGCGGAAGATCCCGACGTCTACCTCTTCGATCCACATGCGCAGAAGCTGGACATCCGTCCGGCGGTTCGGGAAAGCTGGCTTCTGTCCGCGCCTGCTTTTCTCGAGTGCAGAGATGACTGCAAGGGTTTGTGCGCGACGTGCGGAACAGATTTGAACAAGAGCAGCTGCGACTGCGTCCCTGTATCAACCGACAGCCGTTGGGATGCGTTGCGGAAGCTCGGCAGCAAAAGCTGAAATTTTTACTCTAACTGGAACGAGATAATGGCAGTACCAAAAAGAAGAACATCAAAGCGGAAGAAGCGGGCGCGTAACACGCACAAGACCGCTCCCGCCATTGCAATTCAGAAGTGCCCTCGCTGTCAGAGCATGAAGCGCCCGCACCATGTGTGCGAAGAGTGCGGATTCTATGACGGAGAGCAGCGGGTAGCAGCCCGGGAAGCGTAGTTGGCACGTATCGCGTTGGATGCGATGGGGGGCGACTTTGCTCCCCAGGCTCCAATCGAAGGTGCGCTGCTGGCTCTCAGGGAGCTCGACCGTGCGCACACCATTCAGCTGGTCGGCAACGCTTCCGTAATCGAAGCCGAGCTCGCGAAGCATGACACGCCGGATCGCGACCGCATCGAAGTCGTGGATGCTCCCGACGTCGTCGAGATGTCTGAGAAGCCGACCGCCGCGATCAAGAAGACCAAGAGCAGCATGTACGTCGGACTTCAGCTTCAGCCCGAAGGGAAGTCCGACGGTTTCGTTTCCGCTGGCAATACCGGCGCGCAGATGGTTTCGTCCACGGTGCTTCTCAAGCTTCAGGCGAATCTCACACGTCCCGCCATCGCGACCGTATTTCCCACTGCGTCCCAACCCGTGGTCGTGCTCGACTCGGGCGCCAATGTTGACTGCTCGAGGGACGAGCTGCTTCAGTTTGCGTGGCTCGGAGCCTGCTATGCGGAATGCATCCTCGGGCGAACCAATCCGAGCATTGCACTGTTGAGCATCGGCGAGGAGCCGAGCAAGGGAAACAAGGTGGTGAAAGAAGCGCATCAGCTCTTTTCCGAGGCCCAGTTCTCCTTCCACGGCAACGTTGAGGGCCGCGATCTGCCGCGTGGAATGAGCGATCGCGGACCAATCGACGTCGTCGTGTGCGATGGCTTCACAGGGAACGTTGTCCTCAAGTTCTACGAGGCTGTTCTTCCCATGATCGGCAAGATGCTGCACGAGGCGGCAGGTATCAGCCCCGAAGCGGTGTACAGGGCGCTGCGCAGCATCGACTCGGACGAGCATGGCGGGGCGCCGCTGCTCGGTGTTCAGGGCGTCAGCATCATCGCCCACGGAAATGCAAACCCCCAGGCACTGAAGAACGCACTGAAAGTTGCAGTGAGGTCGGTGGAAACCCGCATGAATGACCTCATAGGGAAACGACTCGCAGAGTCGGCAGCCAGCAGACATCCGGAATGAAGCGTCCCGTCGCGTACGTCGCCGGCACCGGGCGCGGCCTGCCCGCGACCGTCATGACCAATCACGATTTCGCAGCGATTGGAATCGAGACGTCGCACGAATGGATCGTTGAACGCTCTGGAATCGTGGAGCGTCGCATCGCAAACAAGGGCGAGACCACCGCGATGCTCGCATCCGAGGCTGCACGCCAGGCAATGAAGAAGGCGGACGTGCATGCGGGTGACATCGACACGATCATCCTCAGCACCGCAACCCCGGACAGGCTGCTTCCGTCAACCGCCGTGGATGTCCAGGCGGAGCTGGGTGCGACGCGCGCAGCGGCGTTCGACGTATCCGCAGCGTGCACCGGCTGGCTTTACGGAATGATCGTGGCGGAGGGAATGATGACATCCGGAGCCGCTGAGACGGTCCTGGTCATCGGCGCCGAGAAGATGAGCTCGATCGTTGACTGGAAGGACCGCTCCACCTGCGTGCTCTTCGGCGATGGAGCTGGAGCAGTGGTGCTCAAGCGCTCGAAGTCGGCGAAGGGGATTTTGTCGTCCTTCATGCGCAGCGACGGAAAGCTTGCCGACCTGCTTCACAGGCCGAGCGGCGGGGCCACGGTGCCCATGAGCGAAGCAATCCTCGCGGACCGAAGCCACTTCGTGCAGATGGCCGGAAGGGAAGTGTTCAAGCACGCAGTGCGGTCAATGTCGGAAGCAGCTGACCGCGCGCTCGATGCGGCCAAGCTTACCGGCGAGGATATCGACCTCCTCATTCCGCACCAGGCCAATATTCGCATCATTGAAGCGACGGCCAAGCATGCGGCCATTCCCATGGACAAGGTCTATGTGAATGTGGACCGCTTCGGGAATACTTCCTCTGCCTCGATTCCGATAGCAATCGACGAGGCCATCGAAAGCGGAAGAATCAAACCCGGTTCCACGGTCCTCCTCGTTGCTTTTGGAGCGGGGTTCACCTGGGCCTCGATGATCGTCCGCTTCTAGGATGGACATCGTACTGCTCTTTCCCGGGCAGGGTTCGCAGAAACCGGGGATGGCGAGAGACCTCGTCGAAGCCTTTCCGGAAGCGCGGCGGGCTTTCGAATCTGTTGACGCCGCGCTCGGAACTTCTCTCAGTACGCTTTGCTTCGATGGCCCGGCAGAAGAGCTGACCGCCACTCATAATGCTCAGCCGGCACTGCTCACCCATGGTGCTGCTGTCTGGGCCGTGGTGAAAGACAGAATCGGAAGCCATGTTCGCGCGGCCGCGGGGCATTCACTTGGCGAATTCAGCGCGTATCACGCAGCCGGCAGTCTGTCGCTGGAAAATGCAGCGCGGCTCGTCCGGAAGCGCGGCCAGCTTATGCACGAAGCCGGGATCGCGCGCCCTGGAACAATGGCAGCGCTGCTTGGCAACCTCACCGAGCCGGTGGATTCTATCTGCCGCAAGGCATCTTCCGACGAAGGCATTGTAGTCCCCGCCAACTACAACTCTCCCGAGCAGATCGTCGTATCCGGTGAGGTCGCCGCCGTGGAACGCGCGATGGAACTGGCAAAGGAAGCGGGTGCAAAACGGGCGATCCGCCTGCCGGTAGCCGGCGCATTTCATTCACCCCTCATGGCACCAGCCGCGGACGGGCTGCGCGCGGCGCTGGATGCCTCGGCAATCAGTGACCCGGCCTTTCCCGTCTATTCAAATGTCACGGCGGGCGCGGTCACCTCGGCCAAAGAGGCGGGCGAACTGCTCGTCAGGCAGCTCACGAGCCCAGTGCGCTGGGTGGACCTGATTCGGAGCATGGCGGCAGCTCTGCCGGACGCGCTTTACGTTGAGATGGGTCCGGGGAGCGTGCTCACGGGACTCTTGCCACGCATAGTTCCAGGTCTGCGCGCACAGGCATGCGGCACGCCCGCAGACGTGGAGAAACTTCTAGCCCAGGTTGCACAATGAAGATAGACCTGACCGGTAAGAACGCCCTCGTAACCGGGGGTACGCGCGGCATTGGCCGGTCCATCGCCGAGCTGCTTACAGAGTGCGGAGCCCAGGTGGCAATCACCGGCCGGGACGCGGGCAAGGCGCAGGACATCGCAAAAGAGATTTCTGGAACGGTGCAGGGGTTTGGCGCTGAGCTTTCCGACACTGCGTCGATCACAAAAGTCATTTCCGATGTGGAGACAGCTTTTGGGAGCATCGATATCCTGGTGAACAACGCGGGTCTTACACGCGACAACCTCGTGATGAGGCTGAAGGAAGAGGACTGGGATGCTGTGCTCAACGCCAATCTTCGCGGTGCGTTCACGACGATCAAGGCAGCAAGCCGGGGAATGATGAAGCGGCGCTGGGGCCGCATCATCAACATGGCGAGCGTAGTGGGCATCATGGGAAACAAGGGCCAGGCGAACTATGCGGCCAGCAAGGCGGGACTGATCGCGCTTACCAAGTCGGTCGCCAAGGAGCTGGGATCCCGCAACATTCTCGTCAACGCGGTCGCCCCTGGATTCATAGAGACAGACATGACCCAGGCCATGACGAACGAGGCCCGTGAAGGCCTTACCAGCCAGATTCCGCTGGAACGTTTGGGGAGCCCGAAAGACGTCGCGGGCGCGGTCGCTTTTCTGGCCTCCGACTATGCGTCTTATATCACCGGACAGGTGATTGTTGTAGATGGCGGAATGGTGATGTAGCCACGTGGGTTAACTTCCAGTGGCATTTTCAGTTAGGTATATTTGGACAGAACCCTTCACACCCCGAGGAAAGCAACAATGGCCGACAATTCGGACAAGGTAAAAGACATCATCGAAAAGGAGCTTGGAGTCGAGCGCGAAAAGCTGACGAACGACGCCAGCTTCATCGAGGATCTCGGTGCTGACAGTCTCGACATTGTCGAGCTCGTCATGGAGTTCGAGAAAGAGTTCAACATCGACATCCCGGACGAAGAAGCTGAGAAGCTGCGCACCGTTGGTGATGCTCTCGCATATCTCAACAGCAAGGTCCCTGCGTAATGAAGCGTAGAGTCGTCGTCACCGGTCTCGGCGTTATTTCGCCGGTCGGTAACGATGTGGCGACGACATGGAACGCGCTGAAGGAAGGGCGTTCTGGTACCGGGCCCATTACCAAGTTCGACGCGACAAACTTCCCGGTCCGTTTTGCAGCGGAAGTAAAAGGGTTTGACGCGCTGCAATACATGGACAGGAAGGAAGCCAAGCGAGCCGATCACTACACGCAGTATGCAGTGGCGGCTTCGTTCCAGGCCATGCACGATGCGAAGCTCATCGACACACCTGTCGCGGATCCGGACAGGATCGGTGTAATTCTTGGAAGTGGCATCGGCGGGCTGAAGAGCTTCGAGGAGCAGCACGACGTCTACAGGGAGCGGGGACCGAGCAAGATTTCTCCCTTCTTCATTCCGATGTTCATCGCCGACATCGCCGCTGGAATCGTCTCGATGCAGTTCAACGCAAAGGGGCCGAATTACGCGACCGTGTCTGCGTGCGCCACAAGCGCGCACGCGATCGGAGACGCGTTCCGGACGATTCAGTACGGCGACGCGGATGTGATGATCACTGGCGGCGCCGAGGCCACTGTTACGCCGATGGCGATCGGCGGCTTCGCCAACATGAAGGCACTGTCGGAGCGGAACGAATCGCCTGAGACAGCGTCCCGTCCCTTCGACGCTACGCGCGACGGCTTCGTGATGGGCGAAGGCGCCGCAGTGGTGATTCTCGAGGAGCTGCAGCACGCACTCGATCGTGGCGCGCATATCTACGCCGAGATCGTCGGGTACGGCGCCACCGGTGATGCATATCATCTCACGGCTCCGGCGCCGGACGGCGAAGGCGCCCAGAGAGCTATGAAGCGCGCGCTGAACGATGCAGGGCTCGCTCCCGCGGATGTTCAGTACATCAATGCGCACGGCACGTCGACACCGGCCAATGACCTGAACGAATCGCGTGCAATCCGCGCGGTGTTCGGTGAGGCGGCCGACCAGCTCAATGTGAGTTCCACCAAGTCGGCCACCGGGCATATGCTTGGAGCAGCAGGCGCGATGGAGTGTGTCGTCAGCGCGCTCGTCGTGCAGGAGGGAATCATTCCTCCCACAATCAACTACCAGAATCCCGACCCTGACTGCACCTTGAACTACACGCCGAACAAGTCGGTGCGGCGCGACGTAAGCGCGGTTCTAAGCAACAGCTTTGGGTTTGGCGGGCACAACACGACGCTCGCCGTTCGCAAGTTCGTCAACTAGAGGCCATATGACGGTCGTCGTCGACCAGTCCAGAATCTCCGACCCGGCACTGCAGAGCATCGCAGTCAAGGTCGCGCATTCCGTACGCCTGAGCGCGGATGACTGCCTCGCGCTCTTCAAGTCCCCGGACATCCTGGGCATCGGCCACCTCGCCGCAGCAGTCAACTACGCCAAGAACGGCGACGTAGTCACTTTCGCTGCAAACCAGCATATCAATCCAACCAACGTCTGCTACCTGCGCACCACCTGCGTGTTCTGCTCTTTTGCGCGCCTGCCCAAGGAAGAGGGAGCGTATCACTACACGCTCGACCAGGTCTTTGAGGAAGCGTCATCGGCGGCCAACGGGCTCACGCGTGAGTTCCACATCGTCGGCGGATTGGACATGAAGGCCGGTCTGCAATACTACAGCGACATGTTCCGCGGGTTGAAGGAGCGCTATCCACACGTTCACATCAAGGCGCTCACAGCGGTGGAGATTGCGCACATCTCCCGCATCGAGAAGATGCCCGTCGAGGATGTTCTCATTGCGCTGCGTGATGCGGGTCTCGACACGCTTCCGGGTGGCGGCGCCGAGGTATTCGGCCGCGGCGTTCGCATGAACATCGCCGAGAAGAAACTAGCCGGCAGCGACTGGATCAACGTGCACCGCACCGCGCACAGACTCGGCATTCGAACCAACTGCACCATGCTGTACGGTCATGTCGAGACTCTGGAAGACCGCGTGGAACACCTCACCCTGCTGCGGGATCTACAGGACGAGACGGGCGGGTTCCTCGCATACATCCCGCTCGCATACCATCCGGATCACAACGAGCTGGGTGAACAGCTGGGACGGGAAGGGACGGCAACGACCGGTTTCGACGATCTGCGGAACCTTGCAGTTGCGCGGCTCTACCTGGACAACTTCCAGCACATCAAGACTCACTGGATCATGGTGACTCCATTTCTCTCGCAGACGTCACTTGCGTTCGGGGTCAATGACCTCGAGGGCACGGTAGTGCGCGAGAAGATTTATCACGAGGCAGGCGCGCATACAGCCCAGGGAATGTCACTGGACGAGATTCTCGAGCTTATTCGCGGAGCCGGGAGAATTCCGGCGGAGCGGGATTCGTTCTACAACACGCTTCGGACCTTCAACGGGCGAGAGGCGGTAGCCGCGTGATGCGCGTCGGCCGGATTCCCTACGTGAATTGCTATCCGGTCTACGGAGGAATCGACAGGGGCGCGATTCCGTTCGGTGCGAGCCTGGTGGACGGCGTTCCTACAATGCTGAACCGGATGATGGCGGACGGCACCCTGGATATCAGCGTGGTCTCTGCGGTCGAGTACGCTCGGGATTCCAGCCGGTACCTGCTGTTGCCCGACCTTGCGATTTCCTGCGACGGTCCGGTGCACAGCGTGATGCTTTTTTCCAAGGTCGCCGTCAAGGATCTCGCCGGGCGAAAGGTCCTCGTGAGCAGAAGCTCCATGACGAGCGTCGCACTTCTGGAACTGCTGTTCGAGGGACGCTGGAAGGTTAAGCCGGATTTCGTGCCTAGCGACGCGGAGATCACCGACATCGCGCGCTTTGGGGAGGAGGAACACGATGCGCGCCTGGTGATCGGGGACGCAGCCCTCTTGCTTGGCACGCAGTCCGATCGCGGATACGCCTTTGCCTACGATCTTGGAGAGGAATGGAAGGCGTGGACCGACCTCCCCTTCGTCTTCGCCGTCTGGGTGGCACAGCGGAACGTTCAGGTGGACCTCGCCCTGGGTGTGCACGCATCGCTGATCGAGTCGCGCAATTGGGGATTGAATCACATTCCGGAGCTGGCGCAGCAGGCTGCAGACGCAACGGGCGTCGGAGTTTCCGTGTGTGAGCGTTACCTTGATAATCTGGATTACGGACTGTCCTATCCGCACCTTGCCGGTCTCACGGAATTTTTCCGCCGGCTTGTGCTGAGAGGGCAGGTACCGGATGGACGTCTCGCATTTCTACCGGCCGCATGATCGCAAAAGACCTGCTGGATTTCTACACCAACGCACCACTCCTCGAGCTTGGCGCCGAAGCTGACCGCATTCGTCAGCGGCTGCACCCCGAGGGTGTTGTCACGTACATCATCGACAGAAACATCAACTACACTAACGTCTGTGTAGCCGACTGTGGTTTCTGCGCCTTCTACCGGCGACCGAAGAACAATGAAGGGTACACGCTGTCCTTCGAGCAGATCGGTGCGAAGATCGACGAGGCGAAGGAGCTCGGGGGAGTTCAGATCCTGATCCAGGGCGGACACAACCCGTACATCCCGTTCCAGTGGTATCTGGACCTGCTGCAGTACATCAAGCGCAATCATCCGATCCACATTCACGGCTTCAGCCCGAGCGAGGTTGACTTCTTCGCCAAGCTTTTCCGGATGGAAGCGGTCGATGTGATCCGCGAGCTGAAGAAGGCCGGACTCGATTCGATTCCCGGCGGGGGCGGCGAGATTCTCGTGCAGCGCGTGCGCGACATCGTGGCCCCCAAGAAGGCCGGCGCCGACCGCTGGCTCGAGATCATGGAACTGGCGCACCAGGAGGGGATGAAGACCTCGGTTACCATGATGTATGGAATCGGGGAGACGCTGGCCGAGAGGCTGGAGCACCTGGAGCGCGTGCGGGAAGTGCAGTCACGTACCAACGGGTTCACAGCGTTCATAACATGGCCCCTCCAGCCGGAAAACACGCCCGAGCTGTCGCACATGCCGAAAACCGGGGCCGCGGAATACCTGCGCACAGTCGCGATCTCGCGCATTGTGCTCGACAACGTCCCGAACCTTCAGGCCAGCTGGGTTACGATGGGACTGAAGATCGGCCAGATCGCACTCCGCTTCGGCTGCAATGACTTCGGGTCCCTCATGATCGAGGAGAACGTCGTGTCGGCAGCGAACACGACGCACAGCACTACGACGGAGGAGATGGAGCGTCACATTGTGGATGCGGGGTTCAAGGTCGCCCGTCGCCGGCAGGATTATTCGATAATCCGTCCTGCGGCAAATGCTGCCTGACGCACCGCGAACCGGAATCGGCTACGATTCGCACAGGTTCGCTCCCGGTGTGCCGCTTGTGCTCGGAGGCGTGTCCATCCCCTCTGATGTCGGGCTGTCGGGACACTCTGACGGCGATGCCATAGCCCACGCCGTCACCGATGCACTCCTCGGCGCTATAGCCGCCGGAGACATAGGCGAGATGTTCCCGGACACCGATCCGGCCAACAAGGGGCGCAACTCCATCGAAATGCTCAAGCTTGCCTCCGCCCGCGTTGCAGCGGCCGGGTGGAACGTTTCAAGCATAGATGTGACGGTAATCGCAGAATTCCCGCGTATTACTCCTTATCGCGACGCAATGCGGAATGCGATCAGCGGCGCGCTGGGTATCGAGGCAGGTTCGGTGAGCATCAAGGGCAAATCCAATGAAGGCATGGGCTGGATCGGCAGGCGGGAAGGGCTCGCATGTATCGCCTGCGCGACCGTGGTCCGCGCGCGATGAATATTGAAGCACTCATCAATCGCCTGAGCGAGCTTCCGCTCTCGATGCTCTACATGGCCATTGGCGCCGTGTCTGCGCTCGAGAATGTCTTTCCGCCATTTCCATCAGATGTCGTAGTGGCGTTCGGCGCCTTTCTGGCGGCGCGCGGAGAAGCCTCGGCCGTGTCGACATTTTTCATCTGCTGGTTCGGCAACGTGATCGGTGCGGCTTTTACCTACTACATCGGCAGGCGCTACGGCGCTGGGACGTTCATGCACCGGCTCGAGAAGTATGGCGGAAAAGGCGCCGAGGCAAAACTCCGGACGCTGTACGCCAGGTACGGTTTTGCAGCACTCTTCATCAGCCGGTTCCTGCCGGGCGTGAGGGCGATCGTTCCTCCCTTCGCAGGCGCCATGCACCTGCCGCCGGTGCGTACCTTCCTCGCTATATCGGCTGCATCGGGCATCTGGTTCCTGTTCATCACATGGCTTGCATTTCGTGCCGGTGAGAACTGGGAAGTTCTTTATGGTCACATCATGACGAGCGGAAAGATCGTAGCCTATGGCGCGCTCGGAGTCGTGGTGATCGCGGCAGCAATCTGGTACTTCAGGCGTAAGCGCACGGAGTCCTGATGTCGTCGCTCCCTGACGACCTCTCGCGCTCGTTCTACCTGGAGCGATTCCAGGATTTCCTCGCAATTGAAAAAGGGTCGTCGCCGCGCACCGGTGAGGCCTACAAGCTGGACCTGGAGCGGTTCGTTTTTTTCGCAGCGCAAAAGAGTGTGCGTTCCCCGCGTGAAGCCAGCCCGAAGGTGCTCCGCGAATATGTGTACCATCTGAAGGACCTCGGACTCGCGCCCGCGTCGATCAGGAGAAACATCTCGGCGCTGCGAACATACTTCCGGTTCCTTGTGAACGAGGGACACATCGCCGGCGATCCGAGCGAGCGCCTCGAGACTCCCAAGCGCTGGCGAACACTGCCCGATGTACTGGGTGTGGACGAAATCGAGAAGCTGCTCGGCGCAGTCTCCCTGGATGAACCCCTGGCTTTCCGCGACCGCGCCATGCTCGAGCTCGCGTACGGCGCAGGGCTTCGGGTTTCGGAGTGGATCTCACTGTCCGTGCGCGACATGCTCCTCGACGAAAAACTCGTGCGTGTGTTCGGCAAGGGAAGCAAGGAGCGGCTCGTGCCCCTGGGCCGGAATGCAATCGGAGCTGTCGCGATCTACATCCGGGAGCTCAGGCCAAGGCTCGAACGTGGTGAAGGGAAGGGAACGCTCTTCCTCAATGCCCGCGGCAAGCCGTTGAGCAGGATGGGCGCCTGGAAAATCCTGAGGAAGTATGTCGATATCGCCGGAATTACCAAGACGGTTTCTCCGCACACGCTCCGGCACTCGTTTGCGACGCACCTTCTCGAAGGCGGCGCAGACCTGAGGGCTGTTCAGGAAATGCTTGGCCACTCGGATATTTCCACCACGCAGATTTACACGCATGTTGACAGGGAATACCTGCGCAGCGTCCACAAGCAGTTCCACCCGAGGGCGTGAATTGATTCTCGTCATCGACAACTATGATTCCTTCACATACAACCTGGTCCACTACATCGCCGAGCGCGGTGAAGATGTGGTTGTGAAGCGCAATGACGAAATCACTGTGCCGGAAGTCCTCGCGATGAGCCCACGCGGGATTGTGATCTCGCCAGGGCCAAAGACGCCGCGCGAGGCGGGCGTCACGATGGATGTGATCCGGGCCTGCTCAGGGCATGTTCCAATGCTTGGCGTCTGCCTCGGGCATCAGGCAATCGGTGAGGTTTTTGGCGGGAAAGTGGTGCGGGCGAAACGGCTTATGCACGGCAAGACTTCGCTGCTGAATCACTCCGGGACTGAATTGTTCGCCAATCTTCCCAATCCGCTGCAGGTTATGCGGTATCATTCGCTCATAGTAGAAGCGGGCTCGGTTCCGGACTGTCTCGAAGTCACCGCGACAGCGGCGGACGATCCCGGGGAGATACACGCGTTCCGGCATCGGACACTGCCTGTCTGGGGTGTACAGTTTCATCCGGAGTCGATACTTACGCAGTGCGGAAAAGAACTGATGGCAAACTTCATGGGGCTGCTGCAATGATCCAGGTGATTCGGGCGCTGGCGTTACTGATCCTCATTCCGTGTGTGGCGGCGGCACAGTCTGCTCCGCCGGATACGGTCGAAGGTGACACGGCTTTTGTCATATACAATGATTCACCCATAGACTTTCCCATCTTCTTCGGTCTGCGTGTGCCCTCCTACGACAGGATCAACGGGCTCACTGTGCCGTGGGGACCACGCCTGACTCTCGGACAGGATGTACTCGAGGCCGAGGTGACCGTGTCCTATCGGTCCAACCTTGGAAAGTTCGACCCGCTGGCGCGGTTTCGCCTCGCTCCGACGGTCGACACCTGGATTGCTGGTGAAGGTGGAAGAGGGACTTTCAGCAATGACACCTGGATCAGAAGCGACATCCTGAATTCCGCTGCCAGCTTTGGTGTCGGATCGGATTCGCGGAACTACTACCGTGCCGACCAGGTGAGGCTTTCAGCCGGGCGCCGGGTCGATATCAGCAACGGCTCAGTGGAACCCGCCCTTGGCGTGCAACTGGAGAATGCCTGGTCAACGGGATCGCGCACGCCCCCGCCGAAGAGTCCGTGGAGTGTTTTCGGAAAGAACAGCGATGAGAAAATGAAGCGCCCGAATCCGGCCGTCATGCGCGGGAGGATATCGTCTGCCTTCCTTTCGTCCACGCTCGATTGGGAGAAAGACCAGGTGGCAATTCAGGGCTCTGCGAGGGTTGAGGCCGCCTTCGATGCGCCGGCAGGCGCGAGCGATTTCCGTCAAACCACTCTGGATGTCCGCTCGAAATTTCCGGCCCTTCTGGACCACAGCTTCGAGTTCAATCTCCACTGGGTGGGTACGGGCAATGGAATAGCCCCGCCACAGCGCCACGCCTACCTCGGAGGTTCCGGAACCATTGCGACCATGGATCTCCTGGAGCAGGGAGGCGACAAGCTTTTCTATGTCTCCGGTCTGTACATCGTCCCGATAACCAGAATTGTCCTGCCAATTGTCGGAAGTCCGTACATCGGACTGCGGTATGCGGCGGGCGCGGCTGGAATTGGCGAGCTGCCCCCCCTGGTCCAGAACATTACGCCCATGATCGGGGTTCGCTTTCTTCGCGCCGAATACTCGATCGACCCCTCCTCGAAAAAAACCGCCATTTCGATCGGGTTGTCTCTCTCGCCATAAGGGAATAGCAGCTATATTCAGGAACGTGACCTTCGAGCCCGGCCACAGAAAACCGGATCCAGGGTGAGGACGCTAGTAGTAATTCCCGCGCGCCTCGCCGCGGTTCGCCTCCCCGGAAAGCCTCTCCGCCTCCTCGCTGGTCTCCCACTCATCGTCCGTGTCTGGCAACGTCTCGCTGAAATGCGCGTGGCCGACAAATGCGTGGTTGCAACCGATGATGAGTCGGTAGCGCGAATAGTCCGCCTTGCCGGCGCCGAATGCGTGATGACGGGCACCGAGCACACCTCGGGCACTGAGCGAGTAGCGGAGGTTGCCGACATGCCCGACTTCGCCGGATTCCAGACCATCGTAAATGTTCAGGGAGACGAGCCTTTTATTGGGGCAGGTGCGGTTCTGGGCGCGGCAGAGCTGGTCTCCAGCGGAAAGTTTCCACTCGGAACAGCCGCGGTGCACGCATCCGCGGATTCAATGGACACGCCCAGCGTCGTGAAGGCGGTAGCCGCAGACGATGGCCGTGCCATGTACTTTTCCAGAGCAGGAATACCCTTCCTGCGTGACGCGGCGGAGGCGGAAATCAGGATGCAGCGGGCGCTGCACCACCTCGGAGTGTATGCCTACTCCAGGGAAGCCTTGAGGCAATGGGTTTCGCTTCCGCCGCATCCGTTGGAGCTGATTGAGAAACTCGAGCAGCTGCGTCCGCTCGCCGCGGGAATCCCGATGGGAATTGCCGTAGTGGACGAGCCCGCAGCCAGTGGCATAGACACAGAGGAAGACCTGCTGCGCGCCAACGCGCGGTGGGACGCATTCATCGCAGGACGGTAAAATCATGCAGCCTCAAGGCACCCAGCAGACCAGGTACATCTTCGTTACCGGCGGAGTCGTTTCATCGCTTGGTAAGGGCATCGCGGCCGCCTCCCTCGGCCGGCTGCTCGTCGAGCGCGGCATTCGCGTGACGATCATGAAGTTCGATCCATACCTGAATGTGGATCCGGGAACCATGTCACCATTCCAGCATGGCGAGGTGTACGTCACGGACGATGGTGCAGAGACAGACCTCGATCTCGGGCACTACGAGCGGTTCATCGATCGTGCGCTGGCTCAGGCCAATAACGTGACCACGGGCCGCATTTACCTGAACGTCATAACAAAGGAAAGGCGCGGCGAATACCTGGGATCCACAGTACAGGTGATTCCCCACGTCACGGACGAGATCAAGAACGCGATGAAGCGCGTCGGTCCGGAGAGCGACGTCGTGATAGTCGAGATTGGGGGCACAGTCGGCGACATCGAGTCACTCCCGTTCCTCGAATCCATCAGGCAGTTCCGACACGAGATTGGCCGCGAAAACGCGATCTTCATTCACCTTACGCTCGTGCCATTCATCAGTGCTGCCGGCGAAGTAAAAACCAAGCCGACGCAGCACTCGGTGCGCGACCTCATGGAGATCGGAATTCAGCCCGACATCCTCATCTGCCGCACGGAGCGCCCGCTGTCTGAAGATGTAAAGCGGAAAATTGCGCTCTTCTGCAACGTTGAGTTCGGCGCGGTCATCGAGAGTCCTGATGTGCCGAGTATCTACGAGATTCCCCTGGTGTTCCACGAGCAGGGCCTGGATGAGCGAGTGATGCATCGCCTCGGTCTGCTCGGCCGGCGGGCGCCCGATTTGTCAAAGTGGCGCACGATGGTCAACCGCGTCACCAGCCCGAAGGAAAAGGTTCGCATTGCGGTGGTGGGGAAGTACACTGAGCTGATCGACAGCTACAAGAGCGTGCACGAGGCGCTTGTTCACGGAGGAATCGCGAACGATGTCGGCGTCGAGATCTCATGGCTTCCGAGCGACGGCTTTACCACACGCGAACGGACGCGGGAGATTCTTGCGGATTTCAATGGGCTGCTGATTCCGGGCGGGTTCGGGGTGCGCGGCGTGGAGGGCATGCTGGAAGCGATTCGCTACGCCAGGGAATCGGGAATGCCTTTCTTCGGCATATGCCTGGGGATGCAGACGGCGATCATAGAATTCGCCCGCAACGTGGTTGGGCTCGACGACAGTCACTCCAGTGAGTTCGCTCCGGAATGCGGGAACCCGGTGATATCTCTGATGGAGTCGCAGCAGCATGTTACCGACATGGGCGGTACGATGCGTCTGGGAGCGTATCCCTGCAAACTGGGAGAGGGGACTCGCGCCGCGGCGATCTACGCAGCTCAGCAGGTCAGCGAACGGCATCGCCACCGGTACGAGGTGAACAATGCCTACCGCGATCAGTTCATCGCCCACGGTCTCAACCTGAGCGGACTGTCACCGGACGGATCGCTCGTGGAAATAGTGGAGCTGCAGACGCACCCCTGGTACGTGGGCTGTCAGTTCCATCCGGAGCTGCAGTCGCGGCCAATGCGTCCGCATCCACTCTTCGCGAGCTTCATTGCTGCGGCAGTGGAGAACCGGAACCCGGCGCGCCTCGACAGGCCCGCATCAGCCAAGCGAGTCGACTGAGTGGCTGCGTTTCCGCGGGACAACTTTTTTCTTATCGCTGGACCCTGTGTTCTCGAGGATGACACGCTGAACCTGCGCGTCGCCGAGGCCGTCGCCCAGCTGGCGGACAGGGTTCCCGGCGGGGTGATCTTCAAGGCGAGTTTTGACAAGGCCAACCGGTCCAACGTCGATGGTGCGCGCGGCCCGGGGATGGATAAGGGGCTTGAGGCACTGGAACGCGTGAAGAAGGCCAGCGGACTTCGGATCATCACGGACGTTCACCTTCCCGAGCAATGCGCCGCTGCGGCACAGGTCGCGGACGTTCTGCAGATCCCGGCTTTCTTGTGCAGGCAGACTGACCTCCTGCTCGCCGCTGGGGCTACAGGCAAGCCGGTGAACGTCAAGAAGGGGCAGTGGCTGCAACCTGAGGGTATGCGCGGAGCGGTCGACAAGGTTCGGAAGGCAAATGGCGGCAAGTCGGAGGTCGCGGTCACCGAGCGGGGTACCTTTTTTGGATATGGGGATCTCGTGGTGGATATGCGGTCCTTTTCGCGCCTCGCCGCCATTTGCGATGCGGCGGTCATATTCGACGCTACCCACAGTGTTCAGAAACCCGGGCAGGGCGCCGGCGGGTCCAGCGGTGGCGCCAGGGAATACATTCCCGCGCTCTCGATGGCGGCGGTAGCGGCGGGTGCGTCTGGTCTTTTCCTGGAGACACATCCGAGTCCGGAATCCGCCCCAAGCGACGGTCCTAACATGTTGCCCCTAAGTCAGTTAAATACGCTCATCGATAAACTACTTGAAGTGTGGAGCGTCTCCCGGACAGGCCAGCCGTGAAGAACAGGGAGATTATCGAGCGAGGAAAAAGAGTGCTCCGGCTCGAGCATGAGGCAATTGCTCGAGCGGAGGAGCGACTCGATGAATCGTTCGCGAAAGCTGTTCAAATGATCGCTGAATGTGCCGGTCGGGTGATTGTCTCGGGGGTTGGCAAGTCCGGGCTGATAGGGCGCAAGATTGCGGCGACGCTCACCTCAACGGGTACGCCCGCGACTTTCCTGCACCCCGCCGACAGTGTACATGGCGACCTGGGAATCGTCGGATCGGCCGACATTGCCATTCTCCTGTCCAAGAGTGGCGAGTCGGACGAGGTAATCGCGCTTCTCGATCACCTGAAGCGGCTCGGCGTAAGACTGATTGCAATCACTGGAGAGCGGAACTCCGCGATCGCGCGGCACAGCGATCTGGTGCTGGATGCCTGGGTAAAGGAGGAGGCCTGCCCACACGATCTGGCGCCCACCACATCCACCGCAGTGGCGCTTGCTCTCGGCGATGCACTCGCCATAGCCCTGCTGGAGGAGAAGGGTTTTGACGCCAATGACTTTGCCCGACTGCATCCCGGGGGGTCGCTGGGACGAAAGCTGCTCACGCGGGTACGAGATGTAATGATCACTTCCAACCTGCCGCTGCTCACGGAGAAATCCACGATGCGCGAGGTTGTCATGCAGCTTGCCGAGCGCCGGGGAATCGCAGTTGTGTGCGATTCTTCACGGAACATCAAGGGCGTGATCACTGCCGGCGATCTCACTCGGGTGATGGAACGGGAGGAGGACATTTTTTCCCTTTCACCCTCAGAGCTGATGACGCGCACCCCGAAAACCGCCGCCGATGATGAACTTGGCAGCGCGGTTGTTTTCCGGATGGAGCAGTATGGGATCATGTCGATGCCGGTTACATCGCCGGATGGAAAACTTGCAGGAGTCGTGCATCTGCACGACCTGATGCGTGCGGGCGTGGTATGATGTACCGCCTCGCGTCGCTCTCCCTGTGCGCGCTTTTCCTTGCGGCGTGCAACAATTCCAAGACTCAGCCGCCCAGCGCGGGCTCGGCACTCGCAGACTCGGCTGACCAGGTGATGTTCAACGCGCGCTTCAATCTCACCGATAACGGATTGATGCGGGCGCAGCTGCAGGCCGAGCGCGCCTACTTCTTCGACGAAAGCACGCGCGCCGAGCTTGAAACGGTGAACACCACCTTCTTTTCGGCTGGCGGTGAGAAGGAAGCGCTCCTGACCGCGCGGCGCGGGAGCTACAATAGCCGCGGTGGAAACATGGTGGCCCGCGGCAACGTGGTGGTGATTTCGGAAACCGGCAGAAGGCTCAGCACACAGGAACTGCGTTACGATCCCGGCGTAAATGAAGTGCAGAGCGACAGTGCCTTCGTTCTGACCGAACCTGGCCGCCGACTCGAGGGAGTTGGCTTCAGGGCCGATCCGAACATGAACAATGTCCGCGTACTCAAGGGCGCACGCGGCTCCGCCGGGGAAACCACCACTCCGTCAGACGGTGGTCAGTGAACAGGTTTCTCCTCGCCACGGCACTGCTTGCCGTGGGCGGCTTTCAGGGAGCCCACGCGCAAGACCTTCCGGGTAACTGCAACCTTCTCTTTCCAAACACCGGCCCTACCGGCCCGACGACGGTAACCTTTCAGCGCCTTCCGTCGGGCAACCAGAACATGTTCATCGGAAAGGGAGTCGTGGCCAGGTGCGAGGGGCAGGGTAATGAGCTCCGCGCGGACAGCGCGGAGTACTATCCCGATCAGCAGCTGCTTTTTCTCATTGGGTCGGTGCGGTATCACGAGCCGCGAGCGACTGTGAACTCCGACAGGATGACCTACTTCCAGGCCGAAAACCGGCTGCATGCGGAAGGGAGGGTCGTCGCGGTGCTTTCCAATGGCAGCACCATGCGTGGTCCCGTCGCTGATTATTACCGGGCAGTGTTTCCCCGCACGACTGCGCGACTCGAGGCAACGGGCCGGCCCAATCTCCGGCTGCTCCAGCGTGACACGGCTGGCAGCACGCAGGTGCCGACCATAGTGAACGCGAATGTCATAGTGACGGAAGGCGACAGTCTCGTGTACGCGTCAGGCAAGGTAGATCTCACCCGGCCCGGACTCGAGGCGAAAGCCGACTCTGCATTTCTGGACAGTGAGAGCGAATTTGCGCGCCTGATGCGCGAGCCGCAGGTGAAGAGCACTCGTGACCGGCCCTTTACGCTCACGGGTGGAGTCATCGACCTGTTCTCGAGCAAGCGGCAGCTTCAGCGTGTGCTCGCGACGCCGTCGGGGCATCTGTTGAGTCAGGATCTGGAGCTGGTTTCCGATTCGATAGACATGCGCATTACAGCCAACCAGCTCGATCAGCTTTTCGCCTGGGGCGCGGGGCGGGCCCACGCGCTCTCCCCTGACCGTGAAATCAAGGCCGATTCGATCCACGCGCTGATGGATGGCCGGACGCTCAAGGAGATGCGGGCTCTTCGCAAGGCCTACATGAACAGCATTCCAGACACTACGCGTATGGTGTCCAGCGAACGTGACTGGATGCAGGCCGACACGATTGTGGCGAGCTTTGCAAAAGCTTCCGCCGATACCTCGGCAAGGACCGTCCCGCGCAAGGTGGTCGCTACAGGGGACGCCAGGTCATACTATCAGATGCCGGGCGAATCCAGGATCAAGGGACCTCCGACAATCAATTATGTTCGTGGAAGGGTTATCACAGCTGCTTTCACTGAAGGAAGACTGGATATCGTGACCGTGTGGGACAGGGCAGGCGGAGTAGTACTCGAACCGACGCGACCAAAGCAATGACGCTTCCTGGCAGCATTCAGCGCATAGTGGAGCGCTTTGCGGGAGACGACAGGTCTGTAGGCCTTGGTCTCGCGGCGATTGTGCGGGCGGCCGACGCCAAAGGCCGCGCGATTCTCAACGATGTGGCGATTCAGTATCGTGACTCGTACATCCGCCTGCTGCGCACCGAAGAAATGCACGCAGAGGCGGAGGAAGGACGCATCGGTCTCGACGAAGTGCGCAATCACCTCGCGCGCTCTGTGATACCGCGGCTCCTCGCAGAGGGAATAGTCGCGATAGAGAGGGGAGATATCGAGGATTTCGATGCAGCCCTGCAGATCGAGCCCCGCATCTGGAGCGAGGTCTCGGAGCATCGTTCGGATATCGCGGAAGTAATCAGCCACACGGGCGAATATCACGTTCCTCCCGTGCACCCTGCATCGGTTTCCGGGGGCAGCAGCGTGCTGGAAGCTGTGGGACTGGTGAAGACGTACAAGCGCCGGAATGTCGTCAAGGATGTGGCCCTGCAGTTGCAACAGGGGGAGATCGTTGGACTCCTGGGGCCCAACGGGGCAGGGAAGACGACGACCTTCTACATGATCGTCGGCCTGATACAGCCCAACGCCGGCAAGATCATGCTGGATGGCGAAGACATCACGGGAATGCCGATGTACAAGCGCGCCCGGCAAGGCATTGGATATCTTTCGCAGGAGCCGTCGATCTTTCGGAAGCTTTCCGTCGAGGACAATATTCTTGCCATCCTCGAGACCCTTCCGCTCTCGAGTTCCGAGCGTGAAGAAAAGCTGGAAATGCTGCTGGACGAGTTGAGCATCAAGCGGCTGCGCAAGAGCATGGCATACGCGTTGTCTGGCGGCGAGCGCAGGCGGCTCGAGATTACGCGTGCGCTGGTAACCGACCCAAAGTTCATGATGCTGGACGAGCCGTTCGCGGGTGTAGATCCGATAGCAGTGCATGACATTCAGACAATCGTAGCCGGGCTGCGACATCGCGGCATCGGCGTTCTCATTAGCGATCATAACGTTGAACAAACACTCGACATCGTCGACCGCGCCTACATCATGTTCGACGGACAGGTAAAAGTGTCCGGCACAGTGCGCGAACTGGTCTTTGACGATACAGTCGCAGACATCTATCTGGGACCCACGCTGACCGCGCGACTGCGGCAGCGCTTTGCACACCTTCAAACCGGCGCGTCCGCAGGAGCTGCATCGTGAAGCCGGGAATGAGCCAGTCCACCCAGATCCGCCAGGAGCTCAAGATCAATCCGCGCCTGTATCAGGCGATGGACCTCCTGTACATGCCGCTCCTGGACCTTCAGCAGCATCTCAAGCAGGAACTTCTCAACAATCCGTTCCTGGATCTGGTCGAGGATGAAGAGGAGGATGAGGCGGAGGATGAGCAGCAGGAGGAAAACAGTCTCTCACAAGCCGACGCGGAAAAGGATCGGGAAGGTGAGATAGACTGGGAGGAAATTCTTCTTGACGGATTCGACACCGCCGGCGGACGCAGGGAGGAGCATGAAGAGCGCGAGTATTTCGAGCCTGTAACTGTAGCCACACGCGACCTCAGCGACCACCTCCGCGATCAGGTGAGCCTTCTGGAGCTCACACCGCGACAGATGCTGCTCGCGGATGAATTCATTGGCAATATCGCAGACGACGGATACCTGTCCTGCCCGCTGGAGGACATCGTCTCCGCGCTGAACGACGTGGTGACCCAGGCAGCAGAGGGAATGGACAGGGACATCGAGGACCTTCCGCTCTACACGCTGCATGAAGCCGAGGAGATGCTCGGTACGATCCAGAGCCTGGATCCGCCGGGTGTGGGCGCACGCGACCTGCGCGAATGCCTGGTGCTTCAGCTCAAGGAGGCCGGCCTCGAACAGTCAGTTCCGTACCGCCTGGTCCGCGACTGCTTCGATGAATTGATCAATCACCGCTGGAGCGAGATATCCAAGCGGTTCGGCATGAGTGCGCAGGACGTACAGAAGGCAGCCGATGAAATCGCAAAGCTCGATCCCAAGCCGGGCCTCCGTTTCAGCAGCGGCGACGACAACTATATCATCCCCGACCTCATCGTCGACAAGATCGACGGCAAGTATCATGTATTCCTGAACGACGCCAACCTGCCGCGCCTCAAGCTTAGCAAGGCATATCAGGAAATCGCCCGGGACAAGAAGAAGTTCGAGGGGGAGAACAAGGAGTTCATCTCGAACAAGCTCAACTCGGCGAACTGGATGATTCAGGCAATCGAGCAGCGCCGCCAGACGATGCTCAAGGTCATGAACTACATAGTCGAGCGTCAGCGGGATTTCTTCGAGAAGGGAGTTCAGCACCTGAAGCCGCTGACTCTCCGCGAAGTCGCGGAAGTGATCAGCATGCACGAGTCCACGGTGAGCCGCGTAACGAATGAGAAGTTCGTGCAGACGCCGCGCGGCGTGCTGCCGCTCAAGTTCTTCTTCTCATCTGGACTGGCAACGGCCGACGGCGAAGATGTTTCCGCGCGGGGCATCAAGGCACAGCTGCAGAAGCTGGTTCAGGAAGAGGATCCCAAGCATCCGCTCACAGACCAGGCGATCGTGAACATTCTCCGTGAGTCCGGCGTCCAGATTGCGCGCCGCACCGTGGCGAAGTATCGCGACCAGCTCGGAGTTCTCTCCGCCCGCATGCGCAAGCGCGTATGAGCGGCTCCCGGGAGATCGCCGACCGGACATCAACCCTCACACTTCATCCTCTGACTTCCACCCCGCGAATCAGCGTTCTCGTTCCCGCAAAGGACGAAGCCGAGAATCTTCCACTGTTCATGGAACAGGCCGAGAAGGTTTTTGCGGGCCAGTCCGTGGGATACGAGGTCGTGGTGGTAGACGATGGATCAGTCGACGACACCTGGAAAGTTCTCAAGCAGCTGGAAAGCAGGTATCCCTTTCTCCGGTCCGTGCGGCACCGGTCGCGGCGGGGCATTGCAGATGCGCTGCGCACCGGGTTCCGGAATGCGCGCGGCGATATTCTCGTGTTCTATCCAGCCGACCTGCAATACAAGCCGGAAGACATTCCCTCCCTGGTCGCGCCGATCCTGGCAGATGAATCGGACATGGTCACCGGCTACAAGCAGGGTGCCTATGAAAAAGCTTTCGTATCGGGCATCTACAACCGGTTGAGCAGGGCACTGTTCAAGGTTCCTGTCAGGGATCTCAACTCGGTAAAGGCCTACCGTCGCGAGATCATGGAAGCACTTCCGGCCCGTCCTGACTGGCACCGTTATATGGTAGTGATGGCTGCCGCGCAGGGATTCAGCCTGTCCGAGGTTCCGGTTCCGCTGTATCCGCGCCATGCGGGCAAGTCGAAGTTCGGTATCGGCCGAATTCCCGTCGGTGTCCTGGACATGTTCGCTGTCTGGTTCGAGCTGCGCTTTGCGACCAAGCCGCTGCTTCTTTTCGGGATGATGGGCGCGGCCCTCTTTGTCATCGGACTGATTGTAGGCATCGCGGCGGTTCTGTGGCGCATCTTCGCCGGCGAAGGCTTCAGGCCGCTGCTCAACCTTGTGGAAACCTGCCTCATCGTGGGTAGCGTCTTCTTTTCGACAGGTCTCATTGGCGAGCTTGTCGCCGCACAGCGGTCCGAGCTGCGCGAATTGCGGCGCCGCGTAGACGAAGCATCCTCATCGCAACAGACAACCAACGAATGAACGTCCTCTTTCTTACGCACAATTTTCCGCGCACCGAAGGCGACGCCGCGGGCTCATTTCTCCTCAGGCTCGCGAAAGCGCTCAAGGCGGAGGGCGTGACCGTTCAGGCTATAGCGCCCGCCGGCCCCGGCCTTCCGAATACAGACGTAATCGAAGGAATTACAGTTGAAAGGTTCCGGTACGCGCCGCGCAAGTTTGAGAAACTGGCATACACCGGCAACATGGCGCAGGATGTAGCATCGTCGTGGAGTGCGCGCCTCACCCTCCTCAGTTTTCTGGGCGCTGATTTTGTGCACGCCGTGCGGGCGCGCCGCGCATTTGAACCGGACGTCATACATGCGCACTGGTGGTTCCCAAATGGAGTGGTAGGAACCTGGCTCAAGGGACTGACCCATCGTCCGCTCATTACGACGCTGCATGGAACGGACGTCAGGCTGGCGCGTTCGGTTGGCGTAGCCAAGCCGCTGTTCCGTCATGTCATGCAGCATTCAACTCAGGTGACGGCCGTTTCGCGATGGCTTGCCGACGAAGCACAGAAAGTAGTTTCCTGTGATCGCCCCACTGTTGCTCCAATGCCCGTTGCAACCGACCTGTTTTCGCCTGGCGGTGCCCGGACACCAGGACGGCTTCTCTTTGTCGGACGCGTGAATACGCAGAAGGGAATCGACCACCTGCTGCGCGCTGTCTCGAAGATGAAGGTGCCTTCCACCCTGGATGTGGTCGGCGACGGCCCGGGAAAGACCGCGATGATGCAGCTTGCCACCGACCTGGGGATCAGCGATCGCGTGAACTGGATTGGGCAGCTGAAGCAGCCGCAGCTCGTCGAGTATTACCGCCGCGCGTCAGCAATGGTCGTCCCGTCAGTGGACGAAGGGCTGGGGCTCGCAGCCGTAGAGGCTCTGCTGTGCGAGACGCCTGTAGTTGCGTTCAACTCGGGCGGACTTACCGACGTGGTGCGTGACGGCCAGACCGGCGTTCTCGTGCCGCCGGGGGATGTGGAGGCGCTTGCCCGCGCGCTGGACGAAATACTTTCGTCCGAGGAACAGGCAAAGACTCTGGGCATTTCCGGCCGGATTTACGCACTGGCCACCTTTGCACCGGAATCGGCAGCCCGCAGATACGCGGATATCTATCGCCAGGCTCTTGACGCATCTCCGTCATAAGGGAATCGTTCCCTAACCGGGTGTAGCCGGCGCTTATCGGCGTCTCATCTAAAACCATAGAGTATGGCCAAATCGCAGGATTCGTTGCGGACTGGTTCCGCAAAGCCTGAAGCGTCGGCGCTTGCACATTGGCCGCGGTTTGCAGCCGCGATAGCATCGGCTGTCTATGCGGTCGCGACTCTGGCACTCGCATGGCCTGCGCTAGCCGGAAAGTTCCTGGTCAGCCCCCACAGCGACCAGTACATAGCAGGTTTTGCATTCCGCGATTTTGCTGCGCAGTCATTGCGGAGCGGAAATGGATTTCCCCAGTGGAATCCCTACCTGTTTGGCGGAATGCCGTTCATTGGCGCCATGCACGGGGACATCTTCTATCCCACATTCCTGCTGCGCCTGATCATGCCCACGGACGTGGCCATGACCTGGGGATTTGCGATTCATCTATTCCTCGCGGGCCTGTTCGCCTTCCTCTTTCTGCGCGCGTCGTTCGACCGTGATACTCCGGCTCAGCAGAACATCTCGCTCGGCTTCATCGCCTGCCTGATAGGCGGGCTCGCGTACATGCTCGGCGGGCAGATATCCTCGCTGGTGTCACCGGGCCATGACGGAAAGCTCTTTGTAAGCGCGCTCTTTCCGCTCGGCCTGTGGGCACTGATAAGAGGCGTACGAGACGGGCAGACCTGGGCCTGGGGTGCGTTCGCCCTGATCATCGGTCTCGCCGTCCTGAGCCCGCACCCTCAGCTGCTGCAGTACATGCTGCTCTCCAGCGGTGCATACGCGATTTTTCTGGCGGTCAGGAGTGTAAAGTCGGGAAGGTACGCCCCCGCGGTTGCAGTGCGGCGGCTTGCCTTCGCACTCGGCGCCGTGCTGCTCGGCGGAGCGATTGGAGCGATACAGTATCTCCCTGTGCAGGAGTACGTGCCCTGGTCGCCGAGAGCGGGAGGACTTCCTGACTACGCTGTTGCGACTTCGTACGCGTGGAATCCCGAGGAAATATTCAACGTGTACCTCCCGCAGTTCAGCGGCATGCTCGAGAACTACTGGGGCAGGAACGGCATTCATCTCCACAGCGAATACATGGGCGCGGGAGTGCTCATGCTGATGGGCGCTGCCTGGCTCGGCCTGAAGGGGAGCGCACGCCGCTCGCAGGTCATATTCTGGAGTGTGACACTCGTCATCGCCCTCCTCTGGGCGATGGGTAGCAGCACGCCGTTCTACAGAATTCCGTACGCAATCGTGCCCGGCACAAAGTTCTTCCGCGCACCGCAGACGGTATTCTTCGTTGGCAGCCTGGCGATTGCCTTTCTTGCGGCCATCGGCACGGAACGCCTGCTGGGCCGCGAACTTCCCAGGAAGTATCTGATCGGCTGGGGTGTATTTGCGGTGCTTGTCGCGCTGCTCGCGAGCGTCGGGGTATTGAACTCGATCGCAATGTCGATGGCTCCGGAGCAAACCGTGGAGTTCGTTGGTGCCAATGCCAGTGCGCTGACATCGGGAGCATGGCGGTCCGCTGTATTCGTGTTCCTGATGGTTGCGGTGCTCGTTTCATATCATCGCGGACGCTTGCCGGTGCGCGTCGCCGGGTATCTTCTCGCGGCTGTCATCTCTCTGGATCTCTGGACCATCATCAGGAGCTACTGGATCTTCTCCGAGCCCGCTTCGACGATCTTCGCGTCGGACGGCGTCGTGGATTATCTGAAGAAGCAGCCCGAACCCGGCAGGGTATTGACGCTCCCGCCTGAGAATCGGGCGCAGAGGGATCCGAATCTCACCGGCGACGGGCTGATGGTTCATGGAGTTCGTGTCGTTCTGGGGTACCACGGAAACGAGCTCGGCAGGTATGACCAGCTCACGGGAAAGTCCCAGGGTTATGCGCCAATTCTGGATCCGCTTTTCTGGCGGCTTAGCAACACCAGATATGTCATGACCGACAACGGCACCATCCAGGAGCTGCAAAAAGTTGCGGGTCCCGCGCGCAATTCGTCCGGTAATGATGTGTACCTCTACAGAACTCCGGGCGACAACCCATTCGCATGGGTAACTCCAGCCAAGATCAAGGCCGGAGATCTGCCTGCATTGCAGACCCTGATGGACAACAGGTTCGATCCGCGTTCGGTGGCAATCTTCGACTCTGCCGCTGCCATCACGCCAACGGCTAACCTCACCAGGGTACCGGCTCCGCTGCAGATCAATGTCAGTACGACCAGCTATGCGCCCGGGCGGATCAGCCTGAAACTGGATTCTCCGGCGCCGGAGGGCAGCGCTCTCGTCGTTTCCGAGAATTATTTTCCGGGGTGGCGGGCGACCTCGGGAGGAAAGAATCTCAACGTTGGGCGCGCCGACTTCGTAATCACAGGTATTGAGTTGCCGGCAGGATCTACCGAGGTCGAGCTCTCATTTCACAGCGCGGCGTATGAAAAGGGGAAGCTGATTACGCTGATTGCACTAGGGGCAAGTATTCTTCTAATGGCAGGCGGTGTGGTCATGCAGCGGAGAAGAGCTATTGCCTGAACGGGCAGTTGTCATCATACCCACCTATAACGAGAGCGATAACCTCGCGAAGCTGGTCGAGCGCGTGCTCGCCCAGGACCCGCGCCTGGATATTCTCGTAGTGGACGATGGCTCACCAGACGGTACCGGCGCGATTGCCGACCGGATTGCCGCGGAAAACCCGCGAGTGCATGCCATTCACCGGGCGTCCAAGCTCGGTCTTGGAACCGCATATATAGCAGGATTTCGCTGGGCTCTCGCGAGAGACTACGACTACATCTTCGAGATGGATGCCGATTTCTCGCACGATCCGCGCAAGCTTCCTGAGTTTCTCGAGGCAATAAAGAACGCAGACCTGGTACTCGGATCCCGATATCAGGATGGGCAGGTGAACGTCGTGAACTGGCCCATGAGCCGCCTTTTCCTCAGCTACTCGGCGAACATCTACGCGCGGGCAGTTACCGGAACGCCAGTGTTCGACGCGACAGGCGGCTACAAGTGCTTCCGCAGGAAAGTTCTCGAATCGATCAACCTGGACGAGATACAGTCCAACGGATACGCCTTCCAGATCGAGATGACATTCCGGGCCTGGAAGAAAGGCTTCCGGGTGGTTGAGATTCCGATCGTGTTCGTTGACCGGACCGAAGGACAGAGCAAGATGTCCAAGCAGATTGTGCGTGAGGCTGTCTGGATGGTCTGGCGGCTGCGCTGGCGGGCACTCCGCGGAAGGATCTAGTGATCGAATTCGGCCGACCGTTCTACAAGATGAGCGGCTCGGGCAACGATTTCATTTTTTTCGACGCCCGGACCGAGCCCGCCGATGACCTGATCACTCCCGAGGCAATCGACCGCCTCTGCGCGCGCGGACTGGGCATTGGAGCCGATGGGGTGGTGCTGCTCGAGAAGTCCCGGACGGCCGACATCGGGCTCCGGTATTTTAACCGGGACGGAACCCTGGCCGATCTTTGTGGGAATGCCAGCCTATGTGCCACCCGTCTGGCAACCGAACTTGGGGCCGTTTCGCCGGCCGGGTTTCGGCTTGAGACCGGATCCGGTGTCCTTGGTGCCCGCATAAGGGACGGGCTGCCCGAGATCGATCTGGCCCCTGTCCGGGACGTAACGACTTCCGTGCCCACCGTCCCGCCTGGGCCGGGCGAGGCCAAGCTGGGTTTCGCGCTGGCCGGCGTTCCCCATGTGGTTATCACCTGCGGATCCGTCGCCGCGGCGGATGTGGAGGGGCGGGGAGCCGCCCTGAGGCACGACCGGGCCTTTCCGCAGGGTGCGAATGTCAACTTCGTGGAAAAGACCCCAAACGGGTCCTGGCGATACCGGACCTACGAGCGTGGCGTTGAGGCCGAAACCCTGGCCTGCGGGACCGGCGCGGTCGCGTCAGCTGTCCTCCTCAAGGAGTGGGGGCTGGCCGCCGATTCGGTCGATCTCGTCACATCGTCAGGCCGGACCCTGCAGGTCACCTTGAAGCGTACCGGCGACGCCTGGACACCATCGCTAAGGGGCGAAGGCAGATTGGTATTTTTCGGTCGTTTGGGCGAAACGGGCTGACAGCACTGTCGCGGTAAGTTCAGCATGATGGCGTTTGATGCCACGGCTGAGGTCGTTTCGAAGAGGCAGGCGGTAAGAACCTGCAGGTCAACCGCTTAAGCCGGGAATACAAGCCCTGAAGTGGAGTTCTCCACAGTTATCCCCAAGTGATAGTTTACATAACATATATTATACGTAACTACATTGGAATTGTGATGGCAGCTCCGCCCGCCTAGGTGCCTGACAGTTGCCATTCCTCCACCGCCCGGTCCTCACCCACCGCCGTTCGTGCGCTCCCAAGTTCCCATGAAGTGGATCAAAAAAAAACCGCCCTATCCAGGGCGGCCTTTTCGTCACATTGATCACATCATCTGCAGGCTACCTGATCACGGTGGCTGACAACTCACCCAGCCGTACCCGGGCCTCCGAGGCTACCGCGCTCTGCTCGTCCTCGGCCAGCTCAGTCCAGATAGCCTTCGCCTCGGCTTTCTTACCGGCCGCCGTGAGGGCCCGCGCCTGATCACCCTTATAGAGAGACCTGTCAGCCGGAAACGACGATGCGGCGGCAGCCTTACCATATTCCTCGGCGGCTTCGCTGAACTTGGCCTGCTGCTCAAGTCCTGCCGCCTTTAAACGGTATAAACCGCTTCCCAGAAAGGCTTTATCTGCATCGCCTTCATCTACTTTGTTCAGCTCGGCCAACCCCTCGGCATACTTGCCCTGATCATAAAGGAGCTGCGCCAGCGCCAGAGAGCCCTGGATTGCCGGCCGAGTCCCCTCATACCGGACAGTCAGCTTTCGAAGGTCGGAAACCGCCAGAGGCGTATTTCCAGCCCCGATCGACTGGAGGGCCTGGAAGTAGGCCTTCTCTGCTTTCGCGGTCTTTAGCGTCTGGGAGCGGCTGTAGAACCACCATCCGCCGATCACGAGTGCCAGGACACCCAGAATTCCAAGCGCCTGCTTCGAATTCAGGTGGAACCAGCTCATCAAGGAATCAATCGTGCTCTCATCGTCAGCGCGAACGCGGACTTTCGGAATCTCTGCCATTTTTTTTGAATCAGTTGGGGTTGGGGGTCAGGAGTGCCCCCGGGGTGACTCGAACACCCGGCCAACGGTTTAGGAAACCGCTGCTCTATCCACCTGAGCTACGGGGGCCAAGTGCACGAAACCTAGCGGGTTATGTTTTGACTCACAACGCAAAGCCGGAGCAAATGTGGCACATACGCGTCGAAATTTTATTGGAGCATCAGCGGCGGCAGTCGGCGCGGCAATGCTTTCCCGACCTGCTCTCACGGCGGCCCAGAATTCTGGAAAGCTCCAGCGGATGTACGAAACGCTGCTCCCTACTACCGGAATCAGCGTAAGAGACCATGGCGCAGTCGGTGACAGCATTGCGGACGACACCCAGGCTCTGAGGCGCGCATATGCCGCTGTGCCGGACGGCGGAACCCTGCTCATCCCCCACGGAAAGTACAAGATCACATCCCAGCTCCTGTTCAACCGGAGGGTAAATGTGGTGGGTGAAGGCATCGGCTCCATTCTCTGGATCGTGTTCAAACGCACCACGGGTGCAGCAATTCAGTTCGGCGTTCCATTCGTCGATTCCGGAGTGGTTACCTGCAGCATTGGAAACTTTTCCGTACAGGGCACCAGCAACAACATCGTTCCTCATGGCATCGCCTTCTTTCGGCTGTACGACTGCCAGGTCGGCCCGCTTTACGTCATGCCAGGTTCCTCCTCCCATGCGGTAATGATCGGAGGCTGCCTGCAGTGCTTTTTCGACATAGTTCAGGAGCAGAACTTCGAGGCGTTCGAGACTGAGCGGATTGTCTTCCCTGTCCGGGGTTCGCCAGTGCGTGCTTCAGGGCCGGGGTCGCGCCGAACGGTCCGTCTGGCCGGCGCCAACTGGCGACCAGATACATTCTCGGCGAAGGGATTGATCCTGGTGGCCGGCCGAGGATTCTCTCCTTCCAGGCCGGGCGACAACTTCTATAGAATTGTGTCAAACACAGCCGACGGCCTGACCATTGACCGAGATCTGCCGGCGGCGTCGGATGCGTCAACCGTATTCAAGATCGTTGACTCCACGGCATCAGCACAGAATGGCTGCACCGTTTGCGTAGCCAACATCGCCGAGCTTCCGGACTATGACGCGGCGAAGCATGGGGTCGCCATGCCCACAAACGCATCGACCATAAGGGTAAGGCAGTCCGGGGGTGGGGGCAGTTCCACGGGCGGGCTGTTAGTCCGGCCGCAGGCTCAGCTCGGGGGCAACAATCTCTATACAGGGAAAATCGAAGGGAACTTCAATCGTGCGAAGCTGCTCGCCCAAACCGGCAGTGGTTTCGGCGTACTGGTTCTCGGCGGAGTCAACTGGAAGATTCGCGACATGCACGTCGAGGCCAATGAAAATGGCAGTCTCATAGCGGACACATCAGAGTTCAGTATCAGCGACTCGGTGTTTGCACCCATTGGCAATTCCCCGCGGGAAAGCGAAAAGCTCCGCCTGGGCCCGCACGCTCAGAATTTTTCCATCAACAACTGCACTATTGGCTTGCTTGCGGTAGACCCGACAGCGGGAGGCTATGCGATCGGCCATTGCAAGCGAAACCTGACCGGAGCTGGTTCCTTCGGGTTGTCATCTCCGCCTGTCACGGGTGCGTGGCGATCCGGTGACCGAGTCTTTTACGATCCGCTGCCCGCGAACGCGCGATTCGTCGGAGCGGTCTGTATTGAATCCGGGACTCCGGGACGCTGGCGTCAATTCGGGAGTATTGCCTAGCTAGCGCCGCACCTCGAACGCGTCGCCCAGCTCGCTCTCGCCAAGCGGCGCCAGGTCCCTGACGGAAGTCACATGCGCGCCTGCCGGTCCCGACTGAAGATCCCGTCGGAAGCGCTTCAGCTGCACTTCCCCGCCCTTCGCTGCTACCTCCACAGCTCCGTCGGGTCTGTTCATCACCCAGCCCGCAAGGCCCTGTCGCTTTGCGCACTGCCGGGTGAACCACCGGTATCCAACTCCCTGAACGCGCCCTTCCACTTCAACGTGCAGAGTCGGCACGGTTCACTTTGCCTTGATCAGAGCCTCGAGGGCCGCAACCATCGCTGTTTCGGGCGTCGGCGCCTTCCCGTCGATGGACAGCTCTCCACTCCGGATCTTTTGCGCGACGCTGTCCAGTTGTTCCGCCACGCGCTGCGCTTCGCCGGACACCGGCTTCACATGACTGTCCCACTCAGTTGCCTGCCATTCGCGTTCAGCTCTCACCGCTGCGTTCTCGGGTGCCCGGAGGCTTGCCGCGGACTTCCAGTCAAACGCGCGCCACTCCTGTCTGGTCCATTCGGTCGAGCGGGTTTCCGCGACGGGAGCATCGGCAGGAGCGGGAGTATCGCTGTGCACAAATGGCGGCGAAAGTTTCGAGCCCGATTTCTCAGTCATGCGACTCACTCCTCCCACGCGTAACGGCCGAGCAGCGGCACGAACCTGACAGCCACGATCTTCTGCATCTCGAGGTCGTCGCCATGTCTGGTCCCGAGATACAGGACCTGCTCGTCCATGCTGCCGATTGGAATCAGGAGCTTGCCCCCTTCCTTCAACTGCTCCTTGTAGGTCTGGGGGACGTCGGGCGCCGCAGCTCCGACAAGGATGGCATCATAAGGCGCGTACTGTCTCCAGCCCAGCGTTCCGTCGCCGAGCAGGAATGACACGTTCGAGATATTCAGCTGCTTGAGCACTTCGCGCGCGGAGTCGAGCAGCGGCCCAATTCGCTCGACCGAGAACACCTGCGCCGCAAGCTTTGCAAGCAGTGCGGTCTGGTAGCCTGAGCCCGTGCCGATTTCCAGGACCTTCTCGTCGCCCGTAAGCTTGAGAAGCTCCAGATACCTGGCGTGAATGCTGGGCTGGGAGATAGTCTGGCCATTCCCGATCGGCAGCGCGGAATCCTCGTAGGCACGATGACGAACGCCTGTGGGCACGAACAGGTGTCGCGGCACCTGGTCGATGGCGTGCAGCACACTCAAGTCGCGGATTCCCTGTTCCTGCAGGGTTTCCACGAGACGGCGGCGCGCGCCGCGCATCTCATTCTCTACAGGTCGCGCCACCAGCTTTCCGGTCCCTGGAGCAGGGCGTGATGGGTGAGGTCGAGATGAAGCGGTGTCACCGAGATGTAACCCTCCTGAATTGCACGAAAATCTGAATCGTCCTCTCCAGTCCATGCTATCGACCCGCCACCGATCCAGAATATCGGGCGGCCCCATGGATCTTCCATGCGCTTGATCGAATCGGAATACACTCTCTTCCCGAGCCGCGTCAACCTGATCCCCTTTATCTCGGAACCGGGCAACGGAGGAAGATTGATGTTGAGCAGGGTGTGCACAGGGAATGCTGGCAAGCTTGTCAGGTGGCGAAGGAGATTGGTCAGCGGTTCGATCTGCTGATCGAGCATGCTCACATCGGCACGGAGGTCTCCACCGGCGAATGAGATTGCGATGGATGGAACTCCGAGCGACAACCCTTCCATGGCCGCGGCAACGGTGCCGGAATACAGCACATCCTCACCCATGTTCTGTCCGTGATTGATTCCGCTGAGCACGAAGTCCGGCCTTTCCGGCATCAACGCTTCTATGGCGAGCATCACGCAATCGGTGGGAGTTCCATCCACCTGGAAACGATTCGGCCCACGCGTGATGGGACGCACCGGGTGATGCAGCGTCAGCGAGTGGCTCGTGGCGCTCTGCTCCCGGTCCGGGGCCACGACCGTGACCTCACCCAGCGGCTCCGCTGCCTTGACCAGGCAGGCGAGTCCGTGTGCAAGGATTCCATCGTCATTGGAGAGCAGAAGTCTCAATGTGTTACCGGAAGAGCAGTGAGCGGTGCCGCCAGAGAACCTTGGCAATCTGGAAGGACGAGTGCAGCGGCCTGAAATTGCTCGGTGTCGGCGAGTCGTAAATCACGGGTATGGGTACTGATCCAAAGGTGTAGCCTGCATTGCCCGCCAGAATTATGAAGTCGGTCTCGAACTCGTAGCGAGTTCCCTGCGGCTTGATCTTCCTGAGAACGTCGATTCGCATCGCCCTGTAGCCTGACTGGCTGTCCTGAACGGGGCATTTCGAAATCCTGCGCGTAATCGCAGTGGACAGCATGTTCGCGAAACGGCGATGCGCCGGAACGGCGTCGCTCGAAATTGCGCGCGATCCTATCACGATGTCGTACCTGTCGAGCGCCTCGATCAGCTTAGGCGCGACCGAGGGATCGTGCTGGCCGTCCGCGTCGATCTGAAGCACCGCACCTGCGCCATTGTTCACGGCCCATTGAAAAGCTTCGCGGAGCGCGACTCCCTTCCCCTGGTTGACCTCGAACGCAATCACCTGGTCGCAGGTTCGCTGCAGTATTGCAAGAGTTCCGTCGGTGGATCCATCATCCACGCCGAGCACCAGCGCCCGGGGCAGGTGCATTTTCACACCCTTCACCACTGCCTCTACACTTGCCTCGGCGTTGTACGCCGGAACGATGCAAACTACGGGTTCAATCATCGGCCTGGTCCTTTCCGCTGAGAATTGACTGGATCTCCTTTAGATCCCGCTCCATGAGCTCAACGGATTGCGAATCCAGTGCCGTCCGGGCCACCGTGCGAAGCTCACCCTCTTTCCTGTACTCGTCGATCTTCTGGCGGGCACCGTCGATGGTGAACTTCTCGGCGTAGAGCAGCTGCTTTACCAGCATGATCAGCTCGATTTCCTTGCGCTGATATACGCGGTTTCCGGATCTGTTCTTTGCCGGATGCAGGAAACGAAACTGACTTTCCCAGTATCGCAGCACGTGGGGCTTGAGGTCGGTGATCGCGCAAACATCACCGATCGAAAAGAATTCCTGCACCGGTTCCTTTGCAGGCATCAGGCATTCTCCGATTTCAGTTCGCGGCTCATGAGCTCTCCGATCGCGTCCCGCGGAGGCTGGCTCTCGAACAGCACCCGATACACTGTCTCCACAATTGGCATTTCCACTCCCTCCCGTTGCGCGAGCGCGCGTGCACTTCGAGTAGTCACAACCCCTTCAGCAACCGTATCACGTGTCTTGAGCGCCTCTTCAAGCGGACGCCCCTGTCCAATCTCCATACCGAGGCTGCGATTCCGGCTGAGCGAGCCCGTGCAGGTCAGGACCAGATCACCCAGTCCGGCGAGCCCCGCAAATGTGGAGGCCTTTGCTCCGCGCGCCACACCCAGTCTCGTCATCTCGGCGAGTCCGCGGGTTATCAGGGCGGCGCGCGCATTGAAACCGAGACCCAGTCCTTCGGCGATGCCCGTCGCGACAGCCATGACATTCTTGAGCGATCCGCCCATCTCGACGCCGCAGATATCGGTGTGGGAGTATGCGCGGAAATAGTCACAGCTGAAAAGAGTCTGAGCCTCGCGAGCGATCGCCTCATCGCTGGAAGCCACGACCACGGCCGTTGGCTGCCGCGACGCGACTTCCGCAGCGAAGCTCGGGCCCGAGATCGCCACGATGGGATTTCGCGGGAGCACCTGGCCGGCAACCTCGGTCATCAGCGCCAGCGTTTCGCTTTCGATTCCTTTTGTTGCAACAACTATCCGGGCCCCTGTTTCGATCGCCGGAGCGGCAGCGGTGAGGACCGCTCGCAGCGCGTGCGACGGAGCGGCGGCGACAATGAACTCCCGCTGCGACACGGCGGCAGCGAGGTCGCCGGTGGCTTTCAGGCGGGAATCAAGGGGATGGCCGGCGAGGAAGCGCTCATTGATATGCCGCGAATTGATCGAGTCCACTACTTCTGGCTCGAGCGCCCAGATCATGACGTCGTGGCCATTCGAAGCGAGCAGATTTCCCAGTGCGGTGCCCCATGCGCCCGCCCCAATCACCGAACAGCGCGTCATGTGGTCTTCCGCTTGAAGGAGAACTTGGGCTCCTCACCGCGCCGCAGACGTCCGATGTTGGCGCGGTGATTCCAGAAAACGAAAAGCACGATCAGTATGCTCGCAATGAACACGGGGGAAGCAGGATTACCCGTCCACACAAGGATCGCTATCGGCAGCATGACGGCTCCGCTCAAGGAAGCGAGGCTTATGTACCTCGTCATGAAGGCGACCGAGAAGAAGACAATCTGCGTGATGATGAATGGAAGCCACGCAAGCGCGAGGAAAACACCCGCCGCGGTGGCGACTCCCTTGCCGCCTCCCTTCCCCAGCAGGAAGACCGGGCGCACATGTCCCAGGATTGCGGCGACCCCGAACAGCACGGCCCATAAGTCAGGACGTTCAGTCACGACAGCCAACGGGAGAAGTGCCACCGGGAGCGCACCCTTCAGCATGTCGGCCAGAAGAACGACTACTCCGGTCTTCCACCCGAGGACGCGTGAAACGTTGGTTGCGCCGAGATTACCCGAGCCTTCCCTGCGCAGATCGACTCCGCGCAGCCGGCCCGCAATGTGAGCCGATGGAATCGACCCCGCGAGATATGCGATCACCACTCCGAGGAGTGGATGCACTCAGCCTGACTTCCTTCGCAATACAACGTTGAGCGGAGAGCCCCTGAAGGCCCAGGCCGCACGGAATCCGTTGTGGAGATACCGCACGTAATGCTCCTGGAGCAGGTCCGGATTGTTCCCGAATACAGCGATAGTGGGAGGTGTCGTCTCGATCTGCGTCGCGTAGTTGAGCTTTACTTCCCGGCCTGCTGCCTGCGGCGGCTGCCTTCTGGCCAGCAGCTCCTGAAGGATCTGGTTCACCTGTGAGGTCGAGATGCGCTTTGTTCTCTCCGCTTCGACCTCGAGGACGGTATCCAGAATCTTGTTGATCCTCTGGCCGGAAATCGCCGACGTAAAGATGAAGGGCACGAAACCAAGGAACGGTGCCTTCTCTGCGGCCTCCTTCTCGAACTTTGCGGCTGACTTGTCGGTCTTCTCTTCCTTGATGTCCCACTTGTTCACGACCATCACGAGCCCGCGGCCGGCTTCCCAGGCGAGGTTCGCAATCTTGAGATCCTGATTGTGCAGACCTTCCGTCGCGTCGATCACCAGCACGCAGATGTCCGCACGCTCGATCGCCCTGCGGGTGCGGAGCGAAGAATAGAACTCGATGCCGTCGCTGACCTTCGACTGCCGGCGCAGGCCCGCAGTATCGATGAAGATCAGTTCGCGGCCGTGATACATCATCGGGGTGTCGATTGCGTCACGAGTGGTCCCCGCTTCGTCCGATACGACGAGACGGTCTTCCCCAAGAAGGCGATTGATGATGGATGACTTGCCGACGTTGGGGCGGCCGATCACAGCTACGCGGAGCGCCTCGAGTGGCTCTTCAGCCGCCTCGGGAAGGTGTTCCACCAGCACGTCCAGCATATCACCCGAGTTCTTTCCGTTCGCCGCGGACACAGGCACCGGATCCCCTGCGCCAAGCTCGTAGAACTCGTAGAAGTCTGTCGTGGCTGGATCATCCACCTTGTTGGCGACGAGGACCCAGGGCTTGCGTGAGTCCCGCAGGATCTCGACTACGCGCGAATCGCTGGGATGCAGGCCGGCCTTTGCGTCCACCACGAGCAGCATGAGATCGGCTTCCTCGATTGCCGCACTGACCTGCCGCCGAATTTCGACATCCATTGGTACGCGCGGATCGTCGGTAATCCCGCCAGTATCGACCAGCCAGAACTGCTTGCCATTCCATTCAGCGCGCGCGAAATGGCGGTCGCGGGTAGTACCCGGCTCGTCGCTTACGATCGCGTTGTTTTCGCCGACGATGCGGTTGAAGAGGGCGGACTTACCAACATTGGGGCGGCCGACAAGGGCAACTACAGGAATACTCACGCTGCCACCGCGCAGCTGCCTGCGGCGAGAACGTCTATGAAATCGTATGAAGGATACACGGGGATTGGCAACTCACTGCGCAGCGTCTCGAAGACAACGTCGTCGAGGAATACTCCGCTTTCATTAATGGTTTCAGCGGGTATCAGTGCAAAGTCCAGGTCGCTTCGCGACTCGAGGGCTTTGCGAATGTCCGCACCTACAAGGAGTCCAGCAGTCGTGATCGTCGGACCAAACAACGAGTTCGACATTTCGATTATTTCTATCTCGGCGCCCGTTGCGGCGACGATCTGTTCAATGAGAGGAGGCATGATTTCGCGCATCGCCTTCCCCGTTACCACGCCGATCCTGGTTCCCGGAATCGGCATGAGCTCCTTTATTCCCTCGGCAACGCGCATCCGAAGCTGGGTGATCGAGCCAATTCCATTTTCTATCTGGGCAAAGTCACCGTAATGCTCCGGGCCGGGCAGTTCCTTGCCCGCGAGGAGATAAAGCTCGTCCGCTCCAAACACCCAGGTCTCGCCGCGCTCGGCGAGGGCCTTTGCGCCCCAGCGCTCCACGCGTGCCAGAATCTTGTTGGCATTCTCGGTATCCATGCTCTTCCCTGTGTACAGATGGGAGAACTGGGTGAGCCCAACTGGAACGACCGCAGTGGACAGCACCGCGTCGCCCATGTCCCACAGATCCTGGATCGACTCCTCCAGCACCTCTTCGTCATTCAGCCCGGGCACGACAACCATCTGGCAGTGGAACTGGATCCCGCCTTCGGCCAGACGGCGCAGCTGTGCGATCACGTCCGGTACCCGCGGGTTGTTCAGCAGAACCTTGCGGGCTTCATGGTTGGTCGCGTGAACCGAGACATACAGCGGCGACAGCCTGTACTCCAGGATCCGGGCAAAATCCCTCTCCTTGAGATTGGAAAGGGTCGCGAAGTTCCCGTACGCGAAGGAAAGCCTGTAGTCGTCGTCGCGAATGTACAGCGGCTTCCGGAGACCGTCGGGCAACCCTTCGATGAAACAGAATTCGCACCTGTTCGCGCAGCGCCGGACTGTCGGCGGTTCCAGGATGACACCGAGCGGCTCGGCTTCGGGACGCTCGATATCGAAGATGATCGTTTCGCCGTCGGGAAGAACTGCCTCGACTGAGATCTCATCTTCGGCAGTGAGAAATTCCCAGTCCAGGAAATCAGAAAGCTCGCGCCCGTTGACCGTTTTCAGGACAGTTCCCGGGGCGATTCCCAACTCCGCAGCGATGCTGTCCGGAACGATTCGCGCGACCTTAATCATAGCTCAAGTAATTTATCAGATAAGGGCGCCGAAATCAATTAATAATGCTGAGTTACGCCGTTTCCGCTGTAGCCTCGACTGAGCCTGGTTCTACAGGCACGGGAGCCGATTTGGCGAGCTCTTCCAGCAGTGACCTGGCCCGCGCCGCGTTGAATCCCGGGAGTTTGGAAATAGCCTCCTCGCCCGCTTCCCTGACCCCCTGAACGCTGCCGAAGACCTGAAGCAGCATCCGCCGCTTGACCGGTCCAATGCCCGGCACCCTGAGCAGCTCGGAGGTGACGGTACGCATGGTTCGGCGCTTTCGGTTGTAGGTGACCGCGAACCTGTGGGCCTCGTCACGGGCCTGCTGCAACAGCCTCAGCGCGGGTGACCTGCGCGACAACTTGAGCGGATCGCCCCGTCCCCACACGAAGATCTCCTCATCCCGCTTGGCCAGGCTGATGAGGGGAAGGTGATTCAACTCGATGCCTGCCAGGGCAGCGTAGGCAGCCGAAAGCTGTCCCTTTCCGCCGTCCACGACCACCAGGTCCGGGAGAGGTTTGTCCTCCTCTTTCCGGCGATTGAAGTATCGGGTGACGACTTCGTTCATGGACGCGAAGTCGTCTGTGCCTTCTACGGTCTTGACCTTGAACTTGCGGTATTCACCCCTGCGAGCACGTCCGTTCTCGAACCAGACAGCCGAACCAACGGTATCTGTTCCCTGGGTCGTAGAGATATCGAAGCACACCAGGGATCGAGGGAGGATCTGCAGTCCAAGCTCCCTGGCCAGCTCGTAAACTGGCTCCCCTGCTCTCTCTTCCGATTCCATCGACGACAGCTTCAGCTCTTCCAGCATGTGCCGTGCATTCTGCTCGGCGAAGTCGATCAGCTCCCGCTTGGAGCCCCGCTGCGGGACGAATATTTTCCCGCCGCCGAGCGCTTCCTCAAGGAGATCCCTGTCCTCGAATTCGAAGGGTACGAAGAGATAGCGGGACCGGTCCGGCATTGCGACATAGCTGCCGGCGAGATAGGCGGACAGCGCAGAGCTGTCTGATTCATCCTCGAGGTTCTCGAGGTAACGGTGATCGCGCGACAGGAGCTTTCCCGAGCGGATCTTCATGATCACCACGCAGGCGTCGTCGCCATCGCGCGCATACCCTATGACGTCGCGATCGCCGCCTTCGACCTCCATTACAACGCTCGGCTCTTCCATTTTCTCGAGGTGCACGATCGCATCGCGCAGCTCGGCGGCGCGCTCGAAGTCGAGCGATTCAGCGGCCAGATCCATTCGCTGGCGGACACGCTTGATGACTTCCTCGGGCTTGCCGTCGAGGAAGACAAGAACTTCATCGATCATTGCGCGGTAGTCCTGCTGGGACTGGGCGAGGATACATGGCGCCTTGCATCTGTGGATGTAGTAATCCAGGCAGGGTCGTTCCGGCATCTCCTTCGGCATGTCGTAGTTGCAGGAGCGCACGGTGAAGAGGCGCTTTACGACATTGAGAGCCCGTCGCATCGACCCGACGTCGGTGTATGGGCCGAAGTACCGCGCTCCGTCGTTGATCAGCCGTCGCGTCACGTACACCCGGGGGAATGCATCCTGTACTGTGACCTTGATGTACGGGTAACTCTTGTCATCTCGGAGCGCGATGTTGAAGCGCGGCTGGTACTCCTTGATGAGGTTCGCCTCGAGGATCAGTGCGTGCGCTTCGCTCGGGACAACGATCGTATCGAGGTCCCGTATCAGGCCGACGAGATGGCGCGTCTTGGCGCTGGCCATCTGGTCTGTCGAGTAGTAACTGCGTACCCGGGAGCGAAGGCGTTTGGCCTTGCCCACATAGAGAGTTTTCCCGGCGGCATCTTTCCAGAGGTACACACCGGGGCCGTCAGGCAGATGAGGCAGTTTTGATGCGACGGATTCCGGGATCGGATGCATCCCTAATTATACCAGTCCGGCCAAATCAGGTTCTCCTGTCTTGCCGAGGCGCGTCATGGGAGAAGCCCTTCAACCAACCAGGAGGTATGCGATCCAGTAACCGCCGAGGCCCAGTCCTGCGGCGGCCAGAATTCCCCAGGCGAAAACTGGCGCGACCTCGCGATCAGCTGACGGTACATCCACATGTGATATGGATCGTATGAACACTATGAATGCGATCACCGCCATCACCACCCCGGCAATGACATCGAGAACGTAGTGCTGCTTGGTGAACAGGGTGGAAAGTGCTACGAGTGAAGCGATACCGGTTGCTGCGATCCCCACGCCCCGGTGAACGCGAAGGCATGTGAGTGCCGAAACGAACGAGTGCGCAACGTGCAGCGAGGGAAAGCAGTTGTATGGCGGATCCATTCCGTAGAGAAGCTGCAGTCCCCAGGCGCCGAATCCTCTGTCGGTAATGAGCTCCGGGCGGGGTGCGACTGTCGGGTACGCGAGAAACACGATGTACGCGGTGGTCCATACAGACAGGTAAGCCAGGAAGGTGCGTCTGAGGTGGACCTCTTCGCGGACCACAAAAATCGGCAGTGCAATCAGGAAAGCGTACAGCGCTCCATAAACGAGCGACCATTCCGGTATGAGTGGAATTGCGCTGTCGAGTGCTACGGCGGGAACGTGCTGCGTCCGGCCGGGGAATGGTCCTGCGATGAAGACATAAAACGGCACCATTCCCATGAGAACTATCATTGGGATGGTGACCTTGTATGGCCGCGCGAGAGACTGCCTGACCAGTCGCAGCCGGCTCATAGCCAGGCGCGGTTCACGCTTCCTTATTCTTGGCGTCCCAGAGCATCGGCTCCCAGAGCTCGATCTTGTTGTCGTCCGGATCCATGATCCAGGCAAACTTGCCATTCTCGTGCGACTCAGGTCCCTGGACGATCTTCACGCCAGCTCCGCGAAGCTGCTCCAGAAGTTCGAGGAGGTTGTCTACCCGGTAGTTGATCATGAAGGAAGATTCGCTCGGACTGAACCATTTGCTGTCGTGCTTTGCGACGCTCCACACGGTCAGGCCTTCATCCTCTGCCTTGTCGTTCGGCCATCTGAGAATTGCGCCACCAAAGTCCTCGAGTGGCATCCCGAGGTGTTTTCGGTACCATTCTGCCAGCGCGGCGCTATCCCCCCTGCTCTTGAAAAAAACACCGCCGATTCCAGTTACTCTCGCCAATTGCGTTTCTCCTTCCCGGGTAAGCCGCCAATGAGGTCATTTGCGGAAAGCGTGTTGAACAGGCCGGCACGCAGTATTCACGGGTTCGGCACCTTTACGAGGGTGGCTCGATATTGCCCTGTCAGCCCGAGAACAAGTGTGTCGGCGCGAATTCTAAAGGGGCGCACCTGAACGGACTGGAGATACTCCGGAATGTTGCTGCCTTCAACACGAATGCGGAGCGTGTCGCCTGCGGGATTCACGAGGAATGAGCCATAAAATGCGGCAAAGCTCCCTGCGTCATTGGGCCGCATTATTTGAATGAACGCAACACCTCTCGCGTCGAAGGCTGCATAACCGGACGGCGATGGACCGAACAGATGCTTCGGCTCTCCGGCAGAGTCCCAGGCAACGTACTCGACAAGTCGCCAGGCCCCCGCGAGATCCGATGACGCGGCTACGACTGAGAGACTTGAGCCTGGCCGAATGCACCCGCTGAGCGAGAGCGCAAGAAAGAGACAGGCAGCCACGCGGGATGCGAGAGGCTTTGTCATGCCTTTCCTGCGCGCCTAGGCTTCAGGTGAAGTCAGCCCTCAATCGGTTCGACGCGAACACCGGTTCCGTAGCACAAGACCTCTGTCACGCCTGTCATCAGCTCGTTGGCGTCATAGCGGATGCCGATGACAGCATCAGCCCCTGCCCTGTGTGCCTGCACCAGCATTGTATCGAAAGCCTGTTTCCGGGTCCGCTCAGCGAGCTCCGTAAATATCGTGATGTTGCCGCCGAACATTGTCTGCAAGCCGGCGCCGACGGTCCCGAAGACCGACCGGGAGCGGACGACGACACCACGCACCACGCCAAGATTGTCCACAATTCGGAACCCGGGCACGTCGAACGCGGTCGTTGTCATGTTGGCCGGAATATCCGCCGCTTGCGAATGGATGATCGAAGACATGAGTGCCTTTGCGCGGTGAGTGGTCAGCGAACTTCATGAATTTCGTCCCGGCAACGGTGCCGCGCAATTACAGCTTTTGTACCCGGAAGTTGATGGTGCCGCTGTAGTTGGTGACCTGGAGCCTGATGTTCCAGTTGCCCGGCGTTCCGGCCACCGTAGGTTCGTTCAGGCTTGGCACCAGGTCCTTGTCGTAGACCACGGCACCTCCAGCATCGCGAATGGTAAGATGGGCCGTTCCTGCAGTTGTCGTTGTCGAATGATTTACAGTGGCCCGCGTACCGCTGTTGGCCCAGGTATAGGTGAGCGTGGAGGTAACCGATGTCAGCCCGGTGGCCTGCAGCTGAAAGTTGTCTGCCGCGTTCGTTATTTCCGGCTGAAACTGACTCACCGTGACGGGGTCGCTGCAGCTGGCGGCAGCAATGGTACCGATCAGGCCGAACAGGGCCAGTAATCGGATGCGCAGAAGGTGTAATGGGGTCTTCATACTGTGGCTCGAAATGGGGCCCATACTGGGACTATGCTGTAGGCGGGCCCTTGCGAGTGAGGTGGCTGCATCAAGCGAGCCAGATTTCAGTACCCTCATTTAACTTTCCACATGCCCGAGAACCTTCCGGCCTCATTTGCTGTCTAATATGGAACTCCCGGCTGCCGAACCCGCTCTCCGGAATATCAACGTGCACACCACATCCCTGGTTCGATTCCTTGTTGCAGCACTCTGCGCCTCCTTGGGGGCTGCACCGCTCTATGCGCAGCAGACAACACGCTCGCAGGAGGATCCACGCCCGGTCGCGCAAGCAACCCGCCGGGGCGGCCCCGTCTCCGTTGACGGAAAGCTGGACGAAGCAGCATGGTCGGCGGCCAAGCCGATAGGCGACCTGGTTCAGTCTACCCCGAGCGAGGGAAAGGCGCCCAGCGAGAGAACGGATATCCGCGTGCTGTACGACGATGCCGCCATCTACATCGGCGCAAGAATGTTCGACTCGATGGGAAAGGCGGGCGTTCGCGCAGTGCTTACCCGCCGCGATCAGCTCTTGAACGACGGATCGCTTACATCCGACAAGATCGCGCTCGTCTTCGACCCCTTCCGCGACAAGAACACACGGATGTGGTTCGAGCTCAATCCGCTTGGAGTCAAAGGGGACCATGCAAATGGAGACGCATCCTTTGATCCGGTATGGGAAGGCGCGGCAACCATAGACTCGCTTGGCTGGATCGCGGAATTCCGCATCCCGCTTTCACAGCTCCGCTTCGCCCGCGACTCGGCCCAGGTTTGGGGGATGCAGGTCTGGCGCTCGATCGACCGTCTCAATGAGCAGGACATGTGGGCGTTCTGGCGCGGCAACGAGTTTGGCGGACCGGCCTACTTCGGCACGCTCGAGGGGATGACACTCTCGTCAATTCCCCGCCAGACAGAGATCGTTCCTTATGTGACATCGCGAGCCAAGCTGGAACGGGCCGCCCCGGGCGATCCCTACCGGAGCGACAAGGAACTGACTTACCGCGCGGGTGGAGACGTCAAGATCAACCTAACGTCCGCCCTGACACTCGATGCGACGGTCAACCCTGACTTCGGTCAGGTGGAAGTCGATCCGGCAGTGGTCAATCTTTCAGTGTTCGAGACGACATTCTCCGAGAAGAGACCGTTCTTCATTTCCAACTCGCAGTATTTCTCGACCGGCGGTATCAGCTGTTATTTCTGCAGCAATGTCTCGAGTCTGAATTTCATGTACACGCGTCGTATTGGACGCTCACCCCAGCTCGCCGGCGTGGTGCGCTCGCGTGCAGAATTCGTGGATGCCACCGATGCAACGACAATTCTTGGCGCCGCCAAAATTACAGGCCGCACGAAGGGTGGACTGACTGTTGGACTGATGGACGCGGTCACCAATCGTGAGACTGCGAGATTCCGCCTCCCTGGCGAATCCACCGACCGCACCCAGGAAATCGAGCCGCTGACCAACTATTTCATCGGCCGGCTCCGCAAGGACCTGCGAGGCGGCTCGACGCGTGTTGGAACGGTTGCGACCATGCTGAATCGCCGCCTGACAAACGCCGACGAAGTTCAGCGCCTGAGACGCAGTGCGGGAGCGCTTGGCTTCGACATCGATCATCGCTGGGCAAACCGGGCGTATGCATTCAATCTGCAGACGGCGCTCACGGACATAAACGGCGATACGGCCGCCATCCGTCGCGCGCAGCAGTCCAGCGCCCGGTACTACCAGAGAGTGGGACGCATGGAGAACAGCGACGGACTCTTCTCCACGAAGTACGATCCAACCAGAACAAGTCTGAATGGATATGGGTTCTATGCGCGCCTGTCGAAGGAGACGGGTGACTGGCTCTGGGAGGCAATGCAGAACTGGCGGAGCCCTGGCTTCGAAACGAACGACGTGGGCGTGTTGAACCGCGCGGACTACAAGTTCATGCTCGGCAACGTTGCCAGGCAGTGGACCACGCCCGGAAGCTGGTACCGTTTCCTCTGGATCAGCGGTGGTGCTCAGCAGCAGTACAACTACCAGGGCGATCGCACTGACGTGGAATATCATGGCAGTATCAATGGAACGCTGAAGAACTACTGGAACGCGGGGGTTTTCGCGATTCTGCACCCGACATTCTATGACGACCGCCTCACACGCGGCGGTCCCACTGTCGTGCGTTACGGATACAACTACTACAGTGCCAACCTCAGCGGCGACAGCCGGCGTCGCACTGTGTGGGGAATGAACGTGAATTTGTCCACGCCTGTAGGCACGGACGAAGGTGGACGTGTCGCTTTCTATCCGTCGCTAACTTACAAGCCGTCAACCTCGACGACCATTACCGTGAGCCCGTCCTGGGATAGGGACTACACGGCGCAGCAGTTCGTCACCTCCTTCAGTGATGCCGCCGCTCCCGCGGGGTTCGGCGGAACACGGTACGTGTTCGGGCGCCTCGAGCAAAAGACATTTTCGGTTGATACGCGCGTGAACGCGACCTTCTCGCCGGACCTGTCGCTGCAACTTTTCGCTCAGCCGTTCCTGGCGAGCGGGAGTTATACAAGCTTCAAGGAATTCGCCGCGCCCAAGTCGCCCGCGATGGTTCACTATGGCGCCGACAACGGCAGCACGATCTCATCGTCGAAGAACGCATCGGGCGCCACAAGCTATACAGTCGATCCAGACGGAGCCGGAGGAGCTGCTGCATTCAGTTTCGCGGACCCGAATTTCAATGTGCGGTCGCTGAGAGGCACCGCAGTGCTCCGCTGGGAATACCGGCCAGGCTCCACGCTCTTCTTTGTCTGGACACAGCAGCGTGAAGGGTTTGACACCTTTGGAGATTTCGGGTTCAGCCGGGATCGTGCTGCACTGTTCCGTGACCGTCCGACCAATGTGTTCCAGGTGAAGGCAACCTACTGGCTGGGCCGGTAACCTTCGCGCGCGTCAGACGAAATTGAATTCCAGCCGCACAAGGACTTCATCGCCGTCGCCCTTTGTGCCCCTGACCTTCCGGGGGACCGCAAGCAGCGTCTGGCCTGTCTTCCCACGCCAGACGCTCGTCTTCCATTTGTGACCGTCCACAGTCGCGACAACAGGAGTGCGTCCCCAGCCGTGCGTTACAGGCGGCGCAAATTCGTCAGGGACCTTCGCGAACACCCAGTTTCCACCGGGATACTTCCATAGGGTGGTCGTAAACTCCGGGGCGTAGCGCGCAGTCACAGGTTCAGCGCACCAGGAAGACTGTCTGACCAACTGATATCTTGCCGATGCTGGTAACAGTTCCGTAAACGCCAGCATTGTTGGAGTTGGCCCGCGCAACCGATTTCAGCATCTCCGGTGACGACTCGGCCGAGTCCGGGTGGAAGTTGATCATCGAGCAGCGTTTATCCCGCATTGTGATGCTCACCGAAGGAGCATCTGCGCCGCTGCCAAAGCAGATTGAATGACCGAGCCACTCCTCTTCCCTGAATGGCCCGGAAGCAATTGTTCGCACCAGAACGTTCGGGCGAAAGCGTCTCGCTTCCGCGCTCACAGCGGCAAGCCGTCCAATCTCTTCCACCGTGTCCGTGCTGATCACCGAAAGACTCGCGTCGTCAAAGACGCCGTGGCGCACGTGCATCATTTCAACAGGTGATCCGAACCGCTGCCCGACTTCGGCTGCAAGTTCGTCGCTGAAGATGGGAAGTTCGTCACCCGCGGGAGTGCGAACGTGCGTCGGCAGATCAGCCGCTGTATCTGTTCCCGTATGCGGCGTGTAGAGCAGCAGCTCCGCAACCCTGGTTGCGGTCAGCCAGGGAAACCCCCCTCGATCATTCACTCTCCGGAATGCAAACCGCCTGTCGCCCGCCAGACCATGCCACCCAAGATCCGCCGATTGCACAGACTCTCCGCGCATCGACTTGACGGGATACCGGAAGAGTGCTTCGACCCGCCCGATCTCTATCAAGTATTACCGCCGCACGAGCGACTTGGCAGCAGGAACTCCAAGTGCCACCGATAGTCCGAGATACACTGCGCCAAACACAGCCAGGACTGCGATCGCCGGCCAAGCCGACGCAGCACCATCCATGAGCAGCTTGGCACCCCATCCTGCGGCTGCTGCGCCGACTGCCGATCCCCAGATGGCAGATGACCGCGATGCCGGGATTCGCACCCGGCCAATTCTCTGCTCCATTCTGGAACGCAGCAGGAAATACTCGATCCAGCCCGCGATCCCGGAAGCGGCGGTAAGGCCGAGCACCCCCCACTTCGGGTCGATTCCCATCCAGACTGGAATGCCCAGAGCGAACACAAAACCGAGCGCGATGTTCAGCGCCACCCTGAACAGTGCAAAGTTTCTCGGCGTACGCGTATCCCGCAGCGCAAAGAACGTGGACGAATAAAGCCGGCCCCATGTCGAGGCCAGCAGTCCAATCGTTGATCCTGCGAGCGCCTGCCAAACCCAGATCGTCTCCGTGCGGGTGAATCTGCCCCACTCGTATAGAGCCGCAGTAACCATGTCACCAAGGAGGAGAAAGGCGATCGCCGAAGGTATCACGAAGAATGCGATCCGCTCGAGTCCCGATGCGAGCCGGCCGCGCAGATACGCCGCCACTTCCTGGTCGGTCCCGGTCGCGCGCGACATCTCGGGGAGTTCCGAAGCCGACACTGCCATTCCGAACAGGCTTACGGGAAGCGTGTACAAAACCTGGGCGTACGCGATCGTTGCCACGGAACCCTGAGGCAGCCAGCTCGCGATATAGGCATCGATGAACGCGCTGATCTGCACGACGCCGCGACTGATGAATGCCGGAACGAAATTACGCGCGACAGTTTGCGTGCTCTCGTCGCGGAAGTGCGTGTTGAAGGGAAAGCCGCGCAGCAGGGGAATCACAAAAGGCAGCTGAATGCCGAACTGAAGCGCGCTGCCAACCACGGAACTCCACGCGAATATCTCGGCGAGGCGATACTGCGTGTTGCTGCGTCCGAATATCAGCAGCGCGGCAATCGTCGCCAGATTCCACAGGACCGGCGCCGTATACGAGATGAAGAACTTTCTGTGGCTGTTGAGAATTCCAAGACACCATGCGCTGAATACGAGGAGTCCCGCACCCGGGAAAAGGATTCTCGTAAACAGGATGGTGAGTTCCCTGCGCTCACCAGTGAATCCTGGTGCTATGAGACCGACAAGGAGAGGCGCTGCCAGAATGCCAAGCAGAACCACGATCGACGAAACCAAGGCGAGGGCTGCCGCGACCGCACCCGCAAGGCGGCGCGCGCGCACTTCGTCGCCCCGAGCCAACAGGCGGGAATACTCCGGAATGAAGGAGGCGGACAGGACGCCTTCACCGAACAGCGTCTGCAGCATGTTCGGAATCCTGAACGCGGCGTTGAATGCGTCCGCTGCTATCGAGGTCCCGAAATAGTATGCAAAGAATTTCTGGCGAATGAGGCCCGCGATGCGGCTGAGAAAAATTCCCGCACCCACCAGGAACGACGCGCTCGCCCCCCTGCCCTCACTCACAGCAGACTCGCCGCATGTGTGCGCGCCGCGCCGAGCATCTGTTCCTGCAGATCACTGCCGTAGCGGGCCAGGAGCGCAACGAAGCTCACAGCCCGCTCCTGCGGCTTGCCGGCTGGATAAAGCGATGCCCGGGCAGCCTGAATGTCCCGCAGCTCCTGGGTTCCATGTCGCTTCACCGCCGCCGCGGCTCTTCGCTCAAATCGATCCAGTCGATGGCCGATATCGCGCTCGAGTCCGGACAAAACGGTTTCGGATATCACCGGTCCACCCTGACCGGATTGGATTCCGCTGCCAATCTCCCGCGTTGCATCCCGCATCCTGGATATCAATGCGCGAACTGTATCAGGCATTCCTTCGCGCGCCATCCTGCCTTCCAGCGCGTGCGGATCGGCAAAATCCGACGGCTTCAATCCGTACCGCGTCAGTATCCGGTCAACGCGCGGCTCGATGACTGTGCCTGACCAGCGCGGAACCACAACCGGCTGCTTTGCGGCGATTGCATCCGCCACTGCGCTGACCTGAGCGAAATAACCGACTTCCGCCGGACCAGCCACATATGCAGCGGTCGGAAGGATCGAACGTTCCATTATCGGGCGAAGCAGCACGGTAGCACTTAGTTCGCCGGGCTTGACCTGTCGGGCCGTATCACTGGCAATCGCAGTGGGAATTCTTTCCTTTGCTTCGTCGGAATAGCGGAACACCAGCGAGCGGCCCTTTACCTCCCGAACCTGAACCTTGAAACCCGCCTCAGTGATGTCCGAGTTGCGTTTCTGCAGCGCTCCAGCAACAGCGTCCGCACGAGTGAGCGCATTCGTGAGAACTTGATGTCCTGCAATCCTGACCGCGGGATGTGAAGCGTCGAGAACGGAAATCCCAAGTGGTTCAAGGACACCACGCATCAACTCGACATACGATCCGCCAACAGTCCCGCCTCGAGCGTAGGCACGCCTTACAAGTTCGACAATCGCCGAGTTGGAGCTGGAACCCACGCCGCGCAGAAACTCGTTCAGGGCCGCAGCTGTGTCAGGGAGCGGCTCATTTGCAAGCGGGCGCTGCACGTCGTCGCTCTTCTCGAGCCTGAGTTCGACGGCGCCATCCTGAATTGGAATGACGATGCTGCTGGATTCCGCGTAGTCGGCATCGTCAGTTGCAGCCCAGAAGACTGGGGCGACCGGCAGACCTGTCCTGGCCTGCAACTCCTCTGCAAGCGCCAGCGCCGTGAGCGCCTTGGACAGCGTGTAAACGGGGCCTCCAAACAATCCCGGCTGCTGGCCAGTGGTAATCACGACTCCTCCGGCAGCAGCGGAATGCAGCCGCTGCCAGGCAGGTGACGAACTGTTCTTGCCGAATGCGGGGGCAAGGGCCGACAGCCAGTCCTGTCCGGCAAATTCGGTTGCAACCTCTTTCGCATTTGCAGCGAGAGCCGCCTTGCCAGAAGTATCCTTACCGAGCCCGGGATACCATTCCGCCGGGACATTTCCTGCAAGGAATGCCTGGGTGAGTGTTCCTCCGCCGAGCGGGTCGGTGAGAACGCGCATTACTGCCGGACCCCGAAGAGAATTGCGCGAGGCGAGTTCTCCGTAATCGGACCGCCCGCGTAATCGCCTTTCCTTGCATAGATGCTGAACCCGCTCTCCTCGAGCATCATCTCAAGCTCATCGACCGAGAAGAGGCGCACGCGTTCGATGAATATCTTGTCGGACCCTGAAAGCGAAATAGTCTTCTGCACGAACTTTCCGCCGTCGGTGATCGTGCGGCGCTGCTCGACGGTCTGCTCGGCCACTTTCCGCTCATCATACTCGACAAGGTTCCTTCCCACCGACCCGGCATTCAGGAAATCGAGCACAAAGGTGCCGCCAATGTCCATCACGCGTGCAACCTCTGCCAGCACACGCAGATGCTGCGCATCCGATTCAAAATATCCAAAGCTGGTAAACAGATTCACGCACAGGTCGAACGACCTGTCGGCGAAAGGCAGAACGCGCATGTCGCCCCGCACATAATTGCCGTCCGGCTCGGTGCCGTGCGCGACCTTGAGCAGCACAGCCGAAAGGTCCAGCCCCACAGTCCACCACCGATCCGCCAGCGGCCTCGTGTGCCGTCCAGCGCCACAGGCCAGATCCAGCACTCGATTGACCCGCCTCCCGGATAGGCCCGCAGCTATCATCTCGACCGCATGCTGCGCTTCGCTTTCATCCCTGTGCGGATAGAGAGCGAGGTATTCGTCGCCGAACCAGTCCTCGAACCAGTCTTTGGTCATGCCTTGTGGTATGGCTCGTTGCGCACGATCGTGCCCGCGCGGTAAAGCTGTTCTGCGAGGATGAGCCTGGCCATCTCGTGCGGAACCGTCCACTTGCCCATCGCCATCCTGCGTGCTGCGCGCTTCTTCAGCTCCCCTGGGAGTCCATGCGCTCCGCCAATCACGAACGCAACATCGCGCGCGTTCTCGCGCGAGTTCTGCATCCATGCCGCGAACTCTTCGGATGTGAATGAATCACCCGCGGCGTCGCAAACGACAACGGACGCACCTGCAGGGACTACCGCCATCAGCCTCTCGCTTTCCCGAGTCACAACTTCCGCAGCACTGTATTTTCCGCGCTCTTCCTTCACCTCATGCACTTCGAGCGGCCAATACCGCGCCGCCCGAGTCTCGTAGTCGCTTATTGCAGCGGCAAGGGCCGAGTCGCGAGGCTTCCCGACCACGGCCACTATGAAGCGCATCTACGCAAAGATGCCGCGCAAACGGTGCACGGTCGCCACTCGGCTGATGGACAACATGTAGGCAGCCGTCCGCATGTTCACGCGATGCTGCTTGGAGAGCTGCAGGACATCCGCGAAGCTCTTCGCCATGATGTCGCGAAGGCGATCATTGACGAGGTCTTCGGTCCAGAAATATCCACCGCGATCCTGGACCCACTCGAAGTAGGACACAGTGACCCCACCTGCGTTCGCAAGAATGTCTGGGATGACGAAGATGCCCTTCTCGTCCAGGATCGAGTCCGCAGCCGCTGTGGTCGGGCCGTTTGCGCCTTCGCAAATGATCCTGGCGCGAATGTCGTGGGCGTTCTTGGTTGTGATGACGTTCTCGAGTGCCGCCGGCAGCAATACGTCCACATCGAGCGTCAGGAGCTCCGCGGCTGCGATGGGATCGCCTCCATTGTAACCCTCCAGCGACTTGTGCTTCTGCACATATGCTATGGCTTCGTCGATGTTGATGCCCTTCGCATTGTAGATCGAGCTGGCGCGATCCCCGATCGCAACGATCTTGCACCCCTCGCGCTGCAGCAGCTGTGCAGCCACCGATCCAACATTGCCGAAGCCCTGGATTGCGACAGTCGTTCCCTCGACGGGCATGCCCAGGTGCTCCAGCGCCGCCTTCGTCACGAACATGCATCCGCGGCCAGTCGCCTCGCGGCGGCCGAGCGAGCCGCCCATTTCGACGGGCTTTCCAGTCACGACTGCAGTTACAGTGTGCCCTACACGCATGGAATAGGTATCCATGATCCAGGCCATTACACGCTCATTGGTGTTCACGTCGGGCGCCGGCACGTCGGAGTCGGGACCGAGTGTAGCCATGATCCCCGATGTATACCTCCGGGTGAGTCTCTCGAGCTCGCCGGCACTCATCGTCGTGGGATCACATACCACCCCGCCCTTGGCACCGCCGAACGGGATATTCACCACCGCGCACTTCCAGGTCATCCAGGCGGCGAGCGCCTTCACTTCCTCGAGCGTCACCTGCATGTCGAAACGGATGCCGCCCTTGGCGGGCCCGCGCGAGGTGTTGTACAGGACACGGTAACCCGTGTAGACCTCCACCTCGCCGTTGTCACGGGTTACGGGAAGCGAGACGATGATCTGCTTCTCGGGATGTCTGAGGATCTTGTAAATCCCCGGCTCCAGGTCGAGGAGCTCAGCGGCACGGTCGAAGCGGGACATCATCGCTTCGAATGGATTTTCCTCGTTTAAAAAGGTGTCCTTGTCAGGACGAACGATCTTATGAGTAGGAAGACGATAGGGATCAGTCACGTTGTTGGAATCCGGCGGAAATCGACAGCCGCCAGTTTGAGGTTATTTCCATAGAGGAGCGGTTACTCTGCCAATAAGTTCATCGAGAGCACCGGCCCCGCTTTCCATCACCAAAGCCTGAGAAACATACCACAATGGCTTGGCATCGGCAGGCCAGTTCGGCCACACTTTTACGGCGTCCTTGAGGGTGCAAATCGTGTACTGAACGGTGGCCGATGCCGCGGCCAGGTCGGCCAGCTCCCGCGCCGAAAAACGATGGTGGTCACGGAAGGACTTGAAGTGAATCCTGGCGCCGACCTCCTGCAGCTGACGCTGAAAGGCACCATTGTCGCCAACTGCTGAAAATGCCAGTGTCCATGCGCCTTCGAGCACCTGCAGGGGAATTTCATTTCCGTTCCTGTCGCGCAGCGCCCGGGGTGCCAGCAGTGCAATTGAAACTGGCAGGTCGCGAAACCGCCTGCGAATTGCCTTCTCTATGCCGAGCGCCTTGTCGCGTGACGCAGACTTGCGCGTGACGATCACAAGGGATGCCCTGCTCAAGGCTGTAAGTGGCTCGCGCAAGTCACCGGAGGGAAGCAGGAGCATTGCCTCGTGCCATCTCTCGGCGCTTACGAGCACAATGTCCGCATCACGCTGGATGCTCCTGTGCTGAAAGGCGTCGTCCAGCACGGCTATGGTAGCACCCGCGGTTCGTGCGGTTTCGACGCCGCGAACACGCACGGCATCCACTACAACGGGAATCTCCGGATTGAGATGAGCATGAACCAGAGGCTCATCATCTCCATAGCCTCGCAGCACAATGGCGGGGCGCTCCCCGCCAGCTGCAAGCCTGTGGGCCAGCCAGGCTGTCACCGGAGTCTTTCCCGTTCCGCCGACCGAGATGTTGCCCACACTGATCACAGGAATGCCGGCGCGATGACTCTTCAGCCGGCTGGAGTCGTACAGAGAATTCCTGACCGAGATCACAAGCCCATAGAGCGAGGACAGCGGGCGCAGCACCGTGCGAGCCAGCCGTGGACCTGCCCCTTCTCCGTAAAGCAGGTTGGCAGCGCTCACAGGGAGGCCAATGTCTCGGCTGCGTCGATTCCCGCCTTCACATCCATGCATCGCTCCAGTGCCCCTTCCGTGGTTGCATCCGAGATGTAGATGGGATTCGAATACCCCACGCTCACCCGCGCAAACGGCTTGGGAATCATGAACGAATCCCAGCTGCGGATGCGCCAGGCCCGACTGGCAGTCGCGGCGATTGGAAGTATGGCGGCGCCCGACCGCTGAGCCGCGATCACGACGCCCTGCGCCACAGAGCGGGCAGGACCCTTGGGACCGTCGGGCGTAATCGCCGCTTCTTTCCCGGACTGGAGCACGCGTGAGAGCTGGATCAGTGCGCGTCCGCCGCCCCGTGTAGATGACCCGCGAACCAGTTCGTATCCGAGACTCGTAGCTACGCGCGCGATTCGCTCGCCGTCGCGGTGTTCACTTATCACCAGCGAGATTCCCTGCTTGCGATGGTGCCATAAGAGTGGGAGCAGCTGTCCATGCCAGAGGGCGAAAATAAAAGGCTTTCCATTCGCCCGAAGAGACTCGATGTGTTCGCCGTTCCGTACCTCGATTCGCCATGTCATTGCGAGCGCGCGAATCAACAGGCCCGCGGCTCCGACGATCATCGAGTCTTTCACCTAACGCACCAGTTCGCTCGCCATGCGGGCGACACGGAGGGCCGCTCCGGGGTCCCCGAGCTTCCCTCTCACTTCTTCCAGATCCCTGGCCATCCGCGACCGCTCCGCCGATCCCTCCGTCAGGAGCGGGACGAGCGCATCGGAAACCTTGCCCGGCTCCAGGTCATCCTGAACGAACTCCCTGGCGACTTCCCTGCCCGCAACGACATTCACGAGAGCGATATGTGAAATTTTCACGAACTGACGGGCAAGCAGGTAGGAAATGGTTCCTGTCCGGTAGGCGACCACGAGCGGGCAGCCGCAGATGGCCGCCTCGAGTGTCGTCGTCCCGCTCTTGCACAGGGCAGCATCCGCGGCCCGCAGGACCGTCAGGGAATCGGATGTGAAGACCTGGTATGGGCAGCGCGTGCTGTCGATGCTCACCGTGGAAGCAGCGCTCACGATCACCTTCAAGCCGTTGAATCTGCTTTCCAGCCGCGATGCGGTTTCCACAAAATCATCGAGATGGCGCTCGATCTCCTGGACGCGGCTCCCGGGGAAAAGCGCGAGCACCTTTTCATCGGCGCCAATTCCCAGCTTCGAACGAGCCTCGTCCCGTGATGGCATGTTCGCCGCACGGTCCAGCAGCGGATGGCCGACGAACTCCGCATCGATGCCATGTCCGCGGAGCAGGTTCTCCTCGAACGGAAGGATCACCGCTGCCTTGCGAACGAGGCGCTTTAGCTTGGGCAGGCGACCGGCGCCCCATGCCCACACCTGCGGTGTCACGTAGTAAAGGACTGGAACGCCTGCCCTGGCCGCTTCCTCCGCCAGCTTCATGTTGAAGCCAGGGTAGTCCACTAGCACCAGCAGCGCGACTTTCCCGGAGTGCAGCCGGGCCGCAAGCCGCTTCAGCAAAAAGAAATGCTCGGGAATCGTGCGAAGGACTTCGACGAAACCCATCACGGCCATTTCGTCGTACCGCTCGATTATCTCGGCCCCGGCAGCCTGCAGCCTGTCACCGCCTATTGCAGTGAGCTTGAGATCGGGCCGCAGCTTCGCGAGCGATTGCGCCACGCCGGCGGCATGCAGATCACCCGATGCCTCACCTGCTACAAACAGTACCTCACGCACGGGGCGCCGATCCCGACGCGATCGACGGCAGCGTGCGCTCGATTTCCTGGACTATTCTCAGCGCTATATCGAGAGCTCGCCGCCCATCCTGCCCGGTCACCGTCACGGGCGCGCGACCGGCAAGCGCTTCCACGAAGCTCTCGAACTCGAGCCGCAGAGGCTCGCCCTCGGGCGCTGTCAGCGAAACGTGGTCGATGATCTCCAGTATGTTGAGAGGTGCGGCCGTGAGTGCCTCGAAATCGAGGTCTGACTTCAGGCGGAAGTAGTCTCCCCGCCCAGCCGCGAGGTCGAGCGAGATGTATCCACTCTTCTGGAAGATGCGGATCTTGCGAACTCTTTCACGGGAGATCCTGCTGCTCGTGATGTTGGCCACTGCGCCGGACTCGAACGTGATTCGCGCATTCGCGATATCCAAGGTGGGCGTGAGGACAGGAACACCGACCGCGGAAATCGAAGCCGCCGCCGAGGAAACCAGCGTCAGGATCAGGTCGATGTCATGAATCATCAGGTCGAGGACGACGGCGACGTCACTGCCGCGAGGATTGAACCCCGCCAGACGTTCGCTCTCGATGAAGCGGGCGTCCGAGATATACGGCAGCGCAGCCCGCACCGCCTGGTTGAACCGCTCCACATGTCCGATCTGAATGATGCAACCGTTGCGCTCTGCGAGGTGCAGCAGCTCGTCGGCCTGCTCGAGGGTCACCGTAATCGGCTTTTCAATGAAGACGTGCTTGCCGCGCACCAGCGCCGCCTTTGCAATCTCGTGATGCAGCGGGGTTGGAACGACGATCGTGAGCGCGTCGGACGCTTCGATCAGGTTGTCGAGCGAATGGCTCGGCGTGCCGAGTTCTTCGCTGACCTTCGCGGCGCGCTCGGGGTTGGTCTCCGAAAATCCGGTAAAGTCTACATTCGGCGTCTCGCGCAGAATGCGGATGTGATGGTATCCGAGACTTCCCGCGCCCACGACCCCGATTCGCGGGGTTGCTCTCAAATAACCACTCCGCGGCCGCTGGCTTCGACAAAGTCTATGAGTTCCCTTACCTCGTCGAACTGCTGCAGCTCAATGTTCGCCCGCTCGAGTGCCTGGGAGACGTTGAGATCAGAGCGGAAGAAAAGCCGGTACGCCCGCTTCAGCTCGAGCGTGACTTCGTCGGCAAACCCACTCCGCTGGAGGCCCACAGTGTTCAGTCCGTAAAGCTTCACTGGGTTTCCGACCGCCTTGAGAAATGGCGGAATGTCCTTGGCAACGCGGGAGCAGCCGCCGATAAAACTGTGGCGGCCAATTCTCACGAACTGATGCACGGCTGTCATGCCGGCAATGTTGGCCTTGTCTTCCACCGTGACGTGCCCCGCGAGCTGTACGACGTTCGCGAGAATCACTCCATTGCCCACATGACAATCGTGTGCCAGATGAACATAGGACATGATGAAGCAGTTCTTCCCCACACTGGTCGTCATCGACTGCGATGTGCCGCGGTTGATCGTCGTGAATTCACGAATGGTGGTGCCATCCCCGATCTCTACACGGGTTTCCTCTCCCGCGAACTTGAGGTCCTGTGGTGCACCGCCGAGGATGGTTCCCGATCCTACCTTTACCTTGCTGCCAAGAATGACGTTGCGTTCCAGCGTGGCCCTCGCGGAGATGACACATCCGTCGCCGACTTCGCAGTTGGGTCCGATATAGGCATATGCGCCAACCTCGACATTCCTGCCGATGCGGGCATCGCGCGAAATCTCGGCGGTAGGATGAATCTCCTGGCCTTTCACTTGTCGCGCACCATGGCTGCCATGTCTGCTTCCGCTACAACTTCGCCGTCAACTTTTCCAACACCGCGCATCTTGCAGACAGGGCCGCGCACCTGGACGAGCTCGAGCTCGAAGCGAATCTGGTCGCCGGGCCGTACCGGCTTCCGGAACTTGACGTTATCCAGCGACATGAAATACACGACCTTGCTGTCAGGGTCTGTGAGTGACCCCATCAGCAGCATTCCGCCTACCTGCGCCATTGCCTCGATGATGAGGACGCCAGGCATGATGGGATGGCCGGGAAAGTGTCCCTGAAAAAAGGGCTCGTTGATCGTGACGTTCTTGAGGCCCACGATCCGCTTGTTCTCCTCATCGACCTCGATGATTCGGTCCACAAGAAGAAAGGGATACCGGTGCGCCAGAACCTTCATTATGTCGTCAACTGTATACGTCTTCACCTTCTTCTCCTTTACTGCGGCTTTTACCATCTCGCGAACTAAGGTAACAGTGCCGCGGTGACTTGGCTTTACGGCAACGATTCTGGCCTTTACACGTGCGCCCGCGAGCACCAGGTCCCCAACACAGTCCATCGCCTTGTGCCTGACGAACTCATCGTCCCAGCGGAGCGGGCCGCTCACGAGGTCAGAATCATCCAGCACGACTGCATTGTCAAGCGACGCGCCCTGGATGAGTCCCTTCGCCCGCAGATCCTCTACTTCATGCACGAACCCGAACGTGCGCGCCGAAGCCAGCTCACTGCGAAATGAATCCTGGGTAACCCTGTACCGCCCCTGCTGTCTGCCGATTTTCGGGTGATCGAAATCAATGGTGACATCCAGGTCCAGGTCGTCGGATGGATGCGCTTCATAGACTGACGAGCCGTCGATTATGCGAACGGACTCGCTCAGCCTGAGAAAATCCGGCTCCCCGCTCTGCTCACTTATCCCGGCCTTCAGGATGGCCTCGAAAAAGGGCGACGCGCTGCCATCCATGATTGGCGGCTCCGGCCCGTCCATCTCGATTCGAAGGTCGTCAATAGAGTGTGCGCCCACCGCCGCAAGCACATGTTCCACCGTATGAATTGCGGCATCGCCGTGACCAATCTGGGTTCGGCGCTCGCTTGCAGTTACCTCGGCTACCCGAGCCGGCGTTGCGGGAGATTTCGGCCGGTCACTGCGCGCAAATGAGATCCCGCTTCCAGGCTCGGCGGGAAGAAATGTCAGCGTGCACTGCTGGCCAAGGTGGAGTCCTACGCCGGTGAGCGTAGCCGGACCCGCGATCGTTCGACGGCTCAAGCTTTCTCTTTCTCGTCCAGCAGCTTTTCAATGCGCTTGAGCATGCCGGCGAGCTTGAAAAGAGCGCCGGTAGTGCGCAGGGATTCCTTGTGTGGACGCGCAGGATACCCCGACCATGACTCACCCGCGGGCACGTCGCCGAATACTCCCGCCTGGCCGGCAATCCGAGCGCCATCCCCAATGGTGATGTGGCCCCCGACTCCCGCCTGCCCGGCGATGATGGCGCCGTCTCCGATCCGTACCGAGCCGGCGATACCGGCCTGGGACATGATGAGGCACATGCGCCCGATGCGACAGTTGTGACCTATCTGGACGAGATTGTCGATCTTGGTGCCTGCGCCGATAACCGTGTCGTCAACGCTTCCGCGATCGATTGTCGTGTTGGCTCCAATTTCCACGTATGCCCCAATAATGCAGCGGCCTACATGCGGAATCTTCTCGTGCGCTCCATTTCTCTGGACGTAACCAAACCCGTCGCTTCCGATTCGAGCCCCGGAATGAATGATGGCGCGCTCGCCTATCTCTGCGCCCGCATAGAGCACCACGTGCGGATAAATCCTGCTGCCATGGCCAACGGTGACATTTTCGCCGACCACTGAATGGCTGCCGATCCACACATTTTCTTCAAGGACGGCGCCGGGTCCAATGACCGCGTACTCTTCGACGACCACATTCTTGCCGAGCTTCGCCCCTGGGTTGATGACGGCCGTCGCGTGAACGCCCGCCTTCCAGGTTGTCTCAGGGTACAGCAGGGGAAGAAGCGCGAACACCGCCTCGTTTGGCTTGTCGACAATGACCCGGGCCGGAACATTCGTGACCAGTTCAGCCAGGTCACTGGAAACCAGCACCACTCCGGCCCTGGTTCCCGCTGCCATTCCGGAATACCGCGAGTTTGCGAGAAAGGCGACATGGTTGGCGCCCGCACGATCCAGAGGTGCAACTGCGGAGACGCAAACAGTTCCATCCCCCTGGAGCTCGCCTTTTACGAGCTCTGAGATTGCCAAAGCGGTGAGAGTGCGAACACCCTCACCGCCGGCCGTACCTTTCTCAGTAGTTGAGCTCACTTACTTGCGGGTGACTCCTGCGGGCTGCTGCTGCAGGCTGCTGGCCGGCTTTGGAGCACCTGCGGCCTTGAGACGCGCAAGAACCTTGGCAGTGATGTCGAGCGACTTGTCAGCTGAAACGACAACACTTCCCGATCCGGCTGCCACGTCGAATATCATTGCGTACCGCTCTTCGGCGCGGAGAGCCTCGAGAACCTTCTGCAGCTGCTCCATGATGGGACGAACGAGCTCGGCCTGACGGTTCTGCATCTGCTGATTGAGCGTGTTGGCGCGCTGCTGATATGCCGCTTCCCGCTCGGCGATTGCACGGCCGCGAGTGACGCGTGTCGCGCTGTCGAGGCGCGGAGCTTCGCGCTGGAATACAGAGTCCATCTGCTGGAGTGAATCGCTCATTCTCTGGAGCTGCTGGCGATAGGCACCAACCTCTCTCTCAAACTGAGCTTCAGCCTCGGCGCGGCCGGGTGCTTCTGCGAGAATCTGCGAAGAGTTGATGTAGCCGAGCTTCGGCGCAGCCGTTGCCTGAGCCGATGCGGCTCCTGCAACAACGATTGTAGCTATGAAGGCGAAGGCCGCCGACTTGATAATGAAACGCATTATTACCCCGAGAATGGTTTAGAAAAATTGTCCGAGCTTGAAGTGCATCTTCCAGCCTGGAGTCGGACGCCCAAGCGTGTCGACCCGGTCGAATCCATACCCCAGATCGATGCCGAGCGGTCCAAGCGGACTGATGATCGCCGCACCGAATCCGGCGCCGCGGAACAGCCGCGTCGGGTCGAATTCACGCGGCTTGTTCCAGACGTTGCCTGCATCGAAGAACGAGTTGACGTACAGCGACTGGCTCACTCGCAGGCCGATTTCCGCAGTGCCCGAGAAGAAGGCATTTCCGAACGACTCCGGTTTTGCCTGCTGGCCGCTGCCTGCGCTCGCATCGAAACCGTTTGGCGTGATCGAGAACTCCTCATATCCGCGCAGCGGCTCTCCGTACTGTGTTCCACCGAGCGAGAACGACTGCGTGTACCGGAACGGACCCGGATCCCCGAACACTGTTCCTGCGCGTGCCGTGAGGCCCAGCACCAGTGTCATTCCGGTTCCCATTACGCCTGCGCCAAGTGAGGCGATAGGAGCATAGGACCTGAGTTCCGTGGTGTACTTCTGGAATGCTGCGGAACCGCCAAGCGGACCGCCGTTGAACTGCGCAATGATTGTCTGCGTTCCACCGTCAACCGGGAATGGCAGACCAATGCGGGTATCATGCGACCCCGTGATGCCGAGCGTTGACCGGAAGCAGTTGTCGCAAGCGTTGGCAACGGTTCCCAGCAATCCGCTGTCTCCATAGCGAACAGCTTCGCCGCCGTACGAGACCAGCACCCTGCTATACAGCGAATTTGGAATCGGCAGTCCAACCTGCACCTGGCCACCGGTGCGCGTGGAGCGGCCGAGATCCGCAATCTGATACTGCGAGCGCGTGTGGTACGCAGAGACCGACCCGGAAATTCTGGTCTGCCGAATGTTGGGGTCGCTGTACGTCAGGTTGAAGTCGTTGATGTACTGACCAAACTGCCACTGCAGCTGCGCGCGCTTGCACTTGCCCAGCAGGTTGGGCTGGTCGAGCCCGACGAATCCACCCACACCAGTTCCCTGACCCATCGAGGCGCCGAAGCTGATGTTACCGGTGCGCTTTTCCTTGACCTTGAAAATGATATCGACGTCGCCCTGTTCACCGATCGGCCGGGTCTCCGGCGCGGGCATGGGTGACTCGAAGAAGTTCATGTTCGAGATGTTCTGGTAGCTGCGAATCAGGAAGGCGCGATTGAATACCTGGCCCGGGGCGAGAACGATCTGCTCGCGAATGCACGACTCGGTCGTGTAATCGTTGCCGGCGATCTCGATGCGGTTGATGATGGCCGGCGTGCGCTCCTCGATCTCCCAGCGCAGGTTCACGATCGGGCGGCCCTGTGCATCCACTTCGCGGTCAACCACCGGCCGGATCTGCGCGTAGATGTAGCCTTCGTCGTTGTACGCTTCCCTCAGCTTCTCTTCAGCCTCGGTCCAGCGTCCTGCGTCGAAGGTATTCGGCGGATTCTTGTAGGCGCGACGAATGATCCCCGTGGCGCGCTGAGTGAGCGTCGTGGTGCTGTTCGCTCCGAAGGGATAGAAATTGTTGATTTCCGCGGTCGAGAACCGGCGGTTGCCGAGCACCTCGAAGCTGCCGATCGAATAGCGCTGGCCTTCGCTGACGGTGATGTCGACGACCGCCTTTCCACGCTCCCGGTCCACGATGAGCGAGTCGCTCAGGATGCGGAAATCCAGGAAGCCGCGGCTGCCATAAAGCTTGGGGATGTTTTCGCTGAGGTCGACGGCGTACTTCTCGTCGTCGAATTCACCTTCGCGGAAGAACCAGAACCCTTCCGGCTTGGTGGACATCACGCCAACGATGTCGCCCACCGGAACATGGCTCGCTCCGTTGATTCTTACGCCGGAGATTGCGAGCCGCCTGCCCTCATCGACGCGGTAGGTGATGCTAAGCTGGCCGTTGGCAATTACGCTGTCCACCTTGATGCTCGCGAGGTAGTAGCCCTTCGACTCGTACAGCGAATCGGCACGCGCGATTCCGGCAGCGATCTTGGACGGATCGGCCGGCAGTCCGATGGGAAGCTCGAGGCGATCCTTGATGTCCTTGGGTGCCACGCGCTCCACGCCGACAACATTGAAGGACTGGAGAACGGGACGCTCCTTGACCTCGACCACCAGCACACTCTTCGCGCCTGACTGGGTGCAGACGACTTTCACGTCGTCATACATGCCGGTGGCAAAGACAGCTCTGATCGAGCGCTGAACATCTCTGAAAGACAGCTGCACACCTGGCGTAAGCGCGGCATATCCACGAATGACTGCTTCGGGTATGCGCGCATTGCCCCTGATCCCGATCGAGTCGGGTTTGGAGCAAGCGCCTTCGGGGGCGTCCTGGGCTAAAACGGGAGACCCTGCCGCGAGTAAAGCGAGCAGGGTGATTGCTATGCGATGCATTGGTGAAATATACACGATTTGCGGGGCTAAGGTCCTGATCGGCGCGGCTAAAGTTTCGACACGTTCAGGCCCGGTATCGTTGCTGGATTAACTGCCATTTAAGAACTACGGAGCCGGGAGCAGCAAGCCCAGAGCTTCAGGCTTGGAGCTGCTCCCAGCACGGAGCTTCGAGCTAGCTGCTCCTGGCTCGGTAGTTCTTAAGTGGCAGTTAACAAAAAACGCCGGGCAATCGCCCGGCGTTTTCAGTCACATCGCTAAACCGCCTATGCCTTCGGCGTTCCTGAGAGAACCCTGAAATCCAGCTTCTCCCCTTCCGCCGCCACGTCAACCTCGATCTCATCGCCCTTCGAGAACTCTGCGAGCAGGATTTTCTCGGAAAGCGGATCCTCGATGTAGCGCTGGATCGCGCGCTTCAGCGGGCGGGCTCCGAACTTCTCGTCGTAGCCATGCTTGGTCAGGAACGTCGATGCGGCCGGGGTGAGCTTGAGTGTCAGCTCCTCGTCGCCAAGACGCTTCTGTACATCCTTGAGCAGGATGCCGACGATCTGCGCAATGTGCTCTTCCGTCAGCGGATGGAACACGATCACGTCGTCGAGACGGTTGAGGAATTCAGGATTGAAGACATGCTGCATCTCCTCCTTCACCTTTTCCGACATCCTCTCGAAGCTGTTCTTCTGGTCGGGCGAACCGAAACCCATGGTGCGGTTGCGGGTGATGTCCTTGGCCCCGACGTTGGACGTCATGATGACGACGGTGTTCTTGAAGTCGATCACGCGGCCGTAATTGTCCGTCAGGTGTCCCTCATCCAGAACCTGCAGGAGGATGTTGAACACATCCGGGTGAGCCTTCTCGATTTCATCGAGCAGGACAACACTATACGGCTTGCGGCGGACAGCCTTGGTGAGCGTGCCTGAATCTTCGTAGCCCACGTAACCCGGAGGCGCGCCGATGAGGCGTGACACGGAGAACTTCTCCATGTACTCGCTCATGTCCACGCGGATAAGCGCGGACGCGTCGGCGAAAAGGAATTTCGCCAGCGAGCGTGCCAGCTCGGTCTTTCCAACGCCGGTCGGGCCGGAGAAGATGAACGAGCCAATCGGACGGTTCGGATCCTTGAGACCGGCCCGGCTCCGCCGTATCGAGCGCGCGAGTGCCTTGATCGCTTCTTCCTGTGCGACCACTGACGCGTGCAGCTCCTCTTCCATGCGCAGCAGCCGAGCGGTTTCCGCCTCGCGCAGGCGCATTACCGGAATCCCCGTCCAGCGGCTGACGATGAAGGAGACTTCATCTTCACCCAGCACGGGACGGTGGGACTGGCGGTGCTTTTCCCATTCTTCCTGCTTGCGGCGAATGTCACCCTGAAGCTCGCGCTCGCGATCACGCAGCGAGGCCGCGCGCTCGAAGTTCTGGTCGCGCACAGCCGCTTCCTTCTCGTTGTTCACACCTTCCAGCTGCACCTTCAGCTCGGTGACTTCAGGCGGCAGCGCCTGGGTCGCGAGCCGGGCACGGGCTCCGGCCTCGTCGATCACATCGATCGCCTTGTCCGGCAGGAACCTGTCGGTGATGTACCGCTCCGACATCTTGGCAGCGCTCACCAGGGTGGAATCGGGAATCGTCACCTTGTGGTGGTCTTCATACTTGGAGCGCAGTCCCTTGAGGATCTCCACTGTCTCATCGATTGAAGGCGGCTCGACGATGACTGTCTGGAACCGGCGCTCGAGAGCGCCATCCTTTTCGATGTACTTGCGGTATTCGTTGAGGGTCGATGCACCCACGCACTGCAGCTCGCCGCGTGCAAGGGCCGGCTTGAGCATGTTGCTCGCATCGATCGCACCTTCGGCAGCACCTGCGCCGACGAGCGTGTGCAGCTCGTCGATGAACAGGATTATCTGCTTGTTCTGCGCGATCTCGTTCATTACGGCCTTGAGGCGCTCCTCGAACTGGCCGCGATACTTGGTCCCTGCGATCACAGCGGCCATGTCGAGCGACAGGACGCGATGGTCGCGCAGCGAGTCGGGGCAGTTGCCGCTGGCGATCAGCTGGGCGAGGCCCTCGACTATTGCCGTCTTGCCGACCCCGGGCTCGCCAATGAGAACCGGGTTGTTCTTCTTCCGGCGCGTAAGAATTTCCATCACGCGCTCGATTTCCTTCGCGCGCCCGATCGTTGGATCGAGCTGGCCTTCGGAGGCAAGCTGCGTCAGGTCGCGGCAGAAATGATCCAGGGCGGGAGTCTTGGACTTCTTCTCTCCCTTGCCTGTGCCGGGCGTGGCCGACCCTGGGGCACCAGCAGTGCCCGGGGCTGTGCTCGCCTGCTGCATGTCGGTACCCAGAAGCCGGAGTGTCTCGGTGCGTGCTGCGTCGAGATTGATTCCGGCATCTGTCAGTACCTGCGCCGCGATCCCCTTCTCTTCACGAAGAAGTCCGAGAAGCAGGTGCTCGGTGCCAACGTAGTTGTGCGTGAGGTCGCGGGCCTCGCTCATGGCGAGCTCCAGAACTTTCTTCGCGCGCGACGTATATGGAAGATCGGGTCCGGTGGCCGCTGCCGCCTTTCCCTTCTTCACTGTGTCTTCGATTTTCTGCTGGATCTCTTCGAGATCGATGCTGAGGTTTTGCAGGACAGCCGCAGCGACCCCCTCACCCTCGCGAATGAGTCCGAGCAGAATGTGCTCCGTGCCCACGTATTCGTGGTGGAGCCGTGCCGCCTCTTCGCGTGCCATCGCGAGCACTTTGCGCACACGCTCTGTAAAGTTGTATCCGTTCATCACAGTATCCTCAGAAGCGGGTCAACATCGACGCAGCTGCACAGTGCAGCTGTTTACTTCCCCGCCTTACCCGATCGACTTCCCTTCGCTCGCGAGCGTCTGGCGCACGTACCGTGCTCTGGCCAAATCGATCTCGCTTTCACTCAGCGCACGTCCTTCGGCATTTGCCAGGTGCGCCGCCTGCGAAAATATCAGGAGCTTGTTGAGGGTATATACACTGAGATCAGTGATCAGTTTCAATCCCGCTGCCAGCCTCACACCGCTGAGGAGGTTCATCGCCTCCTCGAAGGAAAGGCTGCGGGCATAGCGAAGCGTGCCAAAGGCACGCCACAGCTTATCCTCTATTATATAACCGGCGTCGCGAATTAGCACGCGCCGGGCTTCTTCCTCACGTTCGATGACGTGTCCCACCACCCGCACCAGATATTCCAGAAGCTCCTCCTCGGACCGGCCCAGAGTGGTCTGGTTGGATATCTGGAAGAAATTCCCGACGACTTCACTCCCTTCGCCATACAGACCGCGGTAGGTGAGGCCGACCTGCTGCAGGCCTGAAAGCACCTTTCCGATTTCCTTGGTGAGAACGAGTCCCGGGAGGTGAATCAGCAGAGACGCGCGCAGTCCGGTGCCGACATTAGTGGGACATGCGGTGAGAAATCCAAATTCCTGGTGATAGGAAAAGGGAACGCGGTTCCCTATCTCGGACTCCAGCGCTTCCAGTGTGGAAAAAGCCGAGTTGACCTGAAAACCCGAGCTGAGGACCTGGAGGCGGAGGTGGTCCTCCTCATTGATCATTACCCCTGCGTCGTTGCTCAGGAAGAGAGCGGCTCCGGCGCGCACCGGCTGCTGGCTGTCCAGGCCCGCCAGCTCCTTGCTCACCAGGTGGCGTTCGTGCAGCAGCAGGCGGTCCTCGGGCTTCAGCTCGTCAACGCGAAGCATCACTCCTTCGCGCAGGCGGGGAATGCCCTGTACCGCGTCCCGCACCTGCGCCAGAATCCGCAACCGCTCACCGTCGCGTGCGCGGCCGGAAAAGGCGTACCCCTCGATGTTGCGGGCGAGCCGAATCCTGGTGGAGATCACGATGTCGGAATGTTCTCCCGACGCGTCGAGCCAGCCGACGCCGCCGTCCGGCAGAAGCGACAGGTCGAGACTCACTCAAGCCCCCGGAGCTGGTCCCGCAGGGACGCTGCAAGCTCGAACTGCTCACCCTGAATCGCGCGCGAAAGCTGGGCGCGCAGCTCGTTGGCCGTTCCAACTTTGGTCCCTTCGTCTCCGGTCGGGACTACATACTTGCGTCCAACATGGCGCGAGCTCCCGTGCACACGGCGAAGCAGCTCGCGCAGGCTCATCTCGAAAGCCTCGTAGCAATGTGCGCATCCCAGCCGCCCGGTCGAACGAAAATCCCGGAAGCTGGAAGAGCAGAAAGTGCAGCGAGCCGCATCACCCTGGCTCACAAGGGCAGACTGTTGAACGGTCTGGAGGAAACTCGTGATCTCGGGCTTGGCAGCTTCGACGGTCGTCTCGACGCCCCGCTCGGCCGCGCACTTCTCGCACAGGTGCAGCTGGCGGATGCCAGTGCCTTCCACCTCAGTCAGCTGAATGACGGCCGCGCCGTTCTTGCAGACGTCACAGGTTTTCATGCAACGATACCCTCTGCCGGCGCTTCGATCAGCCGGCCGGACTCGAGCACCAGGACGCGGTTGGCACGTGCCGCAAGCGAACGATTGTGGGTGACGACGATCATTCCAATCTCGAGGTCATTCACGACCTCACTCAGGAGATCGTGCAGCAGCTCCCCGTTGGCGTGGTCGAGATTTCCGGACGGTTCATCGGCCAGAACCACTTGCGGGTCGGTGGAAAGCGCCCGGGCCACAGCTGTACGCTGCTGCTCCCCGCCCGACAGCTCGCCCGGTCGGTGGTGCATGCGACCGCTCAGACCCACGCGGGCAAGCAGCTCCTCCGCCCGGCTTCTCGCCATGGCGCTGCTCATCCCACCAATCCGGAGCGGCATCATCACATTCTCCAACGCAGTGAACTCACGCAGCAGGTGATGAAATTGAAACACAAAACCGACCGATCTGTTCCGCAGCTGGGCGAGTTCCTCGTCTCCCCGTCCGGCGATTGGTTCGCCACCTATCACTACATATCCCTTCGACGGACGCTCGAGCGCACCGAGCACATGCAGCAGCGTGCTCTTCCCGGCACCACTCGCTCCGATGATCGCGACCATCTCGCGCTTCTGCACCTGAAGCTCGACGCCGCTAAGCACGTTGAGAGTGCTTCCATCTCCCCCGATGAAGCTCTTGTGCAGGTCGTGCGCTTCCAGAACCCAGTTGGCCATTACTCGTGCCTGATCGCTTCGATGGGGTACAGCCGCGCAGCCTGAATCGCGGGATACAGTGTTGCGGCGGCAGCCGTCGCGATGCTTGCAAGAACTATCAGCAGGACGTCGCGCGGTTCAGTCGCAACCGGAAGATGGTCGATGAAGTACACCTGAGGATCGAGCTCGATGAACTTGTACCTGTCCAGGCCTATGGCCCCGATGAATCCGAGGAGCAAACCGAGCAGCGTCCCGACAATTCCAATGACGATTCCCTGGGCAAAGAAGATCCTGCGGATCGAGCGCGAGGACATTCCCATCGCCTTCAGGATTCCGATCTCGCGCGTCTTGTCCGAGACAACCATTGTGAGCGTGCTGACAATGTTGAACGCGGCTACGACGAC
>JAKFCC010000218.1:0-14389 GCA_036676795.1 Gemmatimonadota bacterium
CAGCGATCTATCCCTGGGCAATGGAAATTGTCGACGGAAAGCTCGCCGGCATGCTGGGAATCGGCGACTCGTCACTTCTTGTAATGCGCTTTGGCGGAAATGAGAATCTGGTTCGCTCGCAGGTGAATACGGTCGGGAATCTTGGCGAGAGCGTGACTGTCCCCGACGAGATCTGGACCCGGCTGTCCGAAATTCCGCATGCCTGGTCGATGCGTCTCTCCGGCCTTCCCACCAAGCTGTTCGACACCTGGGACGCGGCCGGCCGAATGCTCGCTCATGCGGGCGCGGGTGTTCGCATGATCGCACCCGAGCGCGGCACAGCGAGACTTCTTTTCCCGGCCGAGGTGGACAGCGGAAAGCTGTTTACGCGATTCGATCAATTCACTGCTTCCGCCCAGTCCGGCGGCCTGCGCATCAACCCTGAGGCGATGCCATCGGTATCACCGCTTGCCAGCTATGCTTCAGACCGATCCGTCGCGACCGGCCTTTCTGCCGGGATCAAACGTGTGTTCGACCCTCACAACATCTTGAATCCGGGATTTCTTCCCCAGTGACAGCCGCCACAGGCACTCCCGACCAGGCACCTCCCTGCGCCCTGCCGGGCACTCCGCTCGCGAACGCGAAGCGCGGCATTGACGCATGCGTCCACTGCGGCTTCTGCCTTCAGGCCTGTCCCACATATCTCGTTCTTGAAGACGAGAACGACAGCCCGCGTGGAAGGATCTTCCTCATGCGCTCGCTGCTCGAGGGAACGATCGACATCAGCGACGAGTCGGTTCACACCCACATCGACAGATGTCTCGGTTGCCGTGCCTGCGAAACGGCGTGTCCAGCTGGTGTTCCATACGGACATCTGCTCGAAGCCACACGCGCCACGCTACGAGCCGGAGGTGACGTCCCGATCCTTGCACGGCTCACGCTCTGGATCTTTGCGCGTCAGCCACTTCTCTGGCTTGCCATGCTCGGGGCGCGTCTCGTTGCTGCGACGCCGATCCCCACCGTTCTTTCCCGCCTCAAGGGGCGTCTGAGTTTTGCGATGGCAATGCTGGCAGCTTCCTCCAACAGCCTCGAGCGCAGGGCGTACGGCGTTCCCGCAACGGGGACTCGCGGGAAAACCGCAATTCTGCGCGGCTGCGTGATGGAAGGATTGTTTTCTGAGACGAACCGTGCAACGGAGCGTGTGCTTGCGGTGAATGGGTACGCCATGACCGATGCTCCAGGACAGAGATGCTGCGGCGCATTGCACGCTCATGCCGGCGACCTGGATACGGCCCGAAAACTCGCGCGCCGCAACATCCGCGCATTCGAGCAATCGGGAGCGCAGTGGATTGCTGTCAACGCGGCCGGCTGCGGCGCGATGATGAAAGAGTACGCACACCTGCTTGCCGACGACCCGGCCTGGGTCGAGCGCGCCGCGGCACTTTCAGCTCGCGTTCGCGATGTGAGTGAGCTGCTTGCAGATGCCGGCCCCATGACCGGAGGCACGCTTCCCTTCAAGGTGACCTACGACGCACCCTGCCATTTGCAGCATGCGCAGAGAATCACCCATGCCCCGCTCGCCGTGCTCTCGGCAATACCGGGACTCGATCTCGTTCCGCTGCACGAGTCCGACCAGTGCTGCGGAGCCGCAGGTATTTACAACCTGATCGAGCCGGAAACGTCTGATCTCGTTCTTGACCGCAAGCTGGGCCACATTGCCGAGACGGGTGCACGCTTCGTGGCAACGGGAAACCCGGGTTGCCTCATGCAGATTGGGGCGGGGCTCATTCGCGATGGCTCGGAAACGCGATCGATTCATCCGGTGGATTTGCTGGATGCGTCGTACGCGGCGTTAGGGACAACTACAACCTAAGAACTACAAACTGGGAGCAGCTGGCCAGGGGCCGACAGCTTGGAGCAAGCTCCCGGCAGTCAGCTGCAGGCGAGCTGCTCCAAGCTTGTAGTTCTTAAGTGGCCGTTCCCGCACCTGGCATTTCCCCCCACCCTGCCCCCGCTATAATTCAAGTTATGAGTATGTCCGCCGACTATGCGGTTCTCCAAAGCGCAGCTCTTCTCTTCGATCGCAGTGACAGGCTGCGGATGCGCATACTTGGAGCAAAAGCCGCGGAGCTGATTACCGGCCTCGTCACCAATGACGTCCTCTCTCTTGCACCGGGCGAAGGCCAGTACGCGGCCGCCCTGACGCCGAAGGGAAAAATTCTCGCGGATCTCAATATCTTTGCGATGGAAGACGGACTTCTACTCGATACGTCTGCCAAGGCCGCGCCGGGACTCCGCGGGATGATTGGCAAATTCGTGAATCCGAGAATTGCGGCATACCGCGACATCACCGCGAAAACCGCAGATCTCACTCTTGCAGGCAGCAGCGCGCGCCTCATTGCAAGCCGGATAAGCGGCGTTGCCGGCGAAACCCTTGGCGCCCTTCCGGCGTTCGGGCACGTGCGATTCAGGAACGACGATGTTCTCGCATCCGCTCCAGATGACGATGACCGTTTCGCCATGGTGGCGCGCATGCCCGACCTCGACACCGAGTGCTATTCACTGATTTTCCCGGCGGCGCTGCATGAGGAGTTCACCCGTTCGCTCCTCCGTTTCGGAGCGGTCCACGGAAGTCCTGCGCTTTGGCAAACGCTGCGCATCGAGGCGGGACGACCGGAGTGGGGCGCAGACATGAACGACTCGACGCTGCCGCAGGAAGCGAATCTCGACGAGCTCGGTGCGATTTCATACACAAAAGGCTGCTATGTGGGACAGGAGACAGTCGCGCGCATCCATTTTCGCGGACATGTCAATCGGTTCCTTCGCAAAGTGAAATTCCTGTGCGGTGCGCCGCCGCCGTCAGGAGCCCAGTTGGTAGATGACGAAGGCCAGCCTGTGGGCGAGCTCAGGAGCACCGCTATTTCGCCAAGACAGGGCGGGATCGGAATTGCCATGATTCGCCGCGAGGTTCCGGTTGGAACCAGCCTCGAGGCAAAGTGGGAGGGCGGCTCCTGCACAATTCAGGTTACCGCAAACGAAAAGGGCGCGACTGTTTAGTCGCGCCCTTCTCTGAACCAGAAAGAAAGCTTACTTCTTGGTGGTGTCGGCGACCGTGGTGTCCTTCTTGGTCGTGTCAGCCATCGTCATTCCGGTGTCCGTTGCTGCAGGTGCCGGAGCCATTGCAGGCGCTGCGGTGTCAACTGCTGCTTCGTCCTTCTTTGCGGTGCAAGCCGTTACGGCGAGGATCGCGGCTACGAGTGCCAGGCGCTTCATGTACAGTCTCCTTAAGGGGGCAGATTGGTTAATCGCCTGTCCGTGCACATAGGTGCTCGTTGGCGCGTAATCAAGTTACGTTTGCCGGACGGCTAGTCAACAAAACAGATGTAAGGGAAGTTTAAGAATCTCGGCCCGCGCGCCGACCGCGCCAATAGATTATCAGCAGTCCATCCGCTGGAGAAACGTTTGCCGAAATTCCCCCAAACACTTGGTGAGCTCAAGCGATCCCCATGGGGGAGTCCCGAGAACCGGTCGCGCTCCGTCAAGGACGAGCTTCGGTCCAACCTGATCGGCAGGCTGTCTTCCGGAGCCCCGCTTTTCCCGGGGGTCGTGGGCTATGAAGACACCGTGATGCCGCAGATAATCAACGCGGTACTCAGCCGTCACAACTTCATCCTGCTCGGCCTCCGCGGGCAGGCGAAATCCCGAATCCTGAGATCGCTTGTTTCCCTACTCGACGATGTGATCCCGGCGGTATCGGGAAGCGAACTCAACGACAATCCCTTCGCGCCCATCTCCAAGTACGCCCGCAATCTCATTCTTGAAGCGGGCGACGACACACCCATCGTCTGGCTCGAGCCATCGAGCCGATACGTGGAAAAGCTGGCAACCCCGGACGTGACTGTCGGTGACATCATTGGCGACCTGGATCCAATCCGCGCGGCACGCGGCGGACATGTCCTCGCAGACGAGCTGACGATACACTACGGCATGCTGCCTCGCGCAAACCGCGGGATCTTTGCGCTCAACGAGCTGCCGGATCTCGCCGGAAAAGTTCAGGTCAGCCTCTTCAACATCATGCAGGAGGGTGACGTCCAGATAAAGGGATATCCGGTCCGGCTGCCGCTCGATGTCCTGCTCTGCTTCACGGCCAACCCCGAGGATTACACCGCACGCGGCAAGATCATCACGCCGCTCAAGGACCGAATCGGCAGCGAGGTAATGACGCACTACCCTGAGACGATCGACATCGGGATGGAAATCACCAGGCATGAAGCCTGGACAAATCGATCCAGTGCCCCGGTTCGTGTTCCGGACTTCATCTCCGAGCTGGTCGAGCGCATTGCATTCGAGGCACGTACCGACAAGCGCATCGACAGGAAGTCGGGAGTGTCGCAGCGCATGCCAATCACCGTAATGGAAAACGTTATTTCCAATGCCGAGCGGCGCGCAATCACGCTCGGCGAAAAGGAAATCGTGCCGCGCATCGCGGACGTTTATGCGGCACTGCCGGCCATCACCGGAAAAATCGAGCTGGAGTACGAGGGTGAGCTGATCGGCGGGCACGTCATAGCGCGCGACCTGATCCGCCGCGCTGCCGACGCCACATACCACGACCACGGGATCGGAATCAACACTGACGAGATCGTCATCTGGTTCGACCAGGGCGGCGCGCTCCAGGTGACCGATGAAGCGGCTGCGGAGACGGTGGTTCGCGGCTTCGAAGTGATACCATCGCTCATGCAGGTAGTCGCGGACACGGAGCTGGCAGCTTCTGATGACTACCCGGTGCTCGCCGGAGCCTGTGAACTGGTGCTGGAATCACTTGTCGCACGGCGCCGCATCTCGCGCTCCGATTCCGGGCTGTACGGTCGTGCGCACGAAGAGAAACGCAGACCGCGTTTCGGAGACTGATCAGTGTCGATTATCACGATCTCCAGACTTTACGGGTCCGGCGGATCGGAAGTAGCCGAGAAAGTTGCAGGCATGCTCAAGTGGACCCTCCTCGACAATGCGGTCGTTGACGAAGTCGCAGCCCGCCTTGGAGTGTCGCCCGCAGAGGTGGCCGCCCGGGAGGAGCGCGTGTCCTCACTCGCGGAGAGGCTTGCTTCCGCCATGGCGCTTGGCTCCCAGGAATGGCTCTCACCCATTGCTGCGGCCACACGTCCGGCGACCGACGAGGAGCTTCTCGAGGTCACGCGGCACGTTCTGGACGAGGCAATTTCGGCGGGATCCGTAGTAGTGGTGGGCAGAGGTGCGCAAAGCATGCTTGCCGAGCGGACCGATGCGCTCCATGTGTTCTGTTATGCTTCCCGCCCGGCGCTCATCAGGCGATCCATGCAGCGCGACAAGCTGGGCTGGGAAGAGGCTGAAAAGCTGGTAGACGATACCAATGCCAACCGGGAGAAGTACGTCCGGGCGCACTGGAACCGGAACTGGAAATCCCACGAGAACTATCACCTGTCGCTGAATACCGACTGGCTGGGAATAGAAGGCGCCGCCGAGACGATCGTGGCGGTTGCGAAACTTAGGCTGCCTGCCGCTCGTTAGTCTGGATAATGGGGTGTTCAGGCCCGATTTTTATCATACCCTAAAGGAGACCACATGCTTGGCGCACTGATCGCACTTCTTGCCGGAGCACTGCTTCTGGCTGACTCTCTCGGAAAATTCAGCGGGGGCGACAAGCTCGTTCGCACGCTGCGTCCCTACCAGACGGTGATCGGAATTCTCGCCCTGACCTGGGGAATCTTTCACATCTTCAGTCTGCTTGGCATCGTGCTTCTGCTTGGAGGCGTAATCCTCGGGGCGAACGCGCTCGTCACCGTTCCCAAGGTGGGAGATGATTTTAGCGGAGCCGCAAAAGCGCTTGCTCCGTTCGCTGTTATCATCGGCGGTGCCGCGGTCTTCCTGGGTCTTGTAAGGCTGTTCTAGGGTTCGGGCGGGTAACCCCTGCTGCCGCAGAGGCCATGCGGCGGGTTACCCGCCCAGCACCGAACGCACGTGCGACCCAAACCCGCGAACATCATCTTCTGTAGTATCGAAGGAACACATTAGCCTGCACTCGGAAATCGCTTCGTCCCAGACGAAGAAGAAATACTTTTCCTGAAGTGCCCCAATGTGTTCGCGCGGGAAAATAGCGAACACTCCGTTCGCCTGAACCGGCCGTGTGATCGTCACCCCGGGAATTCCGCGCATCTCCTTTTCGAGCAGGCGCGCCATCGAGTTAGCGTGCCTGGCGCTTCGCAGCCAGAGGTCGTCCGTTAGCAGAGCCTCGAACTGAACCGCGACGAACCGCATCTTGGAGGCGAGCTGCATTCCCTGTTTCCTGCGGAACTTGAATCCCTTCGCAAGTCCGCTGTTCAGGAATACGACGGCTTCGCCAAACATCGCCCCGTTTTTCGTCCCGCCGAACGACAGTACGTCCACGCCGACCTCGCTCGTGATTGCGCGGAGCGGGACACCCAGTCCCGCCGCAGCATTCGCGATGCGCGCACCGTCCATATGGAGAAACATGTCGTGCCTGTGTGCGAACTCGGCCAGCAGCGCGATTTCATCGGGGGTGTAAACGGTCCCGTATTCAGTTGACTGGGTGATCGAGAGGGCGCGCGGCTGGCTGTGATGCTCATTGCCCACCACATGCATCAGCGGCTCGACGAGCTCGCGGGTGAGCTTGCCATCGGGCGTGCGAACCGTCTGAACTTTGCATCCTATGTATCGCTCCGGTGCGCCGCACTCATCGACGTTGATATGGGCGCTTACCGGTGTGATAACTGACTGATGTGAAAGAACTCCGCTCTCGAGGCCAAGCACATTCGCGCCGGTGCCGTTGAAAACGAAATGCGTCTCCGCGCCGTCACCGAAATGCTCACGAAACCTTGCCTGCGCGGAAGCTGTGTACGGGTCATCACCATACGCCACCTGATGCCCGACATTTGCGGCCATCACGGCCGCCAGAACCTCGGGGTGCGCGCCCGCCCAGTTATCGCTCGCGAACCCGCGCGACGGCTGCTCGCTGCTCATCCGCCCCGCGGCTCGACAACGCGGCGGTAGTCACCGCGGCTGAGCATTTTTTCCAGCCAGATGTAGATACAGATGAAAAGGTACCGGCTGCCCATTTCCTTGATCTTCAGTTTTGCTTCACCTGTCTTGCGGTTTCGCCAGGTGATCGGAATGGTCGTCCACGAGTATCCGCGAACGATCGCCTTGAGCGGCAGCTCCACAGTCAGGTTGAAGTGCGGCGAAATCAGCGGCTGGCAGCCGTCGATCACTTCCTTTCTGTACGCCTTGAACGCATTCGTAGTGTCATTCAGCGGCACCGCGAACAGTACTCTCAGGAACGTATTCGCTATGCGGTTGAGAATCAGCTTCCCGATGGGATACTCCGTGGTTCCTCCGCCCCGGATGAACCTGCTGCCGAAAACACAGTCGAACCCGTTGTTGAGTTGCTCCCAGTAGCGCGCGACATCCTTCGGATCGTCCGACTCGTCAGCCATCATTATCACGACGGCATCTCCGCGGATCTCCGAGAGCCCCAGTGCGACCGCGCGGCCAAACCCGTGCCTTCCCTCGTTCCGAACGGGGCGAAGCGCCGGAATCTGCGCTCTTGCTTCCTGGAGCAGCTCCCATGTACCATCGCTGCTGCCGTCATCCACGACGATGATCTCGTGCGGAATCTTCTGCTCTCTGAGCTCGGCTTCGAGATGATGCAGGGTGGTTCCGATGCAGCCGGACTCGTCTCGCGCGGGAATTACGATGGACAGGAATTGCAGGGACGGTGGCGTCATCCTTCTGAGAGTTCCAGCCAGTGCGGGTTGGCCTCCGCGTGGTCCGCGATCTCGCTGAGTATCGAATCCATGTCGCGCGTGACCTTCCAGTCCCAGGTCGCGCTTGCCAGACCTGAATCCATTGCAACCCAGGGAATGTCGAATGGGCGTGGCGCCAGGTCACGGCCCACTTCGAATGCACCGAACCTGCGGGTGCACCAGGCAGAAAGCTGGGCGAGAGACATGGAGTTCCCTATACCGCCTCCAAGATTCACGACGGATGGAACGCTCCCATCCGGCTTCCTGCCAAGCTGCATGACCAGCAAAGACACGAGATCGTCGGGATGCAAGCAGTCCCGCACCTGATGTCCCGCTCCATCGAAGCCGATGTACTTCAATGGCCTGCCCTTCTGCCACCGGTTTATCCACCACGCGAAAATTCCCTGCGCGGGCTGGCCAAACTGTCCGGCGCCGGCCATCACGCCGCACCGGTTGATCCATACAGGCACCCCAAAACTCGCCGCATACTCCAGCGCGATATTCTCGGAGGCGAGCTTCGTTGAACCGTAGAGCGAGATGGGGGCTGCGACCGAAAATTTCTCTGAGATGCCCGCCGATGAAAATCCCTCGATGGAGTTGCTCGGCGACGGGACGAACGCATCTCCCTTCACTTCCAGAGCGATGGAATTCAGCTGCGCAATCGAATACACTCTGCTCGTGCTGAGCAGAACCAGCCCAGCGCCAACTCTCCTGCAATACTCCAGGACGTTGACGGTTCCAAGGAGGTTGTGCTCGATGAGTTGACGCGGGCTCGTCGCACCATCCACTCCGGCCAGGACCGATGCATTAGCCGCCGCATCGATCACCCAGTCAACGGCGGGCAAATTCTCGAAATCACTCGCCGAGCGGATATCCGCATGTGTCACCTTGATACCAAGCTCTCTCAACCGTTCGCGGTTTGACTCGCTTCCCGGCCGCCAGAGATTATCCAGGCCGAGTATCTCGATGCCGTGGACTCGGTCCCGCAGGCCGACTGCCACGTTCGAGCCGACAAATCCGCAGATGCCGGTAATGAGAATTTTCACGGCTAGCCGGCTTTCACGGTTGAAGCCGCAAATATCTCTTCGAAAATCTGGTCGAGATCCTTGGTGATGTCCCAGTTGGGGTAGTGGCTCTTCATCTTGCTGAGATCACTGTAGTAGCAGATGTGATCGCCGACTCGCGGCTGGTCGACATACTCCCACTTCATCTCGCGTCCGGACACCGCGGCGATCCTGTCAAACGCCTCCAGAATGGAAACACTGTTCTGCTCCCCGCCGCCGATGTTGTACACTTCCGCGATCCTGGGTGCCGCATAGAACTCTTCCACGAAACGCGCGACGTCGTAAGAGTGAATGTTGTCGCGTACCTGCTTACCCTTGTACCCGAAAACACGGTAAAGCCGGCCCTCCACATTGCACTTGATCAGGTAGCTCAGAAATCCGTGCAGCTCGACGCCGCTGTGCTGTGGACCGGTCAGGCATCCTCCCCTCAGGCAGCAGGTGGGAATTCCGAAATACCGCCCGTATTCCTGCACCAGGATGTCGGCAGCAACCTTCGATGCACCGAAGAGTGAGTGCGTGGACTGGTCGATGCTGAAGTCTTCCGGAATGCCGCCGGCGTATGCAGGATCTGCATAGTCCCACCGCGTCTCCAGCTCTCTGAGTGCGATCGAGTTTGGCGCATCTCCGTACACCTTGTTCGTCGACAGATAAACAAAAGGCGACTCGGGGCACGAACGCCTCACCGCTTCCAGCAGATTCAGCGTGCCGACCGCATTCGTATCGAAGTCGTCGAAGGGGATGGCGGCCGCCCGGTCATGACTCGGCTGCGCGGCGCAATGCACGACCATCGTAGGCTTGAGTGCCGCGACCAGGTCGAGTATCGCCTTGCGATCCCGAATGTCGGTTTCATGATGGGTGAAATTTCTCAGGATCGAGCGAAGGCGATGCTCGTTCCAGCGAGTGTCGCCCTGTGGGCCGAAGAAAACGGCGCGCTGGTTGTTGTCGACCCCATGGACGGCGTAACCGAGCGAATCGAAGTGGGAAGCGACCTCAGACCCGATGAGGCCCGAGGAACCGGTGACGAGAATAGTGTGCAATTGGGTCTCTGGGCCCTGTCAGGGGACGTGCTAAAAGACGTGAAGTTCAGGTTCAAGATAAACGTCGCCCCTGCGAAACGACAAATTTCCTTGCTACTTCGTGCCCCGCGCCGGAAAATGAGCATGGGCCCTGGCCCCTGAGGGTGAATGATCGACCCCAAAGGATCGCATCTGAAATTCTATGGATAGTGCAAGGCTGCCGGCTCACCGCGGCTTATCTTGTGTGAACCCCAATATGCCTGGAACGCACTCGAGCCTGACCAAGTGAATATGCTGAATGACGCATTGATCGTCCTGGCCGCGCTCACCATGGTCGGGTGCCTTCTTGTCTTTTTCGACGTCCAGCTGGGAAGCATGTCAATTCCAGCTCTGGAGCTGGAGGACCGCGCCAATGCGCCCTTCCCCCGGGTGTCCATCATCACCGCAGCGCGAAATGAGGAGGGCGCCATCCGTGAAGCCCTCCACTCCATTCTGCATCAGGATTACCCGAACTACGAAATCATTGCGGTAAACGACAGGTCCGAGGACCGCACCGGGGCGATCCTCGATGAAATGCACACCCAGTTTCCCCAGCTTCAGGTTCTGCACGTTTCCGATCTTCCCGCAGGCTGGCTCGGAAAGAACCACGCGCTTTTCGCCGGTGCAAATGCTGCGAAGGGAGACCTGATCCTGTTCAGCGACGCCGATGTGAAGTATCTGCCGGGCACGGTGTCTCGCGCGGTTGGGTACATGCAGCGCAATCGCGTCGATCATCTCACAGCCGCACCGCATCTCGAGCACGGTTCCATCCCGCTTTCCCTTGCGGTGCAGTTCTTTTTCATGGCCTTCGCTCTCTACATGCGGCCCTGGAAAGCACAGGATCCAAAGAGCAGGTTCTTCATGGGCATCGGTGCGTTCAATCTCATGCGCCGCGAAGCCTACGAAAGAGCGGGCACCATGGAGAGAATCCGTTTGCGCCCTGATGACGACATCATGCTCGCAAAGATCCTCAAGCAGTCGGGCTCAAGCCAGCACGTCGTGACCGCCGAAGAGCTGCTGAGCGTAAAGTGGTATTCGACACTTTCCGAAATGATTGGCGGGCTCCAGAAGAATGCCTTTGCTGCGCTCAGGTACAGCCTGATGCTGGCCCTTGCGGCGATGCTCTTCACTTTCGCCGTGAACGTCTGGCCCTTCATCGCCGTGCTTGTGACGACCGGCACCACGCGCGCGCTCAACGCCGGCATCTGCCTTGTTCTCATGGCGATGTACGCCGGCAGCGCATACAGGATGCGCGGTCGTCCATGGTTGGCTATTGCATATCCGGCGGCGGCTGCAATCTTCATATACATCCTGCTGACTGCGACAGTACGCACCTTTTTCGGACGCGGCATCGCGTGGCGCGGTACGCGCTACTCCTTGAAAGAGCTCAGGGGGAACAAGGTATGACTCATTCCTACAGGCATCGCCAGGTTGGAACGTTCACGGGGCTGATCGCGCTGGGCGTGCTCGTCGTCGGACTGGTGCTCGTGCGCACTCTCTCACTCCGCGGCGAACAGTACTCGTTCCTTATTGTCGGCCTGCCGCTCGTCATCACCATGGTGACGCTCGCGCTTTTTTCGGTGCTCGAGATTTCCGTCGATGCCCAGCGCCTCGTGTGGCGCTTTCCCCCCTTCATCACGAAATCAGTCACTCTGGCTCAGGTAGCAGAAGCAAAACCCACCCGTACTTCATTCATATACGGGTGGGGAATTCACTACACCGACCGTGGCTGGCTTTACAACGTATCGGGCCTTGGCGCCGTGCACATACGGTTGAAGGACGGCAAGCAGTTCATGCTCGGCTCCGATGAACCGGCCGCACTTGCCGAAGCCATCAACCGCAGCGTCGCGGGACTGCAGGGCATCACCCCACAATAGACAGTTGACGCAATGCGCCCCCGTCGGGCGCATTGCCCCTTGGCCTAGAACCGCCTGGTTTCCCCCGGGCGCATCACAGCCAGGCGTGAATTGTTCCTGAACGCTGCGCGCACCTGCGCTTCGGTCGAGAGAACCGGGAACGTTCCGAAGTGCATGGGCACGATCGTCTTCGGGTGGAAATATTTCCTGATTGCGAGAGCGGCAGTCGCCGCATCCTGCGTATAAGGTCCACCACCGACATTCAGCAGGATGATGTCAGGATGGAACCGCTCCTCGATCAGCGACATGTCGCCGAAGATCCACGTGTCGCCCGTGTGGTACAGGCTTCGCCCATCCGCGAACTGGAGCACGAAACCCAGCGGGCGCCCGCCGGGATCACTCGAGTGCATGGCTGGGACGAGGTTGACGGTGACATCGCCGATCTTGAACGCCCCGCCCACATTACCGCCCATCACCTGGGCCTCAGGCAGTCCGAGCGATCCGACATAGTCGTAAGTCCCGATAACCGGAGCACCTGAAGCCTGCGCGATTGCCTTCGCGTCCGCAGCATGGTCCGAGTGCGAATGCGTGACAAGAATCGCGGCAGGCTTGTTAGCGCCGCTCCAGTGCGCGACTGCCTTCAGGGAATCCGGTGTCGCAGGATTCTGCACGAGCCATGGATCGATAATGAACCGCGTTCCGCCCGGCGACACGACTTCGAATGCCGCATGGCCAAGCCAGCGGACCTGGATCTTTCCGCTCTGCGCGCTCACTACCGCCGGCGCAAATGCAAGCAGGGTGACGATCAACTGAGTCAATCTCATCTTGAGCAGCCTCGGTGGAGGGTGAAACTGGCACTAACAACTACAAGCTGCGCGCAGCTGGCCTTTAGCAGCAAGCCCGGAGCCAGTCTGGGACCTCGCTTCCGGGCCCCCGGCTCCCGGCGAGCTGCTCCAGCTTGTAGTTCTTAAGTGGCAGTGGCAGTTCCTCAATGAAAGCTATGCGGCTGGTACACAAGCCTCTTCACGTTGAGCTCCTTGAACTTGTGCCCGACAACATTGATCACCTCGCCATCCCTTTCGAACTTTCCCTTGACCAGAATGAAGGTGGCAAAGCGCACAACCTCCCCGAACTCCGGGATGAGCTTGGGCGACACGATCACATTGATGAATCCGAATTCGTCTTCCAGCATGAGGAAAATGGTCCCCTTCGCACTGGAAGGCTGCTGCCGCACGGTCACCAGTCCGGCCACCAGAACGGGCTCCCCTCCCCGCAGCTCCCGGATGTCGTTGCTGTGCAGCACGCCCGCATTCCGCATCTTCTCGCGAAGGTGCTGCATCGGATGTCCGTTGATGCTCACGCCAGTCGTGAAATAATCCATGAACACCAGCTCATCCCGGCTCAGCGGACGCGGATCGTGCTCCACCGCTCTCGCCGGTGCGAGCGGCAGGCTATCCCCAACTACGCGCAGGGCATCCCATGCTGCCTTTCGCCTGTCCGGCTCCCACGCAGCAAAGGCCCCGGCCCTCGCCAGCTTGAGTGCATCTGCTCGTTTCAGTTGAGCCCGTCTCACAACGTCTTCTATAGAAGTGAATCTCCTTTCCTCACTCAGCGTCCGCAGTGTCAGGATCGTCTTTTCCGACAACCCGCGGATATGTCGCCAGCCCACTCGCATCGCCGGTCGGCCAGGGTCTTCCTGCGGCTCCACTGTGCAGTCGGCATCCCCATCCCGCATGCAGGGTGGAAACACCGGCACGTTGTGCCGCCGCGCATCGTGAATCAGGGTGGAGCGTGGATAAAAACCCATCGGCCACGCGTTCAGCAGAGCCGCAAAGAATTCCGCGGGATAATGCCGCTTGAGGTAGACAGTCGCATACGCAATCAACGCAAAGCTCCACGCATGTGATTCCGGAAAACCATAATTGGCGAAACTCCGCAGGTCTTCTGCGATCTGTGCCGCCACACTTTCCTCGACACCGCGCTCCACCATGCGTGTGCGCAGCTTCTCGAGAACATTCAGCAGCCGGTTCAGCTTCCTGATGTGGCCCATTGTCCGGCGCAGCTCGTCAGCCTCGGCCGCCGAATATCCGCCGAGCGCCATGGAGATCGCCATCGCCTGCTCCTGGAAAATGGGAATCCCCTGCGTGCGCCTGAGAATGGGCTCGAGCCTGGGATGCGCATACGTCACCGGCTCCTGTCCACGACGGCGCTTCGTATATGGATGAACGAAGCGCGCCTGGATTGGGCCCGGTCTTATGAGTGCAACCTGCACCACCAGGTCGTACAACCGGTCGGGCTTTGTATGCAGCAGCGAGTTTATCTGTGCGCGGCTCTCGACCTGGAATGTGCCGATTGTCTCTCCCTGCGAGACGAGCTCGTACGTCGCGGGATCGTCGGGCGGAAGACGATACATCTCGGGCCGCACTCCGGTTCGCTTTTCGATGAAGTCGAATGCCCTCCGCACCAGTGCAAGCGCGCCAAGACCGAGAAAGTCGAACTTGGGAACGCCGACAGCATCCAGGTCATCCTTGTCGAACTGGATGATCGTTCGCCCCATGCTTGTATGTTCGATCGGCATGTAGTCGCCCAGAGGCTGTGAGGAGAGAACGAATCCTCCCACATGCGTTGCGCGCAGG
>JAKFCC010000219.1:0-3673 GCA_036676795.1 Gemmatimonadota bacterium
AGCGCGAACGAGTCCGGCGTCCCGAATGACCCGTCCATTCAGTGAGATGATTACCCTGCGCGAGGCGGTGCCCACGTCGGAGGGACGCTCCACCAGGCCGGTGGTGTGAATTGGACCTGTGAGATCTTCCACCTCGACCAGTTTGGCGGCGTAGGCTGAACTCCATATCTCGCCGAGCCGGGCTCGGAGCGTCGGGGACGGCGCGATATCGAGTGCCTTGCGGCCGTCGTGCGTCGCAATGAGCCGTATGTCGCGGCGGCTGACTGCAATGGAGGTGAGCGTCTCGGAAATGCTCCGCCACTCCGACCGCGCGCTTTTCATGAACTTGAGCCGAGCGGGAACGTTACTGAACAGATTGCGGACCGTAACCGTGGTTCCCTGCCGTCGTGCAGCGTCGGCGGCGCCCAGCATGGTTCCGCCGCGCACTTCGACTCGTGTTCCGCCCGCCCCGGTATCGGATGTTTCCAGCTCCAGCTCGGAAACGGATGCAATCGCCGGAAGTGCCTCTCCCCTGAAACCGAAGCTGGCGATCGACGCCAGGTCTGCGGCCGCGCGGATTTTTGACGTTCCATGCCTCGCCAGGGCGAGGCTTGCGTCCTCGCGGCCCATGCCGGACCCGTCATCGCTCACCCGAATGAGCCGGCGGCCGCCGTCCTCGACCGTTACCTCAATGGATTTTGCCCCGGCGTCGAGAGCGTTTTCGACCAGCTCCTTGACCACGGAAGCGGGGCGCTCTACGACCTCGCCGGCGGCAATCTGGTCGGCCACGGCCGGCGGAAGAACTGAAATAAGGGGCACGACTGAAGTTAGTCAGTCCGATTATAGTAGAGCTAGCGGAAAAGGGCCTCAAAGACTACCCTTGTTTATCACGTCTTTCCGGAAGATGTCCGTTGGGTCGGACGCTGCCTCCGGAGGCAAGTTCATGGAGTTTCCATCACATGACTCATCGTTCTATCGTCCGTCTCTCTTTTGCACTGGCTGCAGTCGTCGCGCTGGGTTGCAACGACTACACCTCAGGCGTTCTTCCGCCTTCCACTTTCGTCGTCACCCCTATCACGAGCCTCATCGATCAGGGAACCACGCTGCAGATGACTGCAACGCTGGACGGTGCGACCGTTCCGGTGACCTGGGAAAGTGAAAACGTCGCCATCGCAACCGTTTCCAATTCCGGACTTGTAACCGCAGTAGCCGGCGGCGGCCCGATTGCAATCACGGCGAAGCTGGTGTCTGATCCATCGAAGCTGCGCTCCGCAAACGTGACGGTGCAGCCGCTTCTCGGAACCGGTCTCACCAAGGGTGTTGGAGTTCCAGTAGCAAGCAGCGGCGCACGTGGAAGCGGACTGCTGTACCGCATCTTCGTTCCGACCGGAACGACGTCCCTCATCGTCACGCTTCGTGGCGGCACGGGTGACGCAGACATCTACGTCAAGCGCGGTTCGCCACCGGATAACTCCGGAACCAACGATGCCTGCCATTCGTTCAATGGTGGCAACAATGAAGATTGCGTAATCGCAAACCCGGCATCGGGAACCTGGTACATCCTGGTTGATCTCTGGGATCCGTACGCGGGTGCAACGCTGACGGCGACGTACACACCGTAATTTCTAGAAAGAGAAAAAGCCCCCGCGAGAAGATCGCGGGGGCTTTTTTTTGTGGGGTCTGGGAGGTAACAGCGCGTATTCCGTTTTGCGTTATCCGTGTCCGTTATCCGTTGCAGGCGCCTGGCTTCATTACGGAAAACGGCAACGGATAAACTGATAACTCACGACGCGCTTTTCCTTTCTGGTAAGAAGTGCGTTTTCCGTTCTCCGTTTTCCGTTTCAGGCGCGCAGCACGCGAAGAAGATGGCAACGGATCACGGATAACGGACAACGGATAACGCGCTCTTAACTCCCCGACCTAACGTGTGCTTCCACTACTTGATGACGATGTACTGCTCCAACCTCGCAACTTCCGCCTTATCTACGTACTTCCCGATCTCCCGGCGGAACTGTTCGATCGAAGTGTAGGGGCGGTACTCCTTGAACTCCTTCAGCATTTTCGGTCCTACGCCGGGAATCGCGAGAATCTCGTCGTCGGTTGCAGTGTTGATGTTGATCGGAGTTATCGTTGTTGACGCGGTGGAACTTGCGGCCGCTGTGGAGTCAATCGCGGGAGCGATGGCCGGTGCCGCGGTATCGACGGCGGCAGTCGAATCGGCTGCCTTGTCGGCCCCGGAGCTGCATGCCGAGCAGATGACTGCGGTGGAAAGAATGAGTGCTGAAATGCGCATCGTGGATCCTCGTTGAGTTGTGAGCTGGAACCTGCAGGTATCAGTCCAGAGAAAGCGCGGGATTGCGATAGGTATAGAGTAGCCCGAGCAGGCCCAGCTGAGCCAGTGCGCCGGGCGCGAGGGCCGGCGTTGCACCGCGGAGCGCCTTCCACATGAGTGCAAAACCTCCGAGCGCGGGCCAGCGTTCCTGCGCGAATTCAACATTGCCCTGGTAGTGCAGAAAAACGCCGAGCAGCCCGATGGCGATGAACCCTGCCATCACAAAACGAAACACGCGCACGGACAGGGGCGACGGCCTGAAATAGACGAATCCGATTGCAGCCAGTCCGACGCCAAGAGTGATGTGCGGGATCAACTGATTGAATTCCTCGGCATGGTCGAGCAGCAGAAGCTCCGCCTGCAGTCCAAGATTGCCGATCAATATCACGGCAAGCAGCAGGGATCTATACGAGCGGACTACCAATCCTTACCTCGCGGCGGATCCTGCGGGACATTCTTTCTTTGCTTGCGGCCCTGAACGTCCTGTTCCTGATCCGCGATGGAATTGAGGAGCTGCTCTGCCCTGTTCACACCCATGCCGCCGACAGCCTTGGGTGCCGGCATGTCCGCATCGGATTTGTTGGGTGACGGCTGCGGCTCTGGCGCGCCACCTCCACCACCTCCGCCTCCGCCCCCTCCACCACCGCTCTGGGCACGGAGCGCGAGTTCATAATTCCACTTGGAGTCGAGGTCTGAGGCGCGTTCCTCGAGAACAGTTCGATATACGGCCAGCGTGGAATCGAGGAGTGCGTCGGACGAATCGTTCTTTGCCCTCGAGTAACGCAGTCCGCGAACGAGCTGGGCATAACCAAGGTTGAACCGCGCGCGATAACGCAGTTCCGGATTCTTTGCCTCCGATGCCTTCTCCAGGAGTGGCTGCGCGGCGAGAAGTGAATCAGCCTTGAGCAGCGCGGTGCCACGGTCATAGAGAGGAAAGAGATCCTTGTCCGGATCGCGGGTGCAGGATGTCGCCGTCATGAGCAGGAGTGCGGCAACACTCGTGGTCGCCACGACCGACTCCCTGCGTTTTCGCCCGCGCATCGCGGAGCGCAGCGTATCCAGGATCAGGAGCAGGACTGCCGGGAGCAGAAAGAGCTGAAAGCGCGGGGCGAGATCCGAACCTCTGCCCGCTGCGCCCGTGCCTGCGCGAAGTCCGGTGAGGGCCTGGCGAATGTGTCGCGCGCGGTCAGGATCTCCCGCCGGTATGAAAGTGCCGCCACCTGCCTGCGCTGCCGCCTGAAGCATAGTGGGCGAGTACCGTGTGACCACTGCAGCACCGTTCTCATCCTTCTTGATCGTAACCTGACCATTTTCGCGAATGGGAATCTGCGAGCCGGCGCTGGTTCCGAATCCGACGGTGAT
>JAKFCC010000220.1:0-3973 GCA_036676795.1 Gemmatimonadota bacterium
TACGCGGATCAGTCAGCAGCAGCATTCCAGGCGCCTGCCCGATACCCTGTATGGCAGATTCTGGGCCGATTTTGGAATTTAAATTCTCCACGATGAGTGACAGGTATGCAGCGGTTGCGGTCGGTCAACGGCGGGTGCCCAGTTCACCGTCTGAGCTCCAAGAGCGGTCATTGAGCGAGCGTGTCCGCCCCCGGCCAAGAGCAGACAAGTGACATAGCTCTGGGCGGAGCAGAGACTTGGGCGCCTTCGAGTCGCCATCTTTGGTGACGAGGCTTGCTTGCCATTTGATGGCTTCTCACACTCGAGGCATAGTTCAGTTTGAAGATTCGCCTCAGGCTGAACTCGAATCGCCCTGGCGAGCTGGCCACGCAAGGATGCGAGGAAGTACATGAAAGTCTCGTCCGACGCGTTGACCTTCAACGATCTGTTGGAGGAAGCGCAAAAACTTGAAGCCGACTTCTTGGAAGCGAAGGAGCCGATCGAGCTCGGCCCGGAGCCGGAGGCTGCGCGTCAGTATCAGGAAGCGTTGAAAGCACGGTTGCAAGACGATCCGCCTCGTGCGCGCCTTCGGCTGCGCAAGGGCGACCCCGAATATGCTTCGCTGACTTTGGATGTACAGATGTGGTTGGTCATGAAAGGAATGGTCGAACAGCGCAAGGATCCATTTCACTTCTCCGACCTGCGAGACTTTCTCGAGCTTGAGACCTGGAAGCCGCGGGACGCCATGCTGATTCTGGCAGGCATTGACCCTGGCGCTGCGCTGGTTGAATGGTCCTACGACAACTTCTTGGGCGCAAAAATTGAAAAACCTCAAGTGAAACGCGCCAACTGGTTCGCGAGTACATCGGACCTGTACGACCAGCCATTGCTATCCGACTTCGACGAGTCGCCTGCAGGGCTGCGAAACAAGATCAGACAAGCGCGCAGCGCCGAGAGGTTGGATCTTATCGCGAAGTGGGAGTCAGAACTGCGCGAGCTTGAACGGTGGTCGAGCGATCCACGAACGTGTTTCGTGCAGGACATGCTCGCGCTCCGATCCGACATGCTGCATCGGGTCTCCCGGAGGTGGTTCACCGCGGATCACGACGCGGAAGCGAGACATAGCCCCGAGTATTTCGTGCGCTGGGCGGAAGCTCGCGGCTTCAATATCGAATGGGTCAAGTGGGCGCGCGAACGAGGGCTCATCGACCAGGAACTACCGGCGACTCAGCCGCCGTACTTCGACGCGGACAGCGAGGACTATCCTGAGCTTCTGCACATTGCGGTGCGCGCGTGGGACCACGCGCGCGGGAGCGCGAGCGCCACACCGAAAAAAGCAATCGTTGAGTTTGTAGGGCAACGCTATCCCCACATCTCCGAAGGCGCGAGAGATGCGATCGCGCTGGTCGCTAACTGGAAGAAGACGGGCGGTCGCCCTAAGGCCGGGTGACTCGCCATCGCTGCCGAAATGGGGGAAACGTTTCCGCTATTCGAGACGCGGCCCGACCATCATGATTCGCCATATGCAATTGACGCGAACACGTTGGCCGCGATCGCGGCGCTGACCGGCCTATTGACTGCCGCGGCGACTTTCGCTGAGAAACTCCCGCCCTTGGCGGAGTGGGTAGTGCGCGCGTGGCGCGCGCTGAAAGCCTGGAATCGACAGCGCCGCTCCTCGACGAAGCCGGGATTGCGTGGGGCGAAGCGGTCACGTTGATGATCTTTCTTCGGGCTGCCGTCGCCGAGCCAGACGCCAAGGGTATTTGCCTGGTGTTGGACACAGGCAGCGCAACGCCATCATCGCTGAGCGCCAGAGAGGCCCTCGTGCCTGCGCGAATCGACCTTCAGAAGGAGGGCCGCCTTTGCGTGATGCATTCCGGCAGGGAAGAGTCCCAAAACCGGTCATCAGTGCGGTAAGCCCGAGACGCCAGGCTCCGAAGCAACGTCTGCATTGCGCCGGAAGCAGCCGTGGCACATCGTGAGCGAGCCGCTCTCGGGCAGATAGACGCATTCACTTTGACGCTGCTGTGACCTTGATTTCCTCGGTATCTAGCTTGTATGGCTGCCCCGCAATCACCTTCTTGAGCAGGTCAATGAATGCATCCGAGTACTTGTGCGACTTGCTGGTCTCAGCGATCCCGAACTTCACATTCACGTGGTACTTGTTGTCGTAGCTCTTGATGTTCACGCCAGTTTCGTCCTCAATCTTCTTGACGAGATCATTGACCCGCTTCCAGCTGGGCAAGCCGAGCTCCTTGTAAACCTCACTGATCACATACTTGTGAGTCAGGTTTATCTTCGAGGAGTCACCAACTGACGTGACGCCAAACAGATTGGCGAAGTTCTCGCCAGACTCCACAGCGTGCTCGAGCATCTTGAAATCAATCTCGACCTGCTTCTTTGGGATGTCTGAACGCACCAGGTCGACCGCACGAGCCATTAGTGCCCGTAGAAGCTTCGTGTCAACCTTGGCCAGGTTCCCAGCTTGGCCGAAGGCCTTGAAGACCCATTCGAACGAGTTCGCGGTGATGCTCTTAATTCGAATGTTTCGGTCGGCCGTAACGGCCAGCACCTTGTCGCGCGGCGGGTACGAGGCGCCGTTCTGCGTCGGGTCCCATTCCAAGACGTAGATGTTCGGTACTAGCTCATATTCTTGCGCCCTGATCATCCTGTCCACGTCAGCAAGTATCTTCCTTATGTTCGGATCGTTAGCACGATATCCGATGAAGACCAACGGGTGTTCGATGAAGTAGGTGAGCAACTTTGCGCTCAGATACTTGTGATCCTCCTCAAAACGAGCGTAGTCTGCCTCGTTGATCACAATGCTGTCAGGCTGGGAAATGCAACCATGGATCTTGAAGATCTCGCCGATTGCGAGGAAAGGCTTGCGAAGAATTTGTTGGCTGATGACCCTCTCGTAATCAGGAAACAGCGGCTCGATCACTTCATCGTAGTTTGTCGTTACAACTGCGTGGGCGCTGATTTCCTTGAGCGCAGTGATCTCCGCATCGAGCTCCGCAGAGCCGTACGATCCTTTGGCATCAGGACCAAGGCCAGCGAGAAGTTGCGCAATGGTGTGCTTGATGAATATGTCGCTAGGAGCATGCGCTTCAAAGTACTCAGGCGGAAAGTACTTCTTGCCTGCGTTCCAGCCCCACTCGTGGTAAAGCTGCGAGAACACTGAACCGATTTTCATCAGATCATTGCCGAAGGCTTGTTTGTAGTACGCGAAGTCCTTGTCGATCTGTGGGCACTTCTTCGCTAGCATGCCGAGTAGCTCTTCCCAGCTCGGCCCCTTCGCATACCGCTTTGTGAAGCCGGAGCCAATGAAAAGAATCGGCTGACAACTCGCATCGGCGATGATCTTCGCAATGTCGGCGGTAACCTCTTCTTGGTATTGTTCGTAGTCCATCGGCATAGTGGCCCTTTCTAGTGCGCCGATAGCAAGGATAGCAATCTCAAGTCGCCCGCGTCCTAGGCTACCTGCGGCCAATCGGAACCGTCACCGCGCACGTCGGCCAATGTCAGGTATTGGCGACCAGCGTCATCGGACGCCCCATCCTGTCCGACCGCCCCCAGTCTGAAGCGGTCATTCACCGACACTGCATACGGCCTGAAAGGATCCACCGACGTACTAGCAGCGCAATCCCTGCTTCCCGACCCGAGCAGACATCGAGCGCACCGACTTCCGTAAAGAGGTCGTCGAGTATTGTTCTCCGGCTTGAACTAGCGCCTGCCAACCGCACGAGTGAGCGGTACGACCACGCCATTGGGTGCCGACTCCGATGTCGGCTTTCGGTTCGACCTCACGCCACCGGTCTCCAGGATAAATGCCTCGATCTGGGCGAGGTAGGGGCGCAGCATATCAACGGAGCGCGGCTTGTACCGCTCTGAAACAGCGCTTGGTCTATGGCCCATGATCTGCGCGATCGCGCCTGCCGGTGCCCCCGCCGCTTCGGCGAACAAAGCGAAGCTTCGCCGCAACCCGTGGATC
>JAKFCC010000221.1:0-21560 GCA_036676795.1 Gemmatimonadota bacterium
CGCGGGTCGTTGACGCCGTGCACATCGAACCCCATTCGCTGCAGCAGGCGCTGGGTGGCCTTTCGCACCGATTCATCATCTTCCACGAGCAACAGGCGGCCGGTGTGGCGTTTTTCGACCTTCTCCGGAAGAACCTCTACACGGGGCTGGACTCCTTTCTTTCTGTCCAGAGCCGGAAGGTAGATCTTGAAAGTGGTCCCCCTGCCCGGAGTGCTGTAAACGCTCAGATATCCGCCCGACTGACTGACGATTCCGATGACAGTGGAGAGGCCGAGACCTGTGCCCTTGCCGGGCGGCTTGGTCGTGAAGAAAGGATCGAAGATTCGTGAGCGGATTCCTGCGTCCATACCCTCGCCTGTATCGCTGACGCAAAGCTGAACGTATTTGCCCGCGGGAATCACTGTTCCGTCATGATCCGTGTAGTCGTACTCGAATCCAACCTCTGAGGATTCGAGTATGAGTACCCCGCCGTACGGCATTGCATCGCGGGCATTGATTGCGAGGTTGGCGATTACCTGCTCGAGTTGACCGCGATCGGCATTTGCGCAGCTGAGATTCTCGGCGGTCTTGGTGACCAGCTCGATGTCCTCGCCCAGAAGTCGTGACAGCATTCCCAGCATTCCGGAAACGACGTCGGATATGTCGAGATCTTCGGGCTTCAGCACCTGTCGCCGGCTGAATGCCAGCAGCTGTCTCGTGAGTGCAGTTGCACGGCGGGCTGCATTGTCGATCTCGTCCAGATCGGCCCGCTGCGAGGTTCCCTGCCGCAGGCTTGCCTTCAGCAGCTCCGAATAGGTGACAATGACTGTCAGCAGGTTGTTGAAGTCGTGGGCGACTCCGCCGGCGAGCCGGCCAATCGCTTCCATCTTCTGTGCCTGGGCAAGCTGCTCGTTGATGTGTGCGAGCGTTGCTTCGGCTTTCTTGGTGCTGGTCACATCCCGGAACGAGACTGCGACTATGCCATGGTGGTCGGTGCTCTGGAGGGGAAGCGCTGTGACGCTGAGCCAGACATTATCGCCGGAGTTCTTGATGTACCGGAGTGTCACGGTGGGCTGGGGCCGTCGCGTGGACATCGCGCGCTGGGATGGAAGGTCTTCGAGCTTTACCGGCGACCCGTTTTCCTCTGTAATGCGCCCGCGAGCGAGCAGGGAGCCGAGTGACTTTGCATCGGCTGAATCGATTCCGAAGATTCGTGCGGCACTTTCGTTCCAAGCCACGATATTCTGGTTTTCGTCCAGCAGCATTACTCCTTCCTGAACGGCAGCCAGCAGCAGTCTTGCCTTGGCCTCGCTGGCGCGAATTTCCTGGAGGGAGTGCTTCAGCTCCCCGCGCTGCGCTTCGAGCTCTGACGTCTGGCTCATAAGGAGTGAAGCCTGCTCGGCAATTCTCCTGGCGTCATCCGAAAGGCGGCGGCGGGCGATCGCGATAGTGACACCCGTAAGAACCGCGGAGCCCACAATCAGGAGGGCCAGCAAGCTGAGCATGGGGTGCTCGGCGCGCAGGAAATAGCCGGCGTAACCGACTGCAGCGAGCACGGTCACAATGACCGGCGCCAGCACGGCGGCGGACGGCAGGCGTTCCAGTTCTATGCGGCGAAGTTCCATTCGGGCCCTTACCCGATGATAGGAATGCGAACCTCCCCGAGAAATGTGTTTTTCATATCAAAAACTGTCGATTTTCTCTCGGCACAAAGACTGTTCTCGACGCCGGTAGAAGTCCATTTCTCGTGGAGGCCATTTTATATGACGACGGAAAGGACAAAAAAGGTTCTACCGGCTGCTGCTCAGCTGCACACTGGCATGACCCGGGTGGGCTATTCGCTGAGCGCTTTCAGCAGCTTTCCGTGAATGCCGCCGAAACCTCCGTTTGTCATCACGAGAACAACGTCGCCTGGCTTCATCCGTGGCTTGAGGTATTCGACGATCTCGTCGGGATCGACAATGTGCGCGGCCGCTTTGCCTGACGCCCGCCAGGATTCCACGAGTGCATGGGGGTCGATCGCGGTTTCCTTTGTGTACCGCTCGGGATGGAAGAGGCCTCCGAATACGATTTCATCGGCGGAGGAGAGCGCCTGCTCGTAGTCACCCTGGAATTCCCGGCGCTGCGCCGTGTAACTGCGGGGTTCGAAGACCGCGACAAGCCGGCGACCCCCGTACTTCTGGCGAACTGCGGCCATGGTCTCCCGGACGGCGGTGGGGTGATGCGCAAAATCATCTATGACCAGGACGCCTCCGGCCTCGCCCCTTTCTTCCATGCGGCGCTTGACGCTCTTGTAGGAACTGAATGCCTCCGCCAGCTCCTGCCGTGTCGCCCCGACGGCGGACGCAGCAGCAATCACCGCCAGGGCATTTCGTACGCTGAAGGCGCCGGTCATGGGCATTTGCATGTCTCCCCACTCCCTGCCATCCCTGACGACAGTGAAGCGCGTTCCGTGCGGACCAAAATCCACGTTGGACGCAGTCCAGCCACTGTTGTTTTCAAGGGGGGTGTCGCCGTCGAAGGCGAAATACTGGATTGGTGCAAATGATTTCGGTGCAAGAGCGCGAACAAGGGGGGAATCCCAGCCGGCTACGAGCTGTCCGTTGCGCGGTATGAGGTTGATGAAGCGCGCAAATGCGAACTTGTACGCCTCCTCATCCCGGTAGATGTCGGCGTGGTCGAACTCGATGTTGTTCACGATCGCAGTGTCGGGGAGGTAGTGCCACATCTTGGGGCCCTTGTCGAAGTAGGCCGTGTCGTATTCGTCGGCTTCAATGACGAAGATGGAAGAGTCCGTAAGCCGGTAGGACTTCCCAAAATTCTCGGCGACTCCGCCGATCAGGAACGAAGGGTTCTTTCCTGCACACTCGAGAGCCCATGCGAGGAGCGACGTAGTGGACGTCTTCCCGTGAGTGCCTGCGACCGCCATGGAGTGCTTTCCGCGAATGAACTCCTCCTTGATGGTCGCCGCGGCTGACGTGTAGTACATCTTTCGTTCGAGCACCGCCTCGAGCTCCGCATTGCCCCGGGAAATCGCGTTCCCGACCACCACGATATCCGTGGATTTGTGGAGATTGTCCGGGCTGTATCCCACGGCGTACTCGATGCCCATAGCCTCGAGCTCGTCGGACATCGGCGGGTAGACGTTTTCGTCCGATCCCGTGACCCGGTGGCCCGCCTGCTTGAGCAGGCCGGCGAGTGACGCCATGGCAGTACCGGCGATTCCAATGAGGTGATAGTGGAGCGGCTTTCCAGCGACTTTCGGTGTCATTTCAGGAGGAGAACGGGTGGAACCGACAGGAGAAAGTTAAGGCACCGCCCTTGCTCATGAGCCGCCCATGCGGGCGGGATATCTTTGGTGGAGAAAATGACCAACACGGCAGAAGCGAAGCTTCGTGAAAATATCGAGGAAATAGAGAAAAACTCACGATCTTTGCGCGTTGGAGTCGCTGTCTACGATCTGGAAAGCGGCCTCGAGTTCGCCTACCGGGGTGACGAGTGGTTCCACGCCGCGAGCACCATCAAGGTCCCCATTCTGGTAGGCGTGTTCGCGGCGGTACGCCGCGGAGACTTTGTCCTGCACTCGCGCCTGCATGTGCGCAACCGGTTCCTGAGCGTAGTGGATCGGTCACCCTACCGGGTGCGGTCCAGCAGGGACGCGAACCCCGATGTGCACGAAGCGATCGGAAAGATGATGCAGATCCAGGAACTCGCACACCATATGATCGCCACAAGCAGCAATCTCGCGACGAATCTCCTTGTCGAACTCGTGGGCATCGAAAGTCTCCAGGATACGATGAGAGAGCTCGGCGTGGACCAGGGCATCGAGCTGCGGCGGGGCGTCGAAGACGACAAGGCGTTCGAGGCCGATATCAATAACCGCGTCACTGCGAATGGGCTTATGCAGCTGCTTCGACTGATTGGCGAAGAAAAGGCATTTTCGCCTCTGCTCTCGCGGCGCATGCTGGACATACTGCACTCCCAGGAGTTCAACTCGGGCATTCCTGCACGGCTTCCTGAGGGAACTCGTGTGGCTCACAAGACAGGCGAGATATCCACGGTTGCGCACGACGCAGGCATCGTCTACCCGGTAAACCGGAAGCCCTATGTGATAGTCGTGCTGACCGAGTGGGATCGCGATACGGGCGGACGGAACGATACCATCGCAGGGATCTCGAAGTACGTACACGACGCCGTCAACGTGGAGGGAAGTTGACCATGCCTGACGTTGCCACCCTTGGACTTCGGGTCGTGGACGGAAAACAGCTGGGCGAGGAATACAGGGCAGCCCTGATGCCCGGAGAGAAAGTATGTGATGCCATGGGCCGCGCCCGCGAGCTGCCCCGGTATTTCTACGAAATCCCGTCCTGGGACACCGCCATGAAGGTCCAGCTGTCCGAGAATTTCTTCCTGTGGGAGTTCATCCAGGTGGACGTTCGGGAAGCGGAAATACTGCGCCGGTTCCCCCGGTACGTTCCCTGCTCAATAACCCTCCTTGGGGTCTGTCTCCAAACGCTGCGAGAGAGGGTTGGTACGCTAATCCACATTTCGGCGAATGGAGGATACAGGTCACCGGCCCACAAGCTGTCGAGGCATGCATCGCCGCACTGCTGGGCTACCGCTGCGAACATCTATCGAATCGGGGATACCTACCTCGATACACAGCGGGAGATCGAGAAGTACAGCCTGATGGCGCAGGAGACGCTGCCGGGAGTCTGGACAAGGCCGTACGGAAATGAGCCGGGTTTTGCGGAAGATCATTTGCATCTGGATATCGGGTACGTGACCACGGTTCCAAGGGATGCGCCGGGAAGTTAGGGAGTGACAGGATGAGCGTTGCAAAGAAGAAGACATCCGATGTTTCCAAGGCCGGCGGCGCGGACAGAATTGCGCTGGCGGCAATCGGGCTGGAAGCGGAGTTCGCCGTAATAATGAATGGCGAGCAGGTCCGGCCTGAGGATGTATTCGGCAGCCCGCGCGAGTTCATCCGCCAGCCGATGATGCATCGCACCGGCAAGTCGTATCACCTTCCGACCGGGGGCGCGATTTATTTCGACACGGGCGTCATCGAAGTGGCGACGCCGGTAATCGAAATCGAAAAAGGGTGCGCTGCCCGCGCGGGCCGTTCACTCTGGGAGGGGATTCTGTTCGTCCGGGAAGAGCTGGACGCATGGGAGAGGGCGACGGGGAAGGATGTTCACCTGGCCGGTTTCAGCACGCACTACAACATTTCCTTCGATGTACCGCCCGAAATGCAGGGGAATGGACGGACCGTGGAAAAGCTCGCACTGCTCCTGAGCTATGTCCTGCCTATTCCAGTCATGATGCTCGCAGCGAACAAGCGGTCGACAGGAATCGGCGTCCGTCCCAGAGGGGACCGGATCGAGATCACCGCTGATTTCACTCCTGATGCTCCATTGATGATCGCCACCGCGACGCAGATCGTCGGCATAGTGCGGGAGATAATGCAGTGGCCGTCATATGAGCTGAGCGCGCTCGACGATCATGACATTCCACTGCTGGAGAGCTTTCGCCCGATTCCGCACACGTCCCGGAAAGGGTGGCTCGCACGTTTCAGCTGCTTCACGGAGAATCCATTTGCGGCCGACCCGGACGCGGAAATTTGGGCCACGCGTGACGGGCGAATCATGTCGCTGCGTGAAATTGCGGGCGAGACAACCGGGTATTTCTGGAAGTCGATCCGCAAGCTGGCTGACCCGTTCACGCTGCGACTCATTGGCTCCATCATGCGCGGGCGCGCCCCCGCGCTGCTCGAGCTCGACGACCGGCCCGCGTCGTATGATGACGTAGGGCGGGCCTGCACCTGGGACAACCTGTTTCCGGAGCGGATCCTTCCGCGATCCCGATATGAGCGCATACTCATCCGGGCGATATCCGGGCACCGGCTCCACCTCGGGGGCGAATGCTATACGCCGGTCGGAATGAAAGGCTGGTCGAAAGTTGTGTTCAGGCGTCTCGGGGACCGGACGCGTCACGTCTTTACGCTCGACTTCCTTCTCGGGCATCTGCGCGAGTGGGAGCGGCCGGCAGTCGCCGGCTAGCGCTCTTTCCACCGATTCCCGATTTCGTTATATCATCTCCATGACCACAAGCAAAGAAACAAACTGGATGGATCACCCTGAGATTCGCCGGCTGCTGCACGAGATCAACAAGCTCAGTGTGAGCGAGCGGATTACTCTAGTGAAAGGTCTCATACCGGGAATCGCGGATGAGCTGCCTGATGACGAATACGAGCGCTTCGCGGAGACAGTGAAGCTGAAGGGCGAGCGTTACCACGAGGCACAGCACAGTCCCGGGTCGGGAAGGGCAGAGCGAAAGATTCCCGGGGAACGCGAAGTCGAAGGCCGCTGACGATCGAAAAATTCGAAATTGATTCTGACATCACACGCGCGCAGACGCTCCCAGCGCGCGTGTATTCGGATTCCGGCTATTACGCGATCCAGAAGGAGCGCGTCTTCGCCCGCAGCTGGCAATGGATTGGCGACAGCGCAAAAATGCGCGCGCCCGCACACCTCCTTCCCGTAACGCTGCTCGAAGGCTGCCTCGACGAGCCGGTCGTGCTGTCGTCGGACGACGATGCGAAGGTGCGCTGTCTCTCCAACGTGTGTACGCACCGCGGAGCGATAGTAGTCGAGGGTGAAACCCACGCGAGATCGATGCGGTGCCGGTATCACGGACGCAGGTTCAATCTCGACGGCACTCTTGCCAGCATGCCGGAGTTCGAGTCGACCGTGGGGTTTCCCTCCGAGTCCGACAATCTCAGGCAGCTCAAGCTGGGTCAGTTTGGCCCATTGCTCTTTTCGGGGATCGATCCGGCTATCCCGTTCGACGAGTGGATTGCTCCAGTGCGCGAGCGAGTCGAGTGGATGCCTCTCGACGCCTTTCGCCGGGATCCTGCCTCGTCACACGACTATCTGATCGAAGCCAACTGGGCCTTGTACTGCGACAATTACCTGGAAGAGTTTCACATTCCATATGTGCACGCCGGGCTCGCAGAAAAGCTGGACTACGCGAGTTACCGCACCGAGCGCTTCGGATTCTCCAATCTGCAGCTTGGCATAGCGCGGCCAGGGGAGCCGGTGTTCGACCTTCCCGCCGGTCACCCCAACGCGGGCGAGCGTGTTGCCGCGTTCTATTTCTGGCTCTTTCCGAACACGATGCTGAACTTCTATCCATGGGGACTCTCGCTCAACGTCGTGACTCCCCTGTCAGTGCATCGCACACGGGTTTCGTTTCACTCCTACGTCTGGCGCGAAGAGCTGCGTCAGGGCGGCGCCGGCGCGAATCTCCATGCTGTGGAGATGGAGGACGAGGAGGTCGTCGAGTCGGTGCAGCGCGGTGTGCGTTCGCGGATCTACGACCGCGGGAGGTACTCGGAGCGCCGCGAGGTGGGGACGCATCATTTCCACGAGCTCCTCGCGCGGTTCATGTTTGACGGATGAGAGTGCAGCTGATAGCGGGTAGCGTCGAGCTATTAGCATCAAGCTCGTAGTTTCTCTCATCCACGCCAACAACGAGCTCGAAGCTGATAGCTCTATGCTGTGAGCGGATAGCTTCGACGATAAAAAAAGGGGGAGCCTTTCGGCTCCCCCTTTCCCTATGCAGCAGAAACTATCTCTCCCATCTCGCACGGACGTACACGAACCGTCCGTTGAATCCGAAGGGCGAGATTCCATTGTACGGGAAGATGTTGCTGTTCGAGTTTCCCGGGATCTGAAGGTCCGGGTAGATGTCGAACACGTTGTCCGATCCTATCGTGATGCGCGTGTTACGCGGCAGCGAGTAGGACAGGCTCACATCGGTGATCCACTTGGGGCTGAATGTCTGGTCGAGCGATGAATTTGCAGCCGATCCGCGGAAGCCCACCTCTCCGTAGCGCTGTACATGAAAATTGAGGCTCAGCGGATTTGCCGTGTGATCGAGGTTGAAGCTCAGGTTGTTGTGCGGCTGGCCAACCTCGATGCGGCCGCGTTCGATTCTGTCGAAGAGCACAGCCTGCTGCGAAGCCAGCGCCGGCGGCGTGGCCGAAACTCGCGTGACGAAGCTTCTCGTCTGGTTGTAGCCGACAGTGAAACGCGAGATTCCAATCTCGCCCATGTCGCGGGCGTAGCGTCCGACGACATCAACACCGCGGGTCTTTGTGTCGATCGCGTTCGTGAAGAAGCGCGCGCTGCCGACGCCCGGGAAGCCCTGCGAAGCGAGGAAGTTCGTCATCGCCGTTCCCGTGAAGTTGCCCGAGAAGATGATGCGGTCGTCGATGTTGATCCTGTAGTAATCGATCGTGAGAGACGCGCTCGGACGCGGGGTGAGCACAAGGCCGAGACTCTTGTTGATCGATGTCTCCGGCGTCAGGTCCTTAGCACCCAGGGCCTTTGCTGCACCGCTGGCTACGGGAAGAGTGCGAACCTCGACCGGAACCAGTCCCGCGCCCAGGTTCAGGAAGTTGGTGGATGTCGCTGAGAAATACTTCTGGCTGAGTGATGGTGCGCGGAAGCCGTTCTGTAGCGCACCGCGAAGTGCGAGCCAGGGGGTGAAGGCATAGCGTCCGCTGATCTTTCCATTCTGCGTTCCGCCGAAGTCATCATAATGCTCCGCCCGGCCGGCGATGCCGACGAGCAGCTTGGGGAGAACGTTGGCTTCGAGGTCTGCGTAGAGCGCAGTGCTGGTCCGGCCGTTGTCACTCGCATCGGAGGGGCGGTATCCCGGGAATCCCTGCGCGCCCGGTGCAGGCTGTGCGCCTGTGTTTGGTCCGTCGAGTACCTTGACGCCTCCATCCTTGTACGAGGCTTCGTCGCCTGCGCCCATCGCGAATCCGTCGCGGCGGAACTCACCGCCGAGACCGACGTTGAGCGGACCGGACAATGTGGAAATGTCGAACTGCCTGACGAAATCCAGATTGAGCAGGCGCTGATCGGCCTTGAGGCTGCCGGCAAAGAACGTCGTCGGGCTTTGCATTCCCATCGTCGCGTTGTTGGTGTTGCGAAGATTGTAGTCGAACGTGTTGCGGCCGTATGAGCCGCTGACGTCCCAGGCCCAGCCCATTGCATTGCCGCGAACGCCCACGGTTCCGGCCATGTCATCGATGGTGCTGAGGATGAAAGGCAGGAATCCGTGCGGGAAAATTCCGCGCACCGTGTTGTTGTTCAGGGCCTGCCGCCAGTTCGCAGCCGACTCGCCCTCACGACGGGTGATTCCGGCAAAGCCGTACACCTGCATTCCGTTGTCCATTGTCGGCAGCGCACCATTGAGGAAACCGCCGTACTCGTTGACGAGCGCATCGCCCGACCTGAAATGAATCTGTGGAATGTACGAGGCGTTGTTCGGGTTTCCCGCGAGGTACTGGGTGCGCGCGTCGGGCAGCGATCTGTCCGTAGAACCACGATGGTTGTACTGACCTGTAACATGATAAAAACCGTTGTTCTTCAGGATGCCGCCGGCGTTTGCTGCCGCAGTCGCAAGATCCCCGTCCGTCTGGTAGTCATCCACGCTGCGACGCTGGTTGATCGTATAGTTGGAGCCGAGCTGCAATGTTGCATCCATCGTCGCGTCGCTCTTGAGGACGATGTTGATCACCCCTGCGATTGCGTCGGAGCCATACTGCGCCGCGGCGCCGTCACGAAGAATTTCGATGTGGTCGATTGCCTCGGAAGGAATTGCGTTGAGGTCCACGCCTGTCGATCCGCGGCCGATGGTACCGTTGATGTTCACGAGTGCACTGGTATGACGACGCTTGCCGTTGATGAGAACCAGTGTCTGGTCGGGGCCAAGGCCGCGAACAGTCATTGGACGCACGTGGTCGCTGCCGTCAGCAATGGTCGGACGGGGGAAGTTGATCGAGGGCGCCGCTGCCTGAAGCATCTGCGCGGTTTCGACTCTGCCGGTTCCGGTGAGTTCCGTATGAGAGAGCACGTCGATGGGAACGGGAGAACTTGCTACCGTGCGGTCGAGTGCGCGTGTTCCTGTTACGACTGCGACGTCGAGCTGGACGCCGCCCTTCTGGAGAGCGTAGTCTCTGACAGCTCCGCTTGCTCCAACCACAACGGTGTCTGTGCGTGGTACGTAGCCGATGGAGCTGACCCTGAGTACGTAAGTGCCAGGAGCGATCGCGATGCGATAGGTCCCGTCGTTCCTCGTTTGCGTTCCGGTGGTCGTCCCAACAACGTGGATTCTTGCGCCGGAAATCGGGGTCAGGCCTGCGGCGTCACTGACCTTGCCGGTAATTGCTTGCGCACCGGCGACTGATGCGAATGCAAGCAGGAACGGCAGCACGACAACTGCGCGCAGCTTGCCGTACGAACGGGATTGAGACATTTGTGGCTCTCCACAGGGAAGGTGTCTGCACTACAGGCTACGACTGACGACAAGTCTTAGCTCAGCCGTGGGTAAGCGCAATAGAAATTCGTGCAGGGAATAAAAAACGGGGCCCCCTGCGGGACCCCGTTCCATTCTGAACCGGACGATTACTGCAGGTCGGGCAGTGTGTATGTCCGTCCCTTGTTCTGCTCTTTGAGCCAGCCATAAAGCGGCTCGAAATATTCGACCATCGCCTGCGCATTGAGCGGCCGGCCGGTAGTCTCCCTAAGCACGTCGCGCCAGGGCCGGCTCGCGCCCGGTGCCATGAGTGTGCGAAGGAAAGCTCCGACTTCCTTGCTTCCGTAGTAATCCGTGTCGTACGGACTCTGATGCAGGATGTTCTTCGCAATGTGATTGTGCAGCTGGAAGAGCAGCGCCTGCGAGAGCGCGTAGTCGTAGTACTGACCGGGATCGTCGTTGATGTGAGTCTTCGTCAGGGCGTCGGCGAAACCTTCACCGCGCGCCGTGGGCGGGACGATGCCCTGGTACTTTCGAGCCAGCTCCCACCATTTGGCGTTGAACTGGTCGGGCTGCAGGTTTTCCGCATACAGCGCGTGCTCGAACCGGGTCATCGTCCCGGTGGAGAAGGGAATGAACACGGCGTACTGCAGTGCTTCCTTCAACAGCGACTGTATTGTGTCCGGCACCACCGACTGTGGAATCATTCCGCGGTTTGCCAGGAAGCGGCGCTGCCCCGCGGCGAGCTGTATCATCGTCCCGATTCCTTCGTGGTACGCGCGATTGGCTCCGCTTCGCAGAACGAGCGGCACTTCCGGACGCGTGTACGCCTGATAGTAGTAAACGTGTCCCAGCTCGTGATGGGCCGTTCCATACCAGTCCTCATTCGGCTCAACACTCATCAGTGAACGGACATCGTTGCCGAGATCCATGTGCCATGCCGAAGCGTGCGTGTTCTTCTTGAATGGAGAGTTGGCGGGAAGCGGGTAGAGTGACGAGCTGTCCCAGAATGTTTTCGGGAGCGCGTCGAAGCCAAGGCTCCTGTAGAAGTTTTCACCCTGCTGAACCACCCATTCGGCGGTCTTTCCCTTGAAAGCGTCGTCGAGGTTCATTCCTGCGACGTTGACCAGCGAGGACCAGTCCTGCCCCCAGCGGTTCGGAAGCCAGTCGGCGGGAAGAAGCGCTGGTACGGGCTGGCCATATTTTTTCGCCAGCTCATAGCGTGTCCAGGTGTGCAGCTCCCGGAAGAGAGGGCGAAGCTGAATGTTGAGCGAATCCGTGAGTCGAAGCATTTCCTCACTGGTCATCTCGTAGTCGGATACCTGGTACGAGAAGAAGTCGGAGTAGCCGAGCGCCTGCACGGTCTTGTTGCGCAGATCTCGAAGCTCGAGGATTCCGCTCTTCAGGGTTGGCCCAATTGCCTTGGACGATTCCCAGTATGCGCGGCGATCGTTGAGGTTGGTGCTGTTGCGGAGCGTGGAATCGATCTGGTTGGGCGTTACCGCTTTTCCGTTCACGGTGAAGGTGTATCCGTACAGCTTCTCCGTCTGCGCGGCTTCGGCTGCAACGCGGCGTTTCACGATTTCGGGGATGGTCTGCGGACCGCTTCCTGCGCCGTACAGCATTGCTTCGAGCTGCCTGACCTGCAGAGGAGCGAGGTTGTTCCGCTGCGAAAGAAAAGCGCGAATTGTGTTGATGTTTTCAGTGCTCCCAACGAAGGCGAGAAAAGCCTCGTTTGCGGCACGTGTGCGCACGGAGTTCGTGCTGTCGCCGGGAACGATGCGAGTATTGGATGCCCATTCAGCCAGCGCAGATGCATAGTACAGCCTCTGATACTCGGCGCTGTATCTGTCGAGATACTGCTGGGCGGAAGCCTGAGTGACTACCGGCACGACCGTCTGCTGGACCGTCGCGCATGCGGAGGTGAGAGTCGCGGCTGCGACCAGGGTGAGCGTCAATCGTCGCATTCTTTGAGACCTTTGTGATGTTGGTGGGTACTGCTCGTGAGCATTTTGCGAGCCCCTGCCGAAAAGGTGGCATATCGCTTGATGGGTATACACCCAGGCCCTTAAAAATGGATCAATGATGCGAAAAGCACATCTCGTCTTCGTAAGCCTGATTGCCGTGGCTGCGGCCGTACAGCCTGCACCGGCGCAGAGCTCGACCAGGGCGAAGCCAAAACCGGCTCAGCCGACACTGATCGCCCGGCCACCGTATGTACTCAAGTACAAGCTTGGCGACCGGGTACAGGTCTACTACAAGAGCTGGTATCCCGCGACGATTCGCGAGGTAGGCAAGGGTGACTACAGAGGGTTCTACCGTGTGGCGTTCGACGAGTTCGAACGGCAGCGCTGGGTGGACGATGATGAAATCAGGCCGATACCGGCGGGCGCCACACATCCGCTCGCATTCCTGAGCGGCACCTACCAGTGTTACCGGAGCGCACGACCCAGCAAGCCAAAACTCGTCGATGTGCTGTATCTCGAGCCGAATGGCGACTATCACATGCGTGATGATTTGCGCCTAGGCCGCATCTTTCTGACGAAGGACAACAAGATCGTCTGGCATGGCGGTGCACTGGACGACGCCGATGCACATGTGGACGGCAAGGGCATGCTGCATATCGTAAGGACCCGGCACGAACACTGGGCCGACGACGATCCCCAGCAGATGCAATGCATTCAGGAGTGAGCCGGAAATAGAAAAACCGCCCTGAGGCGGTTTTTTTATCTCTGCAGCCTACTCGGTGATAATCAGCAGGATCGGCCTATCGAGGTGAACCACTTCCTCCTGCCTTCTGAAATGAATGATGCGCTGGAACCAGCTCTCTTCCCGCGGCTTGCCTCCGTGCAGCATCACGTATTTGGCAACCTCGGCAGCCTGCTCGGGATCCATGCGCAAACACCCGTGAGAAGCGGCCGTTCCCAGTGACTCCAGATCGCCCGTACCGTGGATGTAGTAGTCCGGCTCCTTGAAAAAGATCTTCACCATTTTCATCGGATTCGCCGGGTGACCGGGAGCTTTGGCTGTCTTGCCCTTGGCCCAGGCCGTCTTGGGCGGGACCCATCGCGGGTTCCAGATCAGCCTTCTGATCCTGAAGTTACCGGTAGGCGTAGGGTGGGCATCTTTCCCGATGGCCACGTCATACTCGGCAACCACGGAGTCGCCCTGAAGGACGGAGAGCCGTTTGGTCGAAAGGCTTGCCGTGAGGGTCAGGACGCCCTCGGCCGGGTTTTGCATCTGTGAGGCAGCGACGATAGTCTTCGCGGTCGCTGTATCCAGTGCTCCTGTATCCTGCGCGCCCAAAGGGGCGGAAATGATGAGGCCCAACAATAAGAATGCTCTAACGCGCATCGCTCAATCTGCCTTGATTTATTGTGATGAGAATTTTTCACCTATTTGGCAACAAATGTTCCTAACTACCCAACTTTTCAGTGCATAGCGAATTCAGCGATCTCCTCGCAGTACTTGTCGCGATTGGGATCGGGACACGGGTCCTTGGCATCGTGGCCCAGCGCCTTGGGCAACCTGCGGTACTGGGTGAGCTGATTGCCGGGATCATACTTGGGCCTTCGCTCCTGGGGGTCCTGAACCCAGGCGATCCTATCATCAGCGCATTTGCCGAGCTCGGCGTGCTGATTCTCCTTTTCACCATCGGAATCGAAACCAATATCCGCAGTTTGGCGAGGGTAGGCGGTGCGGCCGGGGCCGTGGCCATGGTCGGCGTGATCCTTCCATTTGGACTGGGATACGCGGCCGCTAGCTGGCTGGGTCTGGGAACGATGGTAAGCGTAGTTTGCGGCGCGACGCTTACCGCTACATCTGTGGGAATTTCAGCGCGGGTTCTCTCGGACCTTGGACGCCTCGGCAGTGACGAGGGACAGATAGTGCTTGGCGCGGCGGTCATCGATGACGTCGTGGGGCTGGTCATTCTGAGCATTGTATCGTCGCTGCTCGCCGGGGCAGCGCTCACACTGGCGGGTGTGAGCACGACTGTAGCTCTTGCTGCGGGTTTTCTTGTCTTTGCGCTGTTGGTGGGAAGTCGAACCATACCACCGATATTTCGCTACATCGATCGACTGGAGATTTCAGGAACGCTGGGCGCGGTGTCGCTGGTGTTCGCGTTCCTGCTGGCATGGCTGGCCGCGCGCGCTGGCTCCGCAATGATCATTGGGGCATTTGCGGCCGGCCTGATACTGCATTCAACTCCGCAGCGTGCACGGATTGAAAAGGCAACTACCGGCATCGGACACTTTTTTGTTCCGATATTTTTTGCTTCCGTCGGGGCGGCGGTGGATATCGCCGTCTTCAGGGATATGGACGCCTTGAAGATTGCGCTCGCGCTCTTCGTTGTGGGTTTTGCCGGAAAGTTTGCGGCCGGGTTCGCGCCCTTCTGGATCCGGGGCAACAAGACGCTGATTGGCCTTGCGATGGTCCCGCGCGGCGAAGTCGGTTTGATTTTCGCGCAGACCGGTGCTGCAGCGGGAGTTCTGGACAGCAGGTTGTTCAGCGCCATCACGCTGGTTGTGCTTGCAACAACTTTTGTTGCCCCGCCGCTGCTTGGGCGTTTCGGCCACAAGAGTGACGGCGATGAGGTCTATGATGTGCGCGGTTCAGGAGGGGTGGACGATCTTGTCTCGGGCTCAGGTGGTTAAGCGGATTTGCGTTGCGATGTTCATGCTCGTGCCCTTCGCCAAGGGCGCGGCTCAAAGCGCAGACAGTGCACTTTCAGGATTCGACCAGTATGTGAGCCGCGCTGTGAAGGAGTGGAATGCAGCGGGTCTGGCTGTCGCTGTGGTCAAGGACGGAAAGATTCTGTTCGAGCGGACATACGGAGTTCGCGAAGTAGGAAAGCCCGACCCGGTTGATACGGCCACAATTTTCTCCATCGCGTCCACCACGAAAGCGATGACCGCGGCTGCAGTTGGAATGCTGGTGGACGAGGGCAAAGTTTCCTGGGACGATCCGGTTACAAAGTTCGTCCCCGCGCTCCAGCTCTACGATCCCTATGTGACGCGCGAACTGACGGTTCGCGATCTCCTGACGCATCGCTCGGGATTGAACGGGACGGATTTCCTCTGGACGACAAACGACCTTACAAAAGAAGAGATATACAGCCGGCTGCGCCTGGTGCGACCGTCATACTCACTGCGTTCGACCTTCATTTATCAGAATGTGGTTTATGCGCTCGCCGGGGAGGTCGTTGAAAAAGCGAGCGGGATGTCCTGGGAGAGATTCGTGGAGTCGCGGATATTCCTGCCGCTCGGAATGCAGCGAACGTTCGCGACAAAGGACCTCGCGCTGCGCGCGGGAAATATTGCATCTCCGCATTGGCGTTCGGGCGACACTCTTACTGTCATCGAGAACACGCCGACTGCCGGCATCTCGCCCGCAGGGGGAGTGTGGTCGAGCATCGCGGACATGGCAAAGTGGACCCGCTTCCTTCTGGACAGCGGAACGATCGGAAATACCCGCCTGATCAGGCGTGAAACGTTCAGCGAGCTCTTTACGCCCCAGGTTGTTGTTCCGAGCGATGAGTTTTACGTGACCGCCCAGCTGACCCGGCCCAACTGGACGACATATGGCCTGGGGTGGTACCAGCATGACTATCGAGGCAGGATGGTCAACTTCCATACAGGCAGCCTGGACGGAATGGTTGCCCTGATCGGGCTGATGCCGGAAAAAGGCCTCGGCGTGTATGTCCTCGCCAACACGGACCATGTCGAAGTGCGACACGCACTGATGTACCGGGTATTCGACCTGTTTCTGGGCGACCCCGTTCGCGATTGGAGCCAGGAACTTCAGGCACTGTATGCGAAGCGCGAGGCCCGCAGCGATTCTGTCCGAAAGGCGGCGGAAGCGAAGCGGATAAAAGGCACGAGACCGTCCTTTCCCCTGACTATGTACACCGGCAGGTACAGTGATCCGCTGCGCGGCGTGATGGTCGTGACTCTGGACCGGGGACGGCTCCGGGCACGCTTTGGTCAGCGCGCAACGGGGACACTGGAGCACTTTCATTATGAGACCTTCCGCATTCGCTGGGACAACAGCTGGGAGGGAACCACCCCTGTGACCTTTAGTGCAGGCGAGAGTGGAGTTCCCGATGCGGCGAACTTCGGGTCATTCTCGCTCAGGCGCGGTTTGCGCTAACTGCTGCGACAGGCGGGCTAGGGCCAGGTGAAATCAGAAGGGGCGGCCATCACGCCGCCCCTTCCGCGCGAGATCAGGGTCCCCGGTTCACTGTTACGACTTTCGCAGCGGCTGGGCACCGTCCCGAAAAATTCACCAGCGCCAGTCTCGCCCGGTCCATTCGGTAATTCCATTCGTACCATGCGCGCGACTCGGCGATTCGGGTGCAGGCCAGTTTCTTGTCCAGTTCAGCGCGCTGGTCTGCGTTAAGCTGGTTTCGTCCTTCCACCAGTGCGGGAATTGCAGCGGGTGACAGCGATGTGAGATAAGCCAGGTCCAGCTCCTTGCCTTCACGAGCGCGCTGCAGATTTTCGCCGACGATCCATGCCTCGTAGTTCCAGTAGGTGAACGCCGTGATGGCGGCGAGCGTCAGCATCATTCCACGCCTTCCAAAGGCGCGCGAGACCGCGCCGCGATTCAGATCCCACGCCAGCAAGAGGAATGCGGCGCCGAGGACGAGCATGTAAGCCTGAGCGATCAGCCTGTCCGTGGTGAAACCATACGCCGCTTCGTACAGGAGTACTCGCCGGAATGCGGATGCCAGGACAAGCTCCACGGCAAGAATTGCTGACAGCTCGAGAGTGCGCCTATCCCCGGGCAGGTCACTCTTGCGAAATACCTCGATCAGGAGGATGACGCCAAGCACGATTGCAGCTGCGACAGACAGCTCCGCAAACCCGCGGCGGGCGTACTCGGCGTAGGTGAGTCCCGTTCCGGCTGTGCCGCCGGGGTCGCGTGACAGCGAAAAGATCTGGAGCAGCACAAACAGCCAGAGCACCGCGTTGACAGTGCCGAGGATGACTCGCGACTCCGTGCGTCCAAGGGCACCACTGAATGAGCTGTCGGGAGCGGGGGGAGCAAGCTGCGCGCGTGTACCCGCTGCCATGCCATAGGCGCCGGCTGTTATCACAGCGAGCAGTGCAAAAAGAATTGCGCGTCCGTCAATCGTCCAGTTTTCCAGCCAACCGAGCAGCGAGTCATACACCGCGTCGAGAACGGGGTCGGCCTTGGAGAGGAGCGCGATGAGGATCAGGGCGAGGGGAACGGCGATAATCACTCCGCGCAGTACCGGCCGGCCGCGCAGCCCGCGCACGTTATGCAGGAGCGTCATGACCTCCGATGCGAACTGCTTTGTCACGCGCGAGACGGCTGCAAACGGAACCTGAGCGACTGTCGGCAGCGTGATTCCGGTTTCGGAATCATCCAGGGTGATGACAGTGAGACCGAGCAGTATTGCAACCGTTGCGATAATGAGCGGAGCGTGGCCGTCCACCGCGGTGATACTCATTGCCCAGGCCAGGACACACGCCCAGGCGAGGAGTGCCAGGGAATGTTTTCGGACTGGCTTGCCGGCGACTGTTCGCACTGTCAGCAGGCCGGCAGCGGTGGCGGTAACCCATATCCCCCAGTTGATCCCTGGGGTTGCGTCATAGAGCAGGAATGTGCCGATCGCGGCCCCGGTGAGGGCGGCGATCCAGAGAAATGATCGGGTATTAGACATAGAGTACTTTACAAAACAAAGTATAATCCCGCAATAGTCCATTTGAGACTACGTAGCAGTACGTATTCAGGCACTCCCCGCCAGTTCGTACTCTGCCTCGCACGGCGGAAGGACGCCGGACAGACTACAGACGAGGTGATGAAAAATGGGGAATCTTGTGAAACGCTGGACAGGGACTGTCGTTCTTGCGGGCCTGACGCTCTTGCTTGCTGTGACAGTGGCACACGCCCAGGCGGTTGATGCGCCTGAGGTGCCGACTTCGGCTGGGGTAGTCCCGGCAGCTGTCCAGGTTATGGCTGAGCCCGGTGCGAGCCGTCCCAGCATCACGGTAACCGACTTTGAATTTGGCACCGTTGCGGCTCAGATCGCCGGAGACAAGCGGACCCGGAAGCAGCTGGAGAAGATGGGCGTCAGGGATACGCACGGGTTTGCCGCTCAGCTGGGCGTGGGAGCTGCGGATCTTATAGTAGAGAAGCTGCTGGCGGCCGGCGGCTTCAGGGTACTCGAGCGGAAGCAACTGGCAGCGATTCAACAGGAGCGGGGACTGGAGCCGGATTCCGGGCGGCATGGGTCCGGGGTACGAGTGCTGCGGGCCCGGTACGTAGTCAGCGGATCGGTCACCCGTCTCGGCTTTGAGGAAAAACATCTGGGCGGCCTGCTGGGGCGGGCGAGTTCTCCCTTCCTGTACGGGCTCGGGGCGAAGAAGGAGCTGACCCAGGTGTTCCTGACCGCCAGGGTGATAGATACGGAGACTGGGGAGATCGTGGCCAGCTTCACCGGCGAGGGGGCTTCCGACAAGGGCTGGGGGCTCACTTTCTTCGGGATGGGGGGTTGGGGTCTGGGCGGCGGGAGGGCGGGATCGACCGGTATTCGGGAGACCGCGATTGGGGAGGCAACTGAGCGCGCCGCCCAGAACATTTCGGAGCTTATTGTGAGGGCTCGGGGGACCATGGCGGGCGTGACTGGCCCGCAGTGATTAAGTTGGTCAGTGTCATTGACATAGCGAAGAATTCATCTACCTTTACTTGGCTATAGTCAAAGCGCCTCAAAAACGCCTCGACAGTAGTAAAAACATACGTCAGAGAATTGAAGCGGCGGGGTAATACTCGCGATCAGACTCTCGACGCGCCTCGAGTCCCCACTCGTGTTCCAGTAGCGAGTGCACCCGGCGGCAGCGGATGGATACCGGCCTTCTAACGAGGCGCCCTGGTCCACCCGCATTTGTTTTGGTTAGAGCTTGGGCAGGTGCAGCAGAGAATGTAAAAAACGCGTTGTGAGTTGTCCGTTAACCACCGTGTCCGTTGTCAGTAAGAACGGAGAACGGAAACTGGTAGACAGAAAACGGAAAACGCGCAGTTAACAAAAACCTTTACGCCGCAAGAACCTATAAATGCCTCGCGTTACTTCGCTCGACCACTATCGCAACATCGGCATCATGGCCCACATCGATGCCGGGAAAACGACTACGACCGAGCGCGTTCTCTACTATACAGGTAAGAGCCACAAGATCGGTGAGGTGCATGAAGGCACCGCGACGATGGACTGGATGGAACAGGAGCAGGAGCGCGGAATCACGATTACCTCCGCTGCGACGACGGCTTTCTGGACCAGAAACGACATCGAGTACCGCATCAACATCATCGATACGCCTGGCCACGTTGATTTCACGGTGGAAGTCGAGCGCTCACTTCGCGTTCTCGACGGCGCTGTGACTCTTCTGGATTCAGTCGCCGGTGTCGAGCCCCAGACTGAAACAGTGTGGCGCCAGGCCGACCGGTACATGGTCCCCCGCCTCATTTTCGCGAACAAGATGGACCGCACCGGCGCCGATTTCGATCGCTGCCTCCGCATGATTCGCGACCGCCTCACGAAGGACGCATATCCCATCCAGCTCCCGGTCGGTTCCGGCGAGCTGTTCACGGGCCACATCGACGTCATCGAACGCAAGCAGTACATCTTCGACGACGACACGATGGGCAAGAAGTTCGACGTTGTGGAAGTTCCCGAGATCTATCGCGAAGCGATGGAGAAGGCACGCCATGACGTCATCGAAGCTGCAGTCTCGCACGACGAAGCCCTGATCGAGAAGTACTTCAGCGGCATCGAGCTCACCAATGACGAGATTCGCCACGCGATTCGCGCGGCAACGGTCGGCGGCTTCATCGTCCCCGTGCTCTGCGGCGCAGCATTCAAGAACAAGGGCGTCCAGGCGATGCTCGACGCGGTCATCGACTTCCTGCCTTCGCCGCTCGACGTTCCGGCAATCGAAGGACACCTGCCGAACAGCGACGTCAAGGAAACACGCGCAGTTCAGGACGACGCTCCATTCGCAGGCCTGGCATTCAAGATCGCAACCGATCCATTCGTCGGTAAGCTGACATTCTTCCGCGTTTACTCCGGCGTCCTCAAGTCGGGCTCGTACGTCTACAATGCGACGAAGGACAAGCGTGAGCGCGTCGGCCGTCTGCTGCAGATGCACGCCAACAAGCGTGAGGAAATCGAGGAAGTGCGCGCAGGCGACATCGCCGCGGCAATCGGGCTGAAGGACACTCGCACAGGCGACACGATGTGCGACGAAGACAAGCCGATCATCCTCGAAGCGATGAAGTTCCCGAACCCGGTCATCGACGTCGCCATCGAGCCGAAGACCAAGGCCGACCAGGACAAGCTCGCAATCGCTCTTGGAAAGCTGTCAGAGGAAGATCCGACTTTCCGGGTTCACTCGGACCAGGAAACCGGCCAGACGATCATCTCCGGAATGGGCGAGCTTCACCTCGAGATTCTCGTCGACCGGATGCAGCGCGAATTCAAGGTCGATGCGAACATCGGACGTCCGCAGGTCGCCTACCGCGAGACGATCAAGAAGCGCGTCGAGAAGGTCGAAGGAAAGTTCATTCGCCAGTCAGGCGGTAAGGGACAGTACGGCCACGTCGTCATCAACATCGAGCCCGCGAAGCCGGGTGAAGGATTCGTGTTCGAGGACAAGATCGTCGGCGGTACGATTCCGCGTGAGTTCATCAAGCCGGCCGGCGAAGGAATGCGCGAAGCACTGGAGAACGGTGTCATCGCCGGCTACCCGATGGTGGACGTGAAGGCCGAGCTCGTTTACGGCTCCTATCACGATGTTGACTCCAGCGAAATGGCGTTCAAGATCGCCGGCTCGATGGCGATCAAGGAAGCAGTGCGCAAGGCAAGCCCGATCATTCTCGAGCCGATCATGAACGTCGAAGTCGTCTGCCCGAACGATTACATGGGCGACATTCTCGGCGACCTGTCATCGCGCCGCGGAAAGATCGGTGGAATGACACAGCGCGGAGAAGCGCAGGTCATCGCCGCCAGCGTGCCGCTTTCAGAGATGTTCGGCTACTCCACGAAGCTCCGCTCGCAGTCGCAGGGAAGAGCGGTGTACTCGATGGAGTTCAGCCATTATGAGGAAGTTCCGAAGTCGAAGGCAGAAGAGATCATGAGCAAAGCAAATCCGAACGCCCGTTAATCACTGATCACCGAACACCAGACGAGATAGCAAAATGGCAAAAGCGAAATTCGAGCGTACGAAGCC
>JAKFCC010000222.1:0-22804 GCA_036676795.1 Gemmatimonadota bacterium
CGAAGGCGTCAAACGACCGCGCGCCCGCGTACGATTCGTCACCCTTCATCATGCCCGACCACTGGAACACCGACATCGCACCCGTGCCCGAGTCGGTGAGCAGGTCGATCAGCACATCTCCCGCGCGAAGCAGGAACACATTGTTGTGGGCCTTCTCGAGCGCGGCGATTCGCTCTTCCCGGGTGGTCTGCCGAATCGGCTCGACCGTCTTGATCCGGAAGGGCTCGATGATTGTGTGGAAGTTCACGGTTCCTGGTCCCCAGCGGGTGAATGGCTGAATCCTATCCGTGACCTGCAGCCCGGTATGTAGGCGCCTGCCTGATAAAGCGTAGGGGAAAAGGGCAGGGCGTGCCTGCTCCGTCGCGCGATGGGGCCGTATACAATAGTATGTGCCATGCCCGTTGAGGACCGGCTGGACCATTCGAAAGACACCACGCCTGCGGTGAGGATCGTGGATTCCAGCGTTGACTGGACCCCGCGCTACCTGGACATGGTCGCGGCGATGTTCGTGGCGACCGTGCTCATATCCAATGTGGCCGCGCAAAAGCTCTTTGTCCTGGGGCCGGCGGTACTGACTGCCGGCATAGTGGTGTTTCCCATCAGCTACATACTCGGCGATGTGCTCACCGAGGTTTACGGTTTTGCGCGGGCCCGGCGCGTCATCTACATGGGATTGCTCGCGAACGTATTCATGGCGCTGGTGCTCTGGGTCACCATCCGTCTCGAGCCCGCTCCCGGGTGGCCGTTGCAGGACCAGTTCGCCGCCATACTCGGCTTTGTCCCGCGGATCGTCCTGGCATCTGTAGTGGCATTTGCATTTGGCGAGCTGATCAACGCAGCCGTGCTCTCGCGAATGAAACGCAGGATGCGCGGAAAGCATTTCTGGGTGCGTGCCATTTCATCCACCGTTATTGGTGAGCTCGTGGATACAGCCGTCTTTGCGAGCATTGCGTTCTGGGGAGTGATGCCGGCCAGGACACTTGGTGCGGCAATTCTGTCGGCCTGGCTATTCAAGGTTGGATATGAGACTGTCGCGACTCCACTGACATCCCTGGTCGTAAGGCGCCTGAAAGTTCTCGAGGGCGTGGACCATTACGACCGTGAGGGAAGTCTGAGCGTGCTCCCGGATTGGAGTTTGCGAGGTTAGAGGGTTACAACCTCGAGAATCACTCTAAGAATCCCCCCTTGAATGGCTAAATTTGCAGCATGCGGACTGCGTACCAGGGCATCACGCGAACTGGAATCCTGACGGGAAGTTGAGCACTCCTGTCTCGCCGGTTATCGCACTTCCCGAGCGCTTCGAGATTCTCGGTGAGCTTGGGCGCGGAGGGATGGCCGTGGTGTACCGCGCTCACGATCGCCATCTCGACCGGCCTGTCGCAATCAAGGTCATAGACACAGGCGCATCAGGTGCGGGACTCATAGAGCGGTTTCGCCGGGAGATCGGGGTCACGGCGAAGCTGGTTCACCCTGGGATTGTCGCGCTGTTCGACTCGGGCGAGACCGAGGGCCACCTGTACTATGTGATGCCGCTTGTGAGCGGTGATACACTCCGCGCACGGTTGCAGCGGCACGGGAAGCTGCCGCTGAAGGAGATTGCATCCATCGGAGCGGATGTGGCGGAGGCGCTCGCGTACGCACATGGCTCGGGCGTGATTCATCGCGACGTGAAGCCGGAAAACATTTTCCTCGCAGAGGGGCGGGCGATGCTCGCGGATTTCGGTATTGCACGCGCTTTCGAAAAGGTCGGCGGCGGGTCACTGATTACAACGACCGCGGGGATGGTCATCGGCACCGTCACCTACATCAGCCCCGAGCAGGCGTCCGGAGATCCTGCGATCGATGGAAGGGCTGATCTCTACAGTCTTGGCTGCGTGCTTTACGAGCTTGCTGCCGGACGCCCGCCTTTCATGGGGAACAGTGAGCTCGCGATTCTGGCGAAGCACATGACCGAGAAGCCTGTGCCGCTGCGCGAGGCAGGTGCCGATGTGTCTGATGAATTCGATGCACTGGTGACGCGACTTCTGGCAAAGGAAGCGGCCGACCGCGGAATGAACGCCGGCGAGATCGCGCCTGTGCTCCGTGCGACGGCAACTACGGGCAGCAAACCCGTGACGCCCCGAGCTCCTGCTGTGGGGACGGCGCCGACTGGACCGGATCTCAGTCCTTTCGACCGCCTGCTGGAAAAGGCAGCCAAGACACTGAGTCTGGTGCAGATGGGCGGCCCCGACGTACCGCGCAGGCTGGAGGAGGCGAAAGCGTACGTAGATGCTGCGGAGAAGCTCGATCCGAACAGTCCACGTTATTTGATCCATCGCAGCCGCTGGCATTATGTGAGCGCCGTCAGCAACATCGATCCGGAGGCGAATGTTGCGGCCGGATGGAAGCTCGTCCTCCAGGCGCTGGTTCTTGACGACGATCTTCCCGACCTGCACGTGCACATGTCGAAGGTTGCCTTGTATTTCGAGGACGACTTTCCCGCTGCGGACCGGTCCGCGCGCAAGGCCGTCGAGCTGGCTCCGCACGACTACGAGAATCACCGGATGCTGAGCATCGTGCACAAGATCAACGGCCACATGGACGAATCGATTGCGAGTGCGAAGCGTGCAACCGAGCTCGCGCCGGAGGTACCGATAGTCTGGAATTCCCTTGGCGACACACTCCTGGCGGCGGGCAGGAACGCCGAAGCGGTGATTGCGCTGCAGCGCGCCGTGTCACTGCAGGCTGCATACGTTCCGGCCCTGGAACGGCTCGAGATGGCGCGGGTGCGTCTTGGCGAAATGGGCTACGCAGTGGAGACGCGGCTCGCGCGGCTCAAGATCCTCAAGCTCCATGAGCGCGCCGAGCGGCTCGCGGCCGAGGAGAAGGAAGTGGGCGCAGAAGAGGCGCGCCGGCGGGATATCCAGCGGGACCTGGAGGACATGCTGAAGCAGGCCGAGACTACCGATCCGTTCAACAAGTATGTGGTGGGCCGGAACCTGTGCGACCGGATCGTGAATGCCTACGCGGAGCTGGGCCAGTGGGGCGATGCGATGACCTGGGTGGAGCGCGGGTATGAGCACCAGCCGGGGAGGTTGAGGCGGATACTCACCGACCAGCTATTTGATCGGCGTGGGCTTGCAGCGGATCCCAGATACGCGAAGTTGTTACGCGTAGCGGGAGTGGAAGAACTGCTTTAAACGCTGGGACGAAGAAGACCCCGCTTCCGGATGGGTGCGGGAAGGGAGGATACGAATCATGAAGGATTTCTTCAGCAAGCTGACGTTCGGCTTCATCATGGCGCAGCTCTTTCCCGGCGCCGTGGCCATCCTGAGTATCGGATTCCTTTACTACACGCTCTTTGGCGGGCCCCAGCCTGACAGCATGTTGCTGGTGTGGAAGGATACCATCGAGCGCTGGGGCACAGCTCCCACTGTCGCGCAGCTTTTCCTCGGCGGACTTTGCATTGGTGCCGGCATGGTGATCCATGGGATCGACTGGTCCATCATCGGTTACTACGAGACTGGTCACACATATAAGGACCCAAACCAGAAACGATCCATCTTCAATTCATTCTGGCACAAGAGACCGCTCTGGATTCAGGTTCTGCTCGGCCCAGTCAAGATTGTTGGCGAGTCCATCCTGTTGTTGACTCATGCCAAGGACATCAGGGATGCAACAGTTCCGGAGAATGTCGTAAAGCTGGACAAGGATCTCTTTCCGCACTTTGAGTTTCTGCAGGAATTTTATCTTTACAATGCCCAGTTCTTCTCGCACACCGCATACGCACTGGTAGCGTGCATTACCGCCGTGTTGACCTTCATAGTCGAGCATGGGGCCACGCCCCGCCGTCTGGCATTTGCAGTGATTGTCTATCTGGTTGCAGGAGTCTTCTTCGTACTCGGCAGGCTGCAGATGCAAACGCTCTTTTCGAATGAGGAGAAGCTCGTAGAGCGAAGCAGGTGGCAAGGTATCGCTCGGGACTAGTTCGGCGCTTGCCGGTTGCTGCGTGCGGAGGCCCGCATGGATTTGCCGCGCGGAACCCGCGATAGTGATATAGAATCGACACTTTTCTGATAAGAAATCGACATTTACAGGGTTTAGGGTACCCGTAGGTTCGGTTCACTGCGCCATCGGGCCCGCCTTTTAGGAGCTCGCTCTACGCAGCTGGATCCGCGACCACGGGCCCAGCCCCCGCGGCCGCACAAAACGGAAGGGTGTACATGCTCCCCTCGCGCTCCGGCACTAGCGGTTTCGCTCTGCTCCTCGTCGCGCTTGCTACCACATCGTGCAAGTCCTCTGAAGCCGCGGTTCCGCCTCCGCCACCACAACCATCCGAAGCAGAAGTAACCGGCATCCTCGCGGCGATCCCGATCGGCGAGCAGGGGACCACCGGACTGTTCCGCATCGAAGTCGCGGACGCTAAGGTGACCCTGCGCAATTCCGCGAATGTCGTCATCGCCAACGCGACAACCCAGTTGGACGGAAAGTTCAACATCAAGGCCCCGGTCGGGACTTACGACCTGTGCTTTGACCTGCAATCCATTGCGCCCTTCTGCAGGCGCCGCGTCGCCCTCAACGCACCGGTTTCACTGGGCATCGTCACAGCGCGACCCAGGGCAGGCAGCATCTTCGGCAAGGTTCTCACGGCCGACGGCCGCGCATGCTGGCTGAACGACGCCTTCTACAAGATCGACGTGGCGACGTTTCTTTCCGTGGTGCGACGGAGAGCGGTGGTACAGTCGGGGATCCGCGCCAATATTGAAGGCGAGTATCTGATTGGTGGATTGAGTCCGGGCGGCTACGTTGTTCGCGCCGATTGCGAGGGGGCTCGCGTGAGCGCGTCCCTTTCCCTTGGCAGTTCCCTGGCCGGTCAGAACCTCACGCTGCCCAATCGTGCCCCGCGTATTGTGGCAATCAGCGCGTCCAGCGGTGGGCAGGGAATAAGCCGGCCGGCCGCCGGCAGCACCATCGCCGTGGAGGCGCCCGCTCGGGACCCGGATGGTGATCCCATCGAGTACCTCTGGCGCGTACTCGACGGTAGCGGATCAATCCCAGGCACGAACAGTTCGCAGCAGTCGTGGACGATGCCGCCCAATGCCGGATACCATTCCATTTATCTGCTGGCCCGCGACGGGAAGGGCGGGTATGACTATCAGCGCCTGGACATCGAAGTTGGCGCTGCGGATGTCACTTTCTCCGGACGTGTGATTGACGAGGTATCCCAGAGCCCGGTTGGCAGTGCTACCGTGAAAGTTGGCACCGTGACTACCACTACGAATTCCACGGGCTGGTTCAACATGAAGGTTCCGGCCATGGCGTCGCCGGAGCGGTACGTTCTCAACGTGCAGCACAGCACATACGCACTGCTATCGCGGATTCACGACAAATCCGCGATTGGGGAAACTTATTCCCTGAGTCGTGCCCAGAAAACGATTCATAATCCGGCCGGCGTCATCGACGTGGTAGACACAAACAGCTCCGGTCCCTGCGGAAGACGCCCGAAAGTCACTGGGTCGACCGCTGCAGGTGGTCTTAGCACGCACGGCCCGGTTACCACCGGTCCTGTCGGCGCGCGCCGCGCCGAGGGCGGACAGGAGGCGTACATGGTATCCGTGTATTCCCCCTCGCGAAATCGGGTGGTCCGGACCAGAGCGCGACCCTACAAGGTGGACAACAAGCCATGTCTGCACCGCGGCGCGCGCGTGATCGTCCCTGCCGGCGCGCTGGTGGACGCCGCGCAGAATGCGCCACAGGGTCCGGTTACTCTGTCATTCGCAACGATGGATCCCGGCCGCCGCGCGTTGCCAGGTGATTATCGCGCATTCGACAACAACAACGCGCCCGTCGAGATGCTCAGCTTCGGCGCGCTGTACGCGGATTTCAGGGATGTGAACGGGACGCCCTTGAATTTGAAGACAGGTACCAGCGCCGAGATTCGTGTTCCCGTGTCAGCGGCGCAGCTTGCCGCCGCACAGCCCACCATTCCCATCTGGTCCTATGACGAGAAGACAGGCTTCTGGATGCAGGAAGGAAGCGCGAATCTCACCAACACGATCGAAGGCTGGATGTATGTGGGAACAACCAAGCACTTCTCTTACCTGAACATGGACGTTGGCGGGAACGATCCTGCCGCCGCCACATGTGTGAGGCTGCAGATCGGCCAGTCACTCACCAACTGGCAGAATCTGACGTTGCGTGCATACGTGTCATATGCAGGGCAGTTCCTGCAGACGAAGGAGACGGCGCTGAATGGGGATCAGTATCATGCCATTTTCAGGATTCCCTACGCACCGCCGGCAGTCCCGCCCAACACCCTGCGGCTCGAGGTGCGCGGAGTATTTCAGGGCACTGAAGTTGTACTGCTCGACAACATCATTTTTACTGATGCGCCGCGTCCGAAGATGACCGGCAACAACCTCTGGCCGCCGTCTCCCTATGCTGAATGCGGTGACGCTGTGGTGCTCGAGGCTGACCCAGTGAATCTCCCCTATTACGGGGGACTGGATGCTGCGAAGCGACCTGCATTTCTCACCGGCCCGTACGGCGACAAGTTCTTCCCGGCCAACGGTGAGCAGGCTGCGACAGATTACTACGCGACCATTGACCCATCCAACACGTATGCGACCCTGAGCGCCTGGTGGAGCGGTCACGGGTTCAGTGCCGTAGATGGCAGTGGCGGGACTAACGCGGCTTATCTCAACTTCAATGACCTGGGGTTCGGGCGTGACATGAACTGCAAGGTCAACGGGGCCGACCTCGCCTGCTTTGTCACCAACTATGGTGCGCCGGACCAGAATCCGGCAAACGCCGATGCCGCTGTTGCGAAGGATGCCTCCAAACGGGGCGCAACAGTCGCGATGGAATACAAGGCGTCCGAGCCTATAGAAACGCGGGTTCGCTTCTATGTGTATGGCGGTGGGAACCCGGCCACGGCAGGCAAGCTCAAGTTTGCGGATCTCGATGGCCTGGGCCCGAAGCCGGTGCCGCACCTTTGCACCGTGTGCCATGGAGGCGCATACGACGCGACCAGCAAGAACGCAAAGCAATCGCGCTTCCGCGAGTTTGATCTTCCTTCCTACAAATACTCGCTCGGCCGCGAGTGGGATTATGCTCCGGCGCCGAACACGCTGAACAACGCGGAGCTGACAGCCTTTTCAGCTTTGAACAAAATGGTGCACGACATTGCACCGGCAACCAGCCCGATCAGGGAAGTGATTGCGGCCTGGTACCCGGGCTCGACCGTAGGCAATCCCAATCTCGCTCCCGTCAAACCGGCGGCTCCGCCGGGATGGAGCACCGCGGTGGCGGTTTATGACAACGTTTATGGCAAGTCGTGCCGCACCTGCCATGTCGCAAGGGATGAGGGTTTTGCGGTCCAGCCGTTCCTGACATTCCCGACATCGGCCAGTTTCCAGGGCACCTCGTTCAGGGTATGCGGCTTACCCAAAGTGATGCCGAACGCGTATGTCACCTACAAGAACTTCTGGAGCGACGTTCAGCGGGTGATAGAGTACCGGAATTTTGTCGGCGTGTCGGAGGCGAATTGTCATTGATCTGAAACCGGACACCGGCGAATGAAAAGCGCGGGAGCTCAACCGGCTCCCGCGCTTTGTTTTCACCACCTGGGATCATGCTAGGCGACTGCCATTCAACCTAAGGCAGAGTGATCGAAACATCGGCTGTTTCGTTCGCTGTCGATCCGCCCATTCTCAGATCGGGCAGGGCGCCGCTGCTTCGGCTGAAGGTAAAGTTCAGCGAGTGACTTCCTGGATCCCATGCCGCCAGGTCGGTTCCGGATTCGGCGTACACGACCGCACGGGTTCCATCGCTGTTAACCAGCCGCGACAGGGTTCCCGGTGCACTCGCTATCGAAAGGGCGACACGGTCCCACTCCACCGGTTCCGGAAGCTCGATCAGCAATGCAACGGTTGCCTCAGAGTCCTCTGCGTAGAGTGCGGTGATGTCGGGCTGTTCGGGAAGATTGCGGGCTCCCAGCCCGAACGCATCCAATGCGGCATCAAAATCCGTAAGGGCGGACAGCGCGGGTGCACTGTCCATCGTCTCCGCCCAGGCCTCAGTCCGGAAATCAGCAACCATGGAAGCAAAATCCGCATACGCTGATGTCGTGAAGACGACCGTATGGATAGGCGTATCGTAATCCGGATACTTGAATTGCGCCTGAAGCCGTTTCCCCGCGGGCAGTGAATTGCCGGACGTAATCCGGGCATCCAGGACGTTGTTATTCACCGTAGTGTCGGAGGGAACGTCAACGCCCGCATCTGCCAGTGCCCCCAGGTAAACCTTCGTCGTGTACGGGGCCTGGCCGACCACCGTGCGCCAGCCGGTCTCGAAGGTGACGGCATTGCCCGCGTCATCCGTGGCCGAAACTCCGTTCTCATCCACGACTTCAACCGTTATGTCGCTGCCATACATGGTTCGCATGTAGTTCTGGTTGAATTCGAGTGTCAGGTCGTATCCGGCGTAGTGCGGACTCTCTACCGATTCCGGAATCTCGGACTCGATGTATGGTCCAAGGTCCGTTGGTGGCCCTTCGGTCTTGAAAAAGCCGTACATGGACTCGGTAGTCGTGGCGACTGACGGGTCAAAGCTCGCTACCTGTACATCCGTGTAAGTATTTGCGGAGATGCTGATGCGATAGATGGTGTCAGGCTCGAGGCATACGCGCTCTTCCAGCAGCGCGGCAGCGTCCGCGGACATGTCTCCCGCAGCGTCCAGTACCGACTGGGCGATATAGCGGAATCCTTCCAGGTACGCATTCCGTCCGGTGAGGCGCAGCGTGGCCACGTTGGCGAAATCAGCTGTCATCTCGAATTCCTGGGAACCTGACGCCAGCTCGAATCGCGGTGGTGCAGAAATGCTGGAACCATCTGCGTGCGTACCGGTGACCTCCATGTACGACGAGCTCGCCGCGGATTTGACGCCGTAGAACTTCATCGATCGAACCTGTGCGGGCTCGGGGAAAAGAATATCGATTGAAGTGGGGCTGGCCGATCCGTCAGTGCTGGTTCGGATGGGGAGCGCCTTGATTCCCGCCGGATCCGTTACGACACTCGCAACCGCCGGAGATCCGGTAAACACCGGCCCGAGGCTGTGGGTACCGAGCACGGTTCCTACTGCGTACTCCTCGAAGTTCAGGTCGGTCGGGGTGAGATCGATCGGGTATCCGCTGCCGCCGGCGTTGAGCGCGAGGTACGAGTCGGTGAATGGAATCCAGTAGGGCGGTGCGTCAGCGGGATCGCCGCTGGCCATGGATGTATTGTTGCGGCAGAAGCTGAACGGTCCGTCTCCGAACAGCTCCAGCATCGTTGCGGCGTCTTCTCCCGTCTCCTGCCAGTAGCCGCTGAGGGCGAGAGGGCCGGACCAGCTTTTCGCTGTGTCGTCCCATTTATGGAGCTGAACGGTTGACAGCTCATAACCGTACTTGTGATCTCCGCCATCTTCGAGTGCGACCACGGGCACGTCAGTGGCAACGCCGGAGTTGTCCACGACGTTGCGCGTGAATGTCACCGCTGGGCGGGCATCCAGCGGCATACCCGAATTCAGTGCATCGCTTCCAGCCGACAGGAATGGCTCGATGTCCGCGACGCTTGTTGCTGTGGCGAGCGAGTTGGTGCCCGCCGTCAGCGCCCAGCAGTCGGTGGACATGAAGTCGCGGATGCTCATTTCCTTGAAGAGCGGAGATATTGGCGATGACTCTTCTTCCTCATACCAGCGCATGTTGATGTCAACATCGACCGGGTCGAAAGGCCAGGGCAAATCCAGAGTGAACTGAAGGTCCACCTCCAGTTCTTTTGGCGTTGGCGTTTGCGCTTCGATTCCCGCGTGCGCGCTCATGGAGAATTCGAAGCCGAACGCCTCCAGCCATAGGTCTGCGTCCAGGTCAACATTGCCCCACAGGTATTGCGGAGCCCATGTGATCTCCGCGTCGCCGGCCAGCCAGGCCTTGAGCCCGGCCGACACGACCTCGAAATCGAACGACTCGTCGATTCCGATGGAGGCTCCGGCGCGGAAGCCGGAATTCTCCAGCATAAGATATGAATCGGCCTGAAAGAGCCGGAACACTTCTGCCCGAATTCGCTTTTCCTTTTCGATCTCGCCGAGGTAGACGTGCCAGTTGGTGCTGTCATCGAAATCGAAGAAGGCTTCACTGGTCGCGTGTGCGTCCAGAATTCCGCCCTCGCCTGCGGAACCGGATGCCGGAAGCATGTAGTCCATGCCGAGCGCGGCGAGAATGCTCTTCTCGTTTCCATCGAACAGGATGAGTGAGCTGAAGATTGGCTGCTTTGTTTCGTCAGCAAGGGCAGACCGCGCAGTCAGCATGTTGCCCTTGCCCTGGAGCATGATGATCGGGCCGGGGAAGGCGAAGACAAGCGCCTTGTCGATCGAGATCATGTAGCCGTTGTCGAGCTGGGTACCGAACACGGTTCCAACGCCAAATCCGAATGCGCCCTCCTCGGGTGTCCACGGCTCATAAAATCCGCTAGCCGGCCGGTACCAGTCCTTGTACCAGTGGAACTCATCTTCAACGAAGGTGAGCTGCTTGATTTCGCCCGTATCAAAGGAGAAGCCGTCCACACCTTCGACGGTGAGCGGCGCCATGTTTTGCGCAAAGAGGCCGGAGAACCCATACAGCGCGATTCCCGTTGAGCCCAGCGGGATGCCAAACGGCAGCTGTGTCTCCAGCTGAACCCCGAAATACCGGTAGTCGGCGTTATCGGCGCCCTCTGCCTTTCCGACGATAAATGCGGCATCTATCGTCATGTCGAGGCTTAGCAGGTTGAGCTGGCCTTTCCCGGTAAAGCGCTCGTTGTCGTTGTCGAAGGTCACCGATCCGGAGATGGACAGTACCTCGGGAATTTCGAACGAGATGCCAACGCCCTCGCACTCCACTCCGAGCCCCAGCTTTTCGGCGATGACTGCGACTGAGTCACCATCAACAATCGTTTCGGGATTCTTGCTCCAGAGAACCTGGAGGCCCTTTGCAGAGACGCCCATTGGAAGAGCCTCTGTCAGCTTCACGCCGCCGGTAAAGCTGACAAAGTTCCGCGTGCTGTCCGTCCCGAATCCGATTGCGTCGATCTCTATCTGGAAACCCTTGAGATCGATGATGACCTGCTCCTCGAGTCCGATGCCGGAGCTGCTGGCCATCGAAATGTCGCCTGCGGACGTGATGCGCAGTCCGGTGACCGAGATCTCAGGGAGCTCTATTCCGCCGATTGCGATGAGATCCAGCGAGCCTGCGAGCTCCACATATGCGTCCCCATTTTCCAGTGTGCCAAACGCGATACCGGAGAGCGTCAGATCGCCCAGCACTGTGGTCAGGGTTACAAGGCCGTCATCGTCGTCGTCCGAGATTGCGATGCGCAGGTTGCCATCGCTGCCGAAGGTCACCGCCACTGTGACGGTGAGGTCGCCGCCGTTGGCTTCCTTGAAGAAGGGAAGGGTCAGCTCGCCCGTAATGGATCCAGCAGTGAGTACGTTCTGCACGAACGTGATGCTTCCCGCGTGCATGTCGAAACCCATGCCGAGCAGGCTGACGGCCGGAACATCCTCGACGGTCAGCGTTCCACTGAATCCGTTCTCGCCAATCTTGATATCCTCGCCGAGAATCCGGATCCGGGCGGCGTCCTTGGTGAACGCCGCCGGCAAGTAAATCTCGAGGTCGTCGAAGCCGAGATATTTCTCGGGTTCGTCTTCCCCGAAGACCGGCGTAATCGTTCCACCGGCGATTATCAGATCCGTATCGCCGATGGTGAATCCTTCCGTGAATTCGATGCTGACACCACCCACGAAGCTGACACCAGCACCCTCGGTTATGGCCAATGAAACCGAGCCGCAGGTTACGTCCCATGCCTCACCCGGGGTTTTCTCGAACTGCCGAATTCCATCGGCGTCGATCGAGCTGGTAACGGGGACGATGATTTCGCTTTCGATGCTTGCAACGATTGCTACCGGTCCCAGGACGAACTCGTAGGAACCCGATACGCTGAGCGACGCAGAGAGATCGATGAGCGTTGCTTCGGGGCTTCCAAGCGAAAGGGTGAACCCGTCGATGAATGGAAGCCCGAACGAGACGGCATCATCGATCATGACGGTTGTCGAACCTGTGATCGTCTCGGTGGATTCGTCCCAGAGCAGCACCAGGGGAGCCATGAAGATGTGCGAAAGAACTCCGTCTTCCGGCAGAGTCACTTTGTCTCCGGGGACGACGGCTTTCAGGAAGGTGGTAAGGCCCAGGAAGCTTTGCATGCTACGGGTCGAACCTTTCCAGGAGAAATCCTCCGGTCGCCGTGGAGGTAAAGGAGTCGTGGCTCACGGCATCCACGAAAGGCTGCACGATCATGTATTCCACTTCGCCGACCTCGTACATGACGAGGTGATGGACATCAAACTGTATTTCGCCTGTAGAGGAATCATGAACGGTGATCTGCGACATGAATCCACCAAGCTCGGGATTGGAGAACACCACATACATGCCGACGAGGCTGGACAACGGGGCCGGGTAAACCGTGACCGCTTCGAGCGTTGACGCGCTCATCAATGATGGGTCGCGAATCGTTCCGATTTCGGTGTCTTCATCCATCGTCAGCAGCCGGTCCGGATCTGGCTCCTCGATTCCGCCGTCACGCGGAGAGATTCCGTCCACCACCGAGCTGGTCGTAAAGAATTCATAAGTGCCGTCGTCATTCTCGGTCGCGAACGCGTAGAAGGCGCGTACGGAGGCAGGAGTGACTACGCCGATCTCAGTGTATTCCTCATCCGCACCGAACAACTGGGTGGTCGATGTTGCGTGCACCGGGAGCCGGTAGGTGGTGCTCTGTCCGAACCAGATTGCCAGTGCCGAGTCTATGTCATCGATGTGGTCGGCTACCTGATCGTCTGTAGCCCGGAAGTGTTCGGTCCAGAGCCGTTTCCTGAACTCCTTCACGGTTTCTGTGCTTCCGGAGTCTGCATACGCGATGGTGCACTCGATCTCGCCACCGCGCATTGACCGGTCGAAGAAGTTGGCCGAGCCGATGGTAGCGTAAATGTCATCTATCACCATGACCTTGCAGTGCGTAATCGCCGTCCGGTGGTAGATCACGACGACCTGATCGGGATCGTTCAAGCCGTCCAGAAGATATTCCCTTATCGCCGCTGTTTCGCGCATGGGCTTCATCGGCGGCACTACGAGATAGTCGGCGAGCTCAGAGGGCGACATGGACGGAACAGAGCCATCCATCTGGCCCACCACCAGAATCGCTTTCAGTTCCGGCTTCGCGTTCAGTGCATTGCGGAGCGCCGTAAGCAGTTCGGTGCCGTACATCCCCTGGTCTTCGACATAGATGTATTTCTCGGCGGTATTGATGGCGTGCTGGAAGGCAGTCCACACCTCGGTGAGTCCGGCAGGGTGTGCTGTTCCGGAGCACTCCGTTTCCGAACCGACGAAAGTGAGCGTTGTTTCGGAGAGGAAATCAGTGCCGTCGGGCACAGTGCGCAGGAACTGGCACATGTGCAGACCAGCCGTTTCGTTGTAGCTGGGCGAATACATCACCGACGAGGCGCAGACGGGAATGGGAGTGAACGGAGTGGTGAGGGATCGCACAAGAACGAAATCCGCTTCGTTCGGAATGGTCTGCGAAATCACGGGAAAACCTGAGTCCGTCCAGGTCCCGTAAAAATTGCTGTTGCTCTGGTTCACCTTGATGTTGGAGTTCCAGAGATCCTTGTAGAAGTCATACACATGCTGAACCGCTGGACCATAGATCTTTGACTGAACGTCGTGCCAGCGGTCATCCATGTATGAAACCGAAGTGCTGTCTGCGCTCACAGTACTGTGATGCTCGCTGGCTTTTCGGTTGGCCGTCATGTCGATGCCCCCGACATATGCCATCGAGTATGTCTCGCTGAAAACCAGTGCGACCTTCAGGTGCGATGCGCCAAATGCGCCGGCTAACTCGTTGCCGATGATCTTGTTCTTGAGATTCGGATAATCCTCGGTCTCGTTGATGTAGTACAGGAACGAGTAGTTGCCGATTGCCCTGGATACCACGCATCCCGTCCAGAGCAGTATGCGAACGTCAATTCCCGTTGCCGCGGCTCCCTCGAGGTAGTCAATCAGCCCCTCGGTTCCTCCAGTGAGGACCAGCTGGTCCTCGAACGTGTCGAGTGTCCACCCTGCTATGTAGACTCCGCGTGTGCCCGTTTCAGTCTTGAGCTTCTCTATTTCCGTGAAGAGATCCGCGAAATAGTAGTAGCCGTCCACGAGCGGAATCACCGTCGATCCAGTCTGGACGGGGGCGGTGGATATCGTTGCGAAATAGTCAGCGGCGCTCATAACGACCCATCGTATGCGCGCAGCCGTAGGGCCGCTGTCGCACTGGAGACGTTATCGGACGTGTCGAACGCCACGATCCGGTAGTAGTAATCAGTGAGCCCTGTGACAGAATCGGTGACCGACTGGGTACCCGCTGGAAGCTCGTGAACCATGTCCATCGCGCGGATGTCGGAGCTCGACTCCTCAGTGATCGATCGGAAAACACGATACCCGGCCAGGTCGCGCTCATTGTTCCGGGCCCAGGTAAGAGTTATCTCGCAGTCTCCAGCGGTCACTGTCGTAACGATTGGTGTGCCCGGGGGAGTTACATCGTGCAGGTGAACAACGAATGCATCTGCGAACTCACCGCGATTGTTGGCAGAGTCTATTGACCGGACCTTGTAGATGTACCGGTTGCGCGCAGTGCCGGGAAACGAATCCTCGAAATCGGCACTGGCAGTGCCAACATTCATGAAAGCAGTGCGATAGGTGAGCATCGTTGAATCGCTCGACTCCGTATCATCCGCCCACGCCTTCAGGTCGTCATCCGAAATGTCCTCGAGCTCACTCGTGGAGCCTGCGGCTTTGGCGAGACCTGCATCGGTTGCACGCAGTATCTCGTAACGCACTCCGGCCGGAGCGGAGGGTATCGCAACTGTGTACTTCGAGTTCCCGTACCAGTCCGCCTTTGAGGCATACTCTTCATCACCGATTGCAAGGACCGGCGCTGCCGGGGCTGTGACATTGGTGGCCTGCACCTTAACCGGGACGGACAAGGGTCCGACATTTCCGTTCGCGTCTTCCGTGCAGACCGCCACGAACATGCTGGCCACCGGTGTGGCAGAGTCCACAGCGACTGGAACGTCACTTATTGTCGCCGAGTACTCCTCGGCGGACGTGACATTCTTCGTTTCATGGGATGACTGCCAATGGGCGCTGTTGGACCAATCAGTCTTGAGCAGGAACCGGCCCTTCATCTTCCAGGCGTCCGGGAGAAAAGACAGGTATGCAAAAGAGGCGCTGGGCACGGCAACGGCGGGAGAGACCGTGCGTGCACCATCCGCGTCGGCATTGTTCTCTACGGTGACGATCACGGCGCCGCCCGATACAGTGATGCCGGTCACCACAAACCGTGCGCCGCCATGAATGAGAAAGCCGTCCTCGAAGCGGGAGTAGTCCCCGCTTGTATCCAGGTCGGTGGTCAGGTCTGACGTGTCCGCCACAGTTCCTGCCGCGACCGCCGTCACAGTTCCACTGACAGGGTAGAGGTCCTCATACTGGTGATAAACTCGAAACAGCTTTGCGTCGCCCGCCTGTTCACGCTGGGTGTCGGTCCAGCTCCACGTAACCTCGATATCAACAGGGCTCGGCGCTTCAGTGTCCACTATTGATGCTGCCACACTGACTGGAGGCGGCGGCGCGACGTTGTCGGTCACTGTGATGCTGGTCATCGCGGACAGCGCGCTCTCGCGCCCGAAGATGTCCACGCCCGATATCTTGTACCGGTAACTGTTCAGTGCGAGCGGGCCGTCCGTGTAGTAGCGCGGATCGCTTGCCGCAGCCTTGGCAATGACCGGGCGGTTTCTTGTCAGGTGCTTAGCGACAGTCCATGTTCCCGCCGGCTTCTTGTCCTGGCGATAGACGTGGTACATCACCGGCGAAGTTTGAGCGAGCTGACCATCTGCGCTTCGGTTGATGGTCCAGCCGAGCGCTACTGCTGATTGGCTTTTCGCCACTCCCGCGATTCCACCAGGAAGGTCCACCTGCACGCTGGTGAGACCTGTTGGACGTGTCACCGCAGGCAGGGCGCCCCGTGACAGGCCAAAACAGATCCATTCATGGTCGGCAGAGCGCGGTGCGGACCAGTTGCCGGCAATCTTGTAGTCGTAGAGTGTGCTGAGCGCCGCGGATTCGTCCTGGTAATACAGGCCGAGAATCCGCGCGATGTTCGGATCGAGAGCGGCCGCCTGGAGCAGGTGGATGTAATTGGCATCCAGGGTCGGAGCGTCCTCTGCGCCAGATTGCTCGGCGAGGCTCTCCGAGATCACGCCGCTGGTAACCTTTCGTATGACCTTGTCCAGTCTCGGCCAGGAGTCCCTGTACCTGGTGCGCGCGGCGGCCGAGAGAGAAGAGGGAAGCCGGCTGTCCGCGACGGCCCAGTCCCTGGGGAGGTTCAGGTCAACCAGGCCTGTCCAGTCACCATCTACAATGGGAACCCAGCAAATCGACCGGATTGTAGTGGCGGCCTGCGTCTCCAGGACCACCGTGCTGATGCGATTTGCAGACACCGTAAGGGTGGCGGCAGCGCCCGAAGCGGCGCGACTCGTGGAGGCAACGAGCATCGGGCCATCGTACGCCTTGAGCGACATCGTGCCGCGTGCACACACGAGATTCACGCTGAATTGCCTGAAGCGCGGGTTGCACTCGAAGGTGATGGTTGCACCTGATGACGTGCGGATCACAGGCGGCGGACCCGGCACCGCTGTCATGGACACCGACGAGGTAACAGTGCCTTTGCCTTCTGCTCCCGAGTCGAAGGAGAAGCTCATTCGCTTCGGGTCGAGGAAGACGATCTTGGGGAAGTTGACGCAAGTGGAAACGCCTTTTGCGGCCGCTCTGCGGAAGAGCGTGAAGCCGAACTTTGGCCATTTCAGGGCGGCCCTGAAGTGCCAGCGCGTATGGATCCCGCGGCCGAAACCCGCCGTGGCGGCGTTTCCGACTCCGAGCATCGTAAGCTTGTTCCCTTGCAGCATGGTCTTCCTCGTAGCGACTGCAAGTCCGTTCTGTACAACAAAAAGGTGCGCGCAGCGGGGACATACTTACGAAGTCGGGCGAAATTCGCAAGCGAGTTTATCAGCGGAGGAACACAGTGCGCGAGGGACCGGATGTTTTCTCAGCGTACACAGCTTCAACATCTGATCTGATATAGAATCGACAGTTATTCGTGGGGCAGAACCGGGTTCATGAGAGTCGGTACATTTGTCTCCTGCCGCGTGCGTGTAAGGGATTTACCTTCACGTGAATCTGCGGAGCGAAAGGGAATATCCGGTGAGCATCTCGACCGCGTGCGGCTCTGCGTCGCCTGGGCGAGTGACAGTGCCGCATTCCCGCCCCGTCCGATGAAGGAGTGAAGGTTCACGCTTTCGGTGCGACTACCGCTTGACGTCGTGGAGTTCCAGAAAAAGCCTAGTAGGGCATTGGCTCAGGTCGCGGGATTGGAAGAACTACTATAGAATGGGTCCATGCCCGCGGAGACATCATTGAGTGAACGACTGAACGGAGAACATTCGGGGTTTCCCCCAGTTCACCTTGCTGATCGAAGGGCACTTCTCGAAACCCAGCTGATGTTCGTTACGCCTACTATAGAATGTGGTCATGCCTGCTGAAATAATGGACGGCGCCGCCGTCGCAAAGAAGATCCGAGCCGAAGTTGCGGCCGAAGTCGCCGAGCTGAAGAAGAAGGGCATTACGCCCGGCCTGGCGGTAGTCCTGGTCGGCGACGATCCCGCAAGCGCCGTTTATGTGGCCGCGAAGGGCAGGGCATGCGAAGAAGTGGGAATCCACAGCGTGACAATCCGCCTTCCCGCTGACACAACCCAGGATGCGCTGTTACGACAGGTTGATGCGCTCAACTCCGATCGCGCGATTGACGGGATACTAGTGCAGATGCCGATGCCCAAGCACATCGATTCCGCTGCCGTGATCATGCGGATCGATCCTGGCAAGGATGTGGATGGATTTCATCCTGTAAATGTCGGGAAGATGCTGATGGGTAGTACGGATGGATTCATTCCCTGCACGCCGGCCGGAGTCCAGCGACTACTCGTTGACTGCGGAGTTGAGACAGCGGGGAAGCATGCCGTTGTGATTGGGCGCAGCAACATTGTGGGGAAGCCTATGGCTGCGCTGCTCGTGCAGAATGGTCCGGGTGGCAATTGCACCGTGACTGTCTGCCATAGCAAAACGAAGGATCTCGCAGCCCATACGAGACTGGCTGACATCATTGTTGTAGCCGCTGGTCATGCGAATACCCTGACAGGCGACATGGTGAAGTCAGGTGCTGTCGTTGTAGACGTGGGAATGAACCGCATGGCGGATGACTCCAGGAAAAGCGGCAGCCGGCTAGTCGGCGATGTTGACTATGACGCGGTTCGCGAAGTCGCTGGAAAGATCACTCCAGTTCCGGGTGGTGTCGGTCCAATGACCATCGCCATGCTGCTGGTCAATACTGTCAATGCTGCACGGAGGCGTCAGCTTCCAAGTCGCTGAAGGGCTTTCATTGAATGCCTGCGATTCGGGTCCTTCACAAGCGTTGCTTTATACGCAGCGCGTGCTTCCTTCCTCCGCTGTAGGCTTGCGAGCATGTCACCCAGAAGCTCGCGCGCGGGAGCGAGCGGGCCGGGTGTAACCGCATTCTTTTCTGTTGCGTCTTCGCGTGCCACCGCCTCGCGCATCTTGGCTAATGCCTGATCATTGCGATGTTCTGCGAGGTCGAGCCATGCCTGCGCTTCCAGGGCCTGGATGGCAACCTGCTCCGCCCAGTAAGCTTCGTTTCGTGCGGCGAGCCGCTGCTGAATGGATTGCAGGGAATCGATCGCCGACCGCGCCTTTGTAAGATCGCGTGTATGTGATGCGCCGAGCGCGCGTGCGAAGTATGTCATCGCCTCGGCGTATGGATAGTCGGTTGAGACCGGCTCGAGTGCAGCCGCCTCCTTCCATGCTCGGCGCTCCAGTGCCCAGCGTGCCGGGATCGCAGCTATGGCAAACACGCCTGCGAGCGGCGGCGCAGCGCCTGTAATTGCCTTGGGGTCGAACCGGGCCGCCAGACCGGGAAGGTCGTTCAGGACTTTCCTCGCGGCTGTGTAATTCCCGAGCTGGAGATTCGCATACATCGCGTAGTCAGCGGCATGGAGGGCTTCGGCAATAGATCCATTGGTAAGTGCAACGTCCGCAGACCGTTTGTTGGCAGCGATTGATTTCTCCCAGAGTCCGACGCGCGTGAATGTGTGCGAGGGCATGTGGAGAGCATGTGCAGCTGAGGGCGCTATCTGGGAATAGCGTAGTGCAGCAGCACGTGATTTCGCTGCCAGTGGCGGATAGTCGTATGCGTGGATGATGTAGTGTGCGAGGCCCGGGTGATTGGGCTGCTTCGCCCATAACGATTCGAGCGTAGCGCCTGCGCGCAGCTGGTTCGCGTAAGACTTGTCTGTGGGGGACGCTGCTGCGACGAGCGCAATCGCATGAAAGATCTTTGCCTCCGTGTCCTCGGGGAAATGATGAGCAAGCTCGTTCATTGCCTGTTCGTACGCGGCGACTCGCGTGCGCTGATCCTTGTGTTCGAAGTCGTCGTACAGTTTGGCGACGGCTTCGATGTATCCGCGCTCCCGAGCCGTTGTGTTGCCGGCGAGCTGTCTTGCGGCGGTCACATGTGCCAGACCCTCCTGGAGGAGAGTTGCAGAGCGATTGCCTGCAGCCATCGGATTCGACCATCGGCTGATCGCCATTCCCCAGCGAGCCATGGCGCAGGTGCTGTCTCCCGCGAGGACCGCACCGAATCCACGAAGGGATTGGCCGAATTCAAAAGAATGCAGCACTGCCACGGCCTTGTCGAATTGCTGTGAGACCTGTGGTTTGCAGCTGGTAGGGAAGTGAACGGTGCCGAAGGACTCGGATGGTCCTGTGGCGGCATGTGGATGCTGCTGCGCAGCAGCGAGCGATGGAGCGAAAGCCAGGACCAATGCAGCCAGGTATCGAGTCATATTCCGCCTCGGAACGAGGGGTCACTATCCAAAGTTTGACGCATTTACGGTTGGAATGGCAACAGCGGGCACAGCCTTGGTGACTGGGTCGTCCTGTCCGGGCCGAGGTAGCGATAAGCAAAAAAATATTGTCGGCATTCGCGCCCGCAAATAACTTAGGACGATGGCCTTCAATCCCGCTCGCGCCACACTTCTTTGTATGGTCGTGGCCACAAGCGCATGCGATTTTTCCGTGGATCCGTTCGCCGGAATGATAATCGCGCGATCCACTACCCAGATTACGGCGATTGCCGGTGCTCGCGTGCTTCCGCGCCCGAGCGTGATCGTCAAGTCACGACATGGTGTTCCGCTCGAGGGAGTCGCCGTGCGATTCAGGGTGACCGGCGGTGGTGGCACAGTATCGGGTGAAACTGTGAAGACCGATTCGGCGGGCATTGCAACTGTCTCGGACTGGATTCTTGGAGCACAGCCAGGCGTTAACACGCTGACTGCAGAGGCCGGGAGCCTGACCGGATCGCCGATCACCTTCACTGCCAAAGCCGTCTTGCCATTGTTAGGAGGTACCGCACTCAACACCGAGTACTACCATACTCTGCAATACGGGCCGCTCTGGTGCGACTACGGCGGTGAGTTAATCATTTGCGAGTACCGTCACGAGCATGACGCGCCAGGCTACGGCAACAGCAAGGACGACGTTGTCTGGAACGGCCTGGGGAGCACGGTGACATTCTTTGCGCCGTTCGGGATGGATGGAGTTTCGGCGACTCAACCGGAAAGCGATCCAGCTGCCAGGGCTCGGTATGTCGGCTACACGCAGGACGGGGTGCAGGCGGGGAGCGCATGGGCGCTGGCACCCGGCACCTATGCCTGCTACATCAGCAATAATTTTTATTGGGGCTATCCCGGGGATAACCTGCTCCACCAGACGGATTGCAAGTCCGTTTCTTATTTGCGGGAGTATGGGCGTGCCGGCTCGTTTGACTCGCAAGTCGATCTCTGGAACGCCGTGCAGGAGATCCGGTGTGAGTTTCTCCCAACGCGTCCCGGCCATCCCATTTACTGCGCGCTCGGCGGCCGTCGTGCGGCCGGAGTGGCAATCACAAGTGTCGACTTCAGCATGGCCGGAGGGGACGTGTGCGGCGGCCAGGGCACCAGCACCGAGGGCGGGGTGATTGTGGGGTTCTCCGATCCCGGCGACTGTGATCCTTACGCAGTTTACCAGCTTCGCCCTACGTCGCTTAATGGGTACGCCGCAGTCACGATGAATTGTGTGGACAATAACTTTCAACCGGCAAATTGCGACGCACTCTTTGTGCTTAAGCACAACCGGTAAGTCAGCCCCGAAGGGACTAAGTTATACATATGTATTTTTAGCGTAACCCATTTCCTGTCCCATGCCACACACCTCGAGAAAAGCCGGTCAACCGATCAAGCTCGGAATTTCCGACGAAAATGTCGTCGCGGGCGATCACATCGCCTACTTCTACGAGACTGATTCGGAGTTCGAGCGCGCCTTCGGCTTCCTCGATGTGGGGCTCCAAGGGAAGGATCACTGCGTTGTATTCGGAATTGCGGAAGACACCGAGCGTTCGCTCAAGGTCCTGAAAGACCATGGCTGGGAGCCGGACGCATTGATCGCGGAAGGCAGACTGTCTGTTCTCGTGCCCTGTCCCACCTGTGAAGAGACTTTCAAGGTGGTGTCGGAGCACTTCGACCGTATTTACTCAGGTGGAGCGCAGTTCATTCGCTTTCTCGGAAACGCAGCCGTGGGCCGGGAAGGATGGCCGTCCGAGAAAGAGTTCTACAAACTGGAAGCGACGGTGAGTGAGGCCACGCTCAACATGCCATGTGTAGCGATCTGCATGTTCGACCTTCGGGTTCAGCCGGCGCGGACGATTATGCGCGCTGCGTTTGAAGGCCATCCGGTGACATTGCACCGGAACTGTATCCGCGAGAATCCCTTTTATGTCCCGCGCGCTGAACAGCAGGGAGAGGTCGGTCACAGCCAATCCGCAGGGAACGTATAGGAGTCTCCGATCGGAGGCTTCAGTCTGAGCCAGGTACGCAGGCGTTACCCCCGTAGGGCGTCCGACGCAGCTAGGAATCTGCTTCCGTCAAACCATCTCGCTTGGCACCCGCGGCGCAGGATGACTGTTTGCCGACCGACCGGCTTGATTCGGAACCTAACCCTTCCCAAACGTCCCTAACTCCTGTAAGTTTAAAGGCTTACACCGATTTTAACGCAACCAGCGCGGATCAGCCGCGCGGAGAGCTCCAGGACACATGGCATTTCAGAAAACACCAACAGTCGAGAAGTACCGCACTCATGGCACGGACACGGGCTCAACCGTCGTCCAGGTCGCAGTCCTCACAGATAACATCAACTATCTGACCGAGCACTTCCGCACTCACGCCAAGGACCACCACAGCCGCCAAGGCCTCCTCAAGATGGTAGGACGCCGACGCAGACTGCTCGACTACCTCAAGCGCACTAATGTCGAAGGCTATCGCAAGATCATCGCTGATCTTGGCCTTCGGTACTAAAATCGCTGTCTGAAATCACCGCGCGGGCGCACTAATGCTGCCCGCGCGTTTTGTGTTTTACAGCTTCTCTAAGAAAAAAGAAAAAGGAAAATGATACAAAGAATCGAAAAAGACTTTGCCGGACGGAAACTCATCATCGAGACCGGACGCATGGCAAAGCAGGCGGCAGGGTCCGCCCTGGTGCAGTTCGGCGACACAATGG
>JAKFCC010000223.1:0-1897 GCA_036676795.1 Gemmatimonadota bacterium
GTGCGTTGCTGAGATGCTGTATTCGCAGAAACCGCGAGGGTTGCGGTTCGGCCGCTACGGAGCATTCCGGGCTGTCGGCGATCCGAGCCACATCCTCGAGGATTCGCAATGAATCTCGATCTGGTGCCCGTCTGGGTCGTCTTCATCGGCACCGTGCTGCTGGTGATGGGTTTCATCGAGATCGGATACAGGCTGGGAGGCATCGCCCACCGAAAGTGGGCCGCTGAGAAGGAAGCACCGGTTTCGGGAGTATCCGCCACCGTCCTGGGACTGACCGCGTTCATGCTCGCCTTCAGTTTCTCGATCGTGGCCGAGCGGTACGACGCGCGGAAAGCGCTGGTGCGGGACGATGCGGACGCGATACGCACGGCCTATCTGCGCACCCGTTTTCTTGCCGAACCCGAGCGCCTCGAGAGCAGTCGTCTACTGGCGGACTACGTGGACAGGCGGTTGCACATCGCCCGGGGCAACCAGATTGGCCGCGAGGAACTCGGCCAGTTCCTGGCGGATTCCGAGTCCATCCATCGCCGGTTATGGGACATCGCGGTCGTCAGTGCCGCGCGCGACATGAATTCGGATGTCGGCGCGCTCTACATCGAAGCGCTGAACCAGGTCATGGATGTACATGCGTCCAGGCTGGCGATCGGCGTGAGGATGCGCGTGCCACCGGGTATCTGGATCGTCCTTTACGGCTTGACGATCCTCGGGATGTTGAGCATGGGCTATCACGCCGGAATCGCGGACTCCAGGCGAACCAACGCAACCTGGGTGCTCGCGACCTCTTTCGCCATGGTCATTGCCCTGATTGCCGCGCTGGATCGGCCGTGGGGTGTCGCGGCGGTGACGCAGCAGCCGCTGGTCGACCTTCGACACTCCATGCAATCGACCAGATGACTGTCGGCATGGTGCATTGATCGCGATGGCGCCTGTGCGGTCGGCGAGGACTCGCACGCCGGCCTGCATTCAGGTGCGCGACGTGGCTTTGCTCTGGCCAAAAGGGCAAGCCGAATGTCCCCAAAGGCCAGTTCCGTGCACCGGCCGTCCTGCCCAGACTGAAACGCGGACAGCGCGAGGTTGTCCAGGTGTGGTCACGAAAATCGAAACAGGAATGCAGGAGATCGCCCAGATGAAATGCTCCGCAACCGCATCGTCCGCGCGACGGGCGGCCCTTTTCACCGTCCTGTGCATGGCCGGCTCGATGTCGCAGCAGGCACACGCGGCCGCTGGCCAAGACTGGGAATGGGTGGTGGCGCCCTATATCTGGGCCGTAAGCTTCGACACGGACCTCGTGCGAACCCAACCACCCGAGGGCGGCATCAGCAGTGACAGTGCATTCGAAGACGTCCTCGACAAGCTCGACGGCGTCTTCCAGGTGCATCTGGAAGGCCAGCAGGAAGAGTGGGGAGTGTTCACCGATTTCACTTACCTCGGGTTGGCGGACTCGAACGACTACCCGCGTTTCCATACCGAATCCGATCTCGACGCACGCCTGTTCGAGCTTGCCGGGGTATGGAGCCCCGGACCCGGCCGCTACCAGGGCCTGGACGTGTTTGCCGGCCTCCGTTACATCGACGTCGACCTGACCGTGCAGTTCGATCCGGTCAACCCATTGTTCAATACCACCACGTTCGACGGCAGCGAATCGTTCAACGACTTCATGATCGGCGCGCGCTATACCTGGGCGCTGGCGGATCGCTGGGGCATGACGGTCCGCGGCGATACGTCCTTCGGCGATACCGAAGGCACATGGAACGCGAGCGCGGTGGTGAATTACAGGATGACCCACGGCGCATTGCTCTTCGGTTACCGGTACCTGTCGGTCGAGTTGGAATCCGTCGACAGCACGACCGACCTCACCTTGAGCGGGCCGATGGTCGGCTACGGATTCACCTTCTGA
>JAKFCC010000224.1:0-3349 GCA_036676795.1 Gemmatimonadota bacterium
GCTGTGGTACCTGATCGCGCAGGCGAACGGGCTGTCGTCGAACGACGATGTCCGGGTCGGCCAGGTGCTGAACATCCCCAATCGGGTGGGGACGGTCCACAACAACGAAGGGACGTTCAAGCCCTACGACCCGAGCAAGATCACGGGGGATTTGGCGCCGAGCTTGCCGTTGCCGGGGGAGGGGTGTGGGTCGGCTGGGCAAGTGCTGATGTTGATTGTCGCGATTGTGGTGACGATCTATACCGCTGGTGCAGGAGCAGCGGCCCTGAGTACGACGGCTGGCGCAAGTGCGAGCTTCGGCACCGTTATGTCCACGGGAGCTGGCGTTCTGATGGGGTCTGGAGCTGCCGCGGGAACCGCATTGGGCACTGTCGGTACATTGGCGCTGGCCGGAGGGGTCGGTGCCGCCGCAGGTCAGATGGTCGGGGTGGCTACGGGAACGATCGAGGATTTTGATTTCAAGGCTGTCGCGCTTGCCGCGATCGGCGGAGCGATCGGTGGCAGCCTATCGGGGGTCAAATTTGTCGGCAATGCAGTAATCGATGGCATCGTGCGCGCCGCCGCTGGAAACATCATTACCCAGGGGATCGCGACGGCGACGGGGCTGCAAAGCAGCTTCAACTGGAGGAGCGTCGCGGCTGCGGCTGTCGGTAGCGCCGTTGGCCAAGCGGTCGGAAAGATTGCAGGCACAGTCTTTGAAAGTAGCCCGTTCATGGCCCGCCTGACGACGGGACTGGTTGCGGGCGCAACTGCGGCAGCGGTGAGAGGAGGGAAGGTCGCCGTTTTGCAGGTAGCGGTGGATGCGTTTGGCAATGCGTTGGGACAAAGCATCGCGGAGAGCGCGATTGGAGTACGCGGCGTGAGCGAGTGGAGCGGTGCTGAAAACACACCGCAGCAGAACTTCAGAAAGCAGGAGATTGGTGAGCAGAACGCGCAAGCGCGTGCCGATGCGCTGTATGGGTGGAACACTGGCAACCACGGGCTCGGGTTTAAGCCGATAGCTGGCATCAGCATTCCTCGAATGCGCTATCAAGGTATGGTTTCGGACGACCTTCGAACGTTCAGTGACTCGACCGAACCGAAGGAAATAGGCCCAGTGAGGGGAGAGGGCGAAAGCCCATTCAACGTTGCCAATGTGGGTTGGCTTTTCAGTCCAGCAAACCCTGCAAATCCACTGAACCCGGCGACGGGCGGTACCCGGGGATATCTCCCCATAAGGCCCGACGGCGCAGGTGCGCCACCTCCGTACGTTCTCGACCAAGAAAGATCGTCCGGAGCACCGGGATATGCCCTGGGCAACCCAAGTCTTGGCCTTGGTGCACCGCCACAGCATGCGACAGACAAGCCTTGGTTCGACAGAGCCATGGACGGAATGCCTATGGGAGTGAAGGCTCTTTCGGGTTTGATGCAGATCATCACGACGAAGGTTGAGGATGCGTTCGGCTCCACGAGAACGCGCAATGGATATTCCTATGGCTTCGATGATGGAGAGCGAGTTACCAACATCAAAGGGGACTTAAGGAGCAATCCCGACCAGATTAGAAATCCTCAAGCGCAGCTTTCGGCCGGCGGAAGGGAGAGGTTGCCAAACGATGACGGAGGTCACTACATTGGCCGTCGTTTCGATGGTCCGACCGATGACTTCAATCATTTCGCTCAAGATAGGAATTTCAATCGCAGCGCTTACAAGGAGTTGGAGAACTCATGGCAAAGGGCGCTTGATGCAGGCAAGAAGGTGAGTATTGACATTACCCCGTCTTACGATGGGAGCTCTGTGCGGCCAATCAAGATACAAGTCGATTACACGATCGACGGTGTGCCGTACAGTAGAAGCTTTACTAACCGGCACGGTGGATGAAATGCAGGTGAACTCAATAATTGAATCGCTTTACCAGCAGATTGGAGCCCAAGCGCTCGCAGAGGCGCAGGACGTGGGAGAGGTACTGCTGTTGTATGCCGAAGTCGAAGACGGTGTCTCATCTGCGGATATGTTCTACCGACGCGCATCGAGCGCTACAGTTAAGTTCCTCTTTGGATCTTCACGGCTGCAAGATCTCGTCGTTTCGCTATGGGAAAACTGGAAGTCCGCGGGCAACCCTGAGTGGCGCACTCTCAGCTACACCATTGAGGGTGGAAAGTTCAATATCGATCTGTCGTACCCCGACCAGGTAAACGCAAGCGAGGATCTCTCTGATCGTAGACCGCGAGCAGTCAAGAAATACTTCGGTGACGCTCCGATCGACTACTCCTCCCCGAGAGGTTGAATCGGAACGGCGCCAATTGGGTTTGGTTCCAATGACTGTTGGTTCGGATTTAAGTTACGAAGCCCACCGCCATGAGGTCTGAGTTAATTGGGGTCGAATTCCAATTAATCGCCTCTGCAGTACGGCTGGCGCAGCGCCCGATCTCGATCAGCCCGATGGATAAACTAGGGGCGCAAATTGGGGTCGGATTCCGTTAATGCGAGTTCCGGCGAGCGCTGATGCACTCGCCGTCGGCTGTGCAAGAACTGCGGGCAGCGCGGGTTCGCCTTTGCGCTCAACCAAGCCAACAGAACCATCCCGCCTGACAGTCGCGGCCACCAAGGTCCTACCCTTTTCGGCAGCTACGGGAAATCGGGGTCAGATTCCAATTTTCAGCGAATCCGATTCCACCACTCCTGCCTGCATCCTCCCAAGATGAATCGGCTGGCTGGGGTTCGCCTTCGGGGCTCACCTCCAGCCTACAGAGCCCTGCATGTGCCGCAGGCTGGGACACACAAGAGTCCAGCTCCTCCCAACGCTATGCTCCCGGCTTCCCCAACGCCCGGAAGCCCCCATGCTGCAACTCTCCAACGACCCCGAAACCCAAGCCGGCCTCGCCACCCGCCGCAAGGTCCTCGGCGACGCCTACGTCGACGCCACCCTCGGCCGCGTCACGCCCTTCACCGAGCCCCTGCAGGAGTCCGTCACCAAGCACGCCTGGGGCAACACCTGGCAGCGCAAGGGCATCGACCTGCGCACGCGCAGCATCGCCACGGTGTCGATGCTGGTGGCCCTGGGCCGCACGCACGAATTGAAGATCCACATCCGCGGCGCGCTGAACAACGGCGTGACGCCCGAGGAACTGCAGGAGATCTTCCTGCACGCCAGCGTGTACTGCGGCTACCCGGCCGCGCTCGACGCTTTCCGCGTCGGCTCGGAAGTGATCGACGCCAAGTGACGCATCCCGGCGGTGGCGCGCGCGTCCCGCTGAGCTAGTAGCGATTTGTCACACCGAGGTCCATGCGGGCGACTCAGCCGCTATGGTGGGCCCATGGTCACTCGACAGCGCACGCCCTGGCTGTTCGCGGCAGGCGCCGCGGGCGGGG
>JAKFCC010000225.1:0-3155 GCA_036676795.1 Gemmatimonadota bacterium
TTTCCTTCAGACCGCGCAGGTAGTCCATCTTGCCCGAGATTGACGCCTCGGTAAGAACGCGCGTGGTCTCCTGGAACGACGCCGCCGAGATGAACGAGTCGGTCGAGAGCGACGCCTTCGTGACGCGGTCGCCCTCCTGCGCGTTCACATGCACGCCGCGCGGCAACTGCGGCATGCTCGGGGGCTTGCCATATCACTTTCCTTCCAGAGAGTCGCTGTTCTGCCGCTTCGGCCGGCCTGGTGGCCGCGGGGGGGCATCCACCAAAGGCGAGGACCATCGGCCAACCGATCGGGAGTCGAAGAACAACATCGTTGGCTGAGTCTCATCGGTGCGGCTTCGCGCGGCCTCAAACCACTGGTAGACAGCGGGAGTCGTTAGCCGTTTAACGAGTTCGCTGGTAGACCGCACAGACGCTCCGGCCAACACTAAGATCGATCGCTGCCTGCCGTCGTCACAGCGCGTTCGCTGAAATGCGATCACCCCGACAAATTGTCCAGATCGCTCCCACGTGAATCGCTGTCCGGTGCTCAGAGTGACACCGACGCCTCGTCGTCCCTCAGCCGATTTTCGTACCCATTTTCCGTCGCTGCGCCCATCGAGGTCTGGATGCAGAAACCAGAAGGGCGGCTGGTTCCACATGGATTCCAAGGCAAGCTGCGCGCCACGGTTGTAAAGTGGCCCTCCGACCACCAGAAGATTCGCCTTCTGCCTGAGTTCGCTGAATGCCTGAGCCGTGACTGGCGGAACCATCGGTGTGAACCGAAACCACTTCGAGGCGGCGGACACAATCTCGGTCACGGCTTGGTTGTCACCGCCGATCAAATTGCCGCGCTCATCTGGTGTCGACAGCAAGACGTTCGACGCGTTAGCGCGATCTTGGAAGTCCCTAAATAAGCCGCTGTGTGCCTCTTCAATAAAAGTCGCCAGCACCGTCATCTCGAAGCTCGATAAGGCTCCCCACTTCCCAACCGCAATGTTCTTGGCCCGACTCCCGGCGATTCCCTTGGAAACGAGCAGGTCTATGAATGCCTGTTGTCCCCCCAACTCTGCGACGCGATCGGCTTTGATCCGAGGATAGCGGCCAAGATGGCCGGGGTGGTGGGGCATTGGAGCGCGCCCCGAAGCCTACCCAACTCAAATGAAATCAATCAACAAGAAATATTCCAGCGTTTATTGATTTCTCAACAAAGGTATTTGGATTTTTTGATTATTCAAAAATCAAATGTCGACTGACAATAAATCCACTAAGCCATTTATTTTCAATGCTTTACAGCATTGACTGTGGAGCGATTTGGGCTTATCGTGGCCCAGCCCACACTAGGAGGCTCTCATGGACCGGATCAGCTCCCTGCAGCTTTCGGCTCACTGTCTGGCTCTGCTCATGAACGCGGATACACCGTACCCGGTCCGCCTTCAGGCGGCCGCGCTACTCCTCGAACTGCCCGGCGGATTCTGGCTCCGTCCGGGTCAGGAGCACGAAGAGACATTCAAGGCGTTTCTTGTGAAGGTCAGCGCGGCGGCAATCTCGTCACTCGATCGACGGAAGCGATCGTTGCTCGAGCCGGAAGAACTCGCTGACGAGGCTTGGATTGAATTCATCGAACGGGCGCCGACCATCCGAATTAATCCACGTACCTGGCTGATCGGCCTGGTTTACCGGTGTTCGCGGCGCTTGGTAAACGGAACGGTGTCCCTTTTCGCCGATGAGTTAGGCACAGTCGACCCCGTTGGGTTCAGACCGCGCCTGGCCCATGAGGAATCGGCCGTCGACCCCCGCGGACTCAAATTGCGACAAGCCATCGCAAAGTTAAAAGGTAAACAGGGAAGGGCCGTCCAGCTGAGGATCGACGAAGGGCTGTCGTACCGGGAAATTTCTCAGACCATGGGCATCAGTGAGGACGCCGCCCGCGCTCTGATATCGCGATCACTTCCAAAGCTCAGACTGCTTGTCGCCGCCTCTGTGACGCGGCCTCGCCGAAAGCGCCGAAGCGCTTAACGGCTACGCTTCCGCTGCAACGTCTTCGCGCGGGTACCTCTACCTACCTCTCTGACTTCCAACCTCAGTTCGGCATCAGGTGTCATGCCGGTCGCAGACTGGACGGTTGCCCGGCTGAAGATCACTCGCAACCGGTCGCGCTGAGCGCTATTCAGTACCACTTGATCGCGGTTGGCCTTGACTGATTTCGCCACATCCACCTCCTGTCCGTTCCGAGCAAACTGTCACAACTTCAACCTCGCCGCAGGCAGCGCTAAAAACGTCACAAGACATCACACAGTAGGCAGACAACCGCGAGGGAGGTGAATCCGATTGGCAACTGACAACGGCAAACGCTTGGACCACAGGACCGGCGCGCGGTAAATACCGGCGCCAACCTGACGGCAAGACAACGACGACAGTTCGTAGACCTGTTCAAAAGGGCACCGGTCATCACTGACTGGCGCATCGACAAAGACATCGTGGACATGCTCAAGAAGGAGTGTCACATGGCGAAGCGCACACACAAGACCATCGAGGGAAAGCGGCACGGTAACGCAGGACATACACGGACGGGCAAACGGACGCACCCGCACGCACCCAAGCCAGGCAGCACCCACGCGAAAACAACGGTGCATCACAAGTAGCCACCGCGGGCAGCAATCGGTCGGCTCGGTTGCTGCCCGCGCTCCCACTTCAGCCGAAGATGAAACGGAGTTCATCATGACAGTCGTAGCTGCTGCGCTCATTAACGCGATCGCCGAGCCCGTCGTCGTGCTGATCGCATTGCAGAACATTCACATGGCATGGAGCCGTCTTCATCCACGCAGATTCACGCTGCTGGATCTGCACCGCCGGCAAGCGTTCGAACCGTCGGGGCGCCCGGAGAAGGCCGACCCAAACACAACCGGCGGCACCGATCACAACGACCATGATACGCCTCAGATCGCAGCCTGACGATCCCAGCATTCCAGGAATTGCGGCCTCGGGCCCGCCGGGGCCGCGGTTTCTTCTTAACTCCTCTGCACACTACAAAAAACGGGCGCGGAAGGTGTCCCCCTCCGCGCCCGCCGATTACCCGATTACCAATTACCCGATTCAGATTATCGATTCCAGATTTCAGACCATCGATTATTCGAGGTCGTCCCGGAACATGTAATCCGCATCCGTGAGGTCGTC
>JAKFCC010000226.1:0-15297 GCA_036676795.1 Gemmatimonadota bacterium
GGGCCGCGTTACAGGCAGATGTAACTGCGGGACAGGAGCGAGGGAGCGAAGGACAGAATCTGAGTAATAAGAAGGGGAACTACTCTCGAATCTTGAGTGCAGTTCCCCCTTTGTTTCTCAGACCTTGTCCGTCGCTCCCTCGCTCCTGTCCCGCAGTTAAGCGCCGTTCTTTCCCGTTCCCGGCACCTTCCCGTCGGGGGTAAAAACCTCGACCGACAACGTGAACGTTCGCCGTTCTTTTGCGCTCAACGCTCCCACTCCCACCAGCTGGCGCGCGACTTCCTCGCCTTTCTCGTTCCGAATGGAAAGGATCATCGAGTACTCCCACGGCTCACCGCCCTCCGTGTGGTGTATCGTCCCCTCTACTTTCAGCGCCGAAAAACTCGGCAGCGCGCTGCCCTGCCGTTTCGGGTCGAACCGCAGGTGATGCTTGCAGATCGGGCAGACATTCGCGCTCTCGAGTATTACGGCCCTGCAGTGGGGACACGCGCGGGTTTTGCCCGCGGTGACCGAACGATCGGTACTCACGTATCCAGGCCGCTTTCCACTTTGAGTTGCGGCGCCGAGGCGCCTCCACCCTGCTTCTCCCAGCCGAAGTCCATCTGGCCGCGCATCTTCGATCCCGCCGAAACGGTGATGGAATCGGCCTTCAGGTTTCCATCCAGCACTCCGGTCTCGAGAAGCTCCACCCGCTTCGCCTCATCGACGTTGCCCTGGAGCTCGCCCGCAATCACGACCGCGTTGGCGCGCACCGCACCGGTGAGCTTGGCGCCCGCCTCGATCGTAAGGTTGCCGCGAACGTTCACGTCGCCCTGGAAATTTCCTGCGATGCGAAGATCTCCGGTTCCTTCGATACGTCCTTCAATCGTCAATCCGTTCGCAATCACTGACTGATTCATATCCTGGTCCATGTTCCTGCGCGGAAGGTCGAAACGCTGCGATGACTCGGGACGACTTTCCGTGTCGCGGTCAACACCCGAATCCAATGTCGAAGGATCTCTCCTGACTGAACTTTGGTCCTTCCAGATAGCCATCGCCTGTTCCTCTGATTTTGTGACGCAAAGCAGCGTCGGTTGACTGTCCGTAATAGACGCTGAGACACGCCCGAAGTCACCCCCCCCTCATAAAAAAAACCGGCCGGCAACTCTTTCTCGAGTCACCGGCCGGTCAGGCCCCCACGCGGGGCTAAAGCAAGCTCATCCGCCCGATGGGAATCCGGTGCTCGGCTGCGGAGCGTCCTGCGGAGGCGGCTGCTTCAGCTTGGGCTGCTGGCCGAAGTTGTAATTGAAGCTCAGGAACGTTCCGCGCACTCCGAACGTGCGGATAGTTCTCTGGCTCAGGGTCTCGCTGCCCGCCTTGAGACGGAAGCCGATCGTGTTGAACGGATCCACCAAGCGCAGCATCACTGCTCCCTTTTCGCCAAACACCTTGTGGCGGAACGAGATCATTGTCTGCTGGTTCGCGTCCATCCGCCCGCCCTCGAGCTTCATCGGCGCCTGATAACGGTAGTTCGCAGACATCGTCAGGGCTTCGGTGAGGCTCAGGTTGCCGTTAAAGCGCGTGGAGAATGCGACCGCGTCCGTGCCAAGAGCGCTTTCTGAGCCGCCATCGGTCACGATCCTGAAGAGGTTCATTCCAACGAGCCCGTTGAACTTCTTGCCGAAGCGCAGCTGGGTAGTCGCGTCGGTTCCCCAGGAGTTGGCAGTCGCGAGGTTCCTGAACGTGGCCAGCGTCATGGGACGTCCATCCAGGTTCGCCTCAGTATCGATATTGATCCGGATTACGTCTGTCGTCCGGCGATAAAAGGGCGAGAGCTGGAAGGTGTACACATCTCCGCTCTTGGTGAGTCCAAGCTCGAATGAGTTCGTGTACTCGGGGTTCAGGTTCGGATTGCCGACCATCGCGTTCTGCGGATCCAGGAAGTTCGGGAACGGGTTGAGTTCCTCCGAGCCGGGCCGACGAACACGGCGGGAATAGCTCGCCTTGTAGTTGAGCACATCGCTCTTCCTGTAACTCACGTTAGCACTTGGGAACAGGCTGTTGTAGCTGTACGGGAAGCTCTCGTTCGTCTTCGCGAGCGTGAAGTCACGCGAGGCAAGCTCCGCGCGCAGTCCACCCTGGATGTCGAACTTTCCCTTGGTCTGAGTCAGTACCGCGTAAGCCGCATTGACCTTCTCGCTGAACTCGAAGTCGTTGCTCAGATTGCTGACGGCCCACTGATTGTTGCCGAGCATGTCCTTGGTAACGAGATAGTCGCGATCCAGCAGGCGTGCGGTCCCCTTGTATCCGGTTTCCAGCTTTCTGCCGGGCTTGAGCACTTTCAGGTAGTCGAGCTGTGCGTTGACTGTCCTCGTGGTTGCGTCAGTGTCGTTGATTTCGCGCTCGACAGGGTTTGAGGAAGCCGAGCTAGTCGAGGTGAACGGCACCATGAACTGCGACGTGTTGTCGTCGATCTTGTTGCGGTTCAGGCGCAGCTCCGTGGAGATCTCGTGCTTTCTGGCATCGAGCGTACGCTTCCATGCCAGGGTGTAATCGAGCATCTGTGCGGTCGTCTTGCTGCCGCGGATGCGATCGTACTGAGCGACCAGAGCGTTGGAGGCGTTGAACTCCTCGTAATCGGTCGTGGAATTGTCGTTGCCGCGGCGGCGATTGAAAAGCAGCGAGTTCGTGATTACGTCGCGCTTGTTCGGCTTGTAATCGGCCGTCGCCGTTGCGTTGTGGCCGGCGTTGGACTGCAGTCCGACGATGTCCTGGTTGGTGAAGCGAATGGCCGATCCAATCGCGTTCAGGCGCTCGCGATCATTGAAGCCAAGCACATCGCGCTCGTCGGCGTTGTATCCGTAGCTGAAAAAGGTCGTCAGCGGGCCTGCCTGATAACCGAGGTTGCCGTTGGTGTTATAACGTCCGGCTCTTGCACCAGCGACGTTCACGCCACCGCTCAGGCCCAGATCAACATTCTCCTTCAGGATGATGTTGATGATGCCAGCCATACCTTCCGGGTCGTACTTCGCCGAGGGATTCGGGATGACTTCGATCTTGTCGACCACGCCCGACGGAAGCGTCTTCAGGAACTGTCCAAGCTGTGCGCCACGCATGGGCGAAACGCGGCCATTGATCTGGACTGCGACGTTCTCATTACCGCGGAGGCTGACCTTTCCTTCATGGTCCACCTGAACCGACGGCACAGCATCGAGAACTTCGCTGGCATTGGCGGCCGAAGGCGCCACCTGCTTGGCTCCGTAAGAATTGCGATCGGCTTCAACTGTCATTGCAGCCTTCTCGGCGACGATTTCCTGCGTTGCCAGGTTGATCGCAACCTTGCCCAGCGTAATCGTGGGCAGCGCCTGCCGCGGCGCTTCCGGCGCGATCACGAAATCGACGGTCTTGGGACCGAACCCGATTTTCGTAACCCGTACGTAATACGCACCGGGGCGCAGACCCGCGACGACGAACCTTCCATCGGGGCCGGCCATGGCGCCGGAAACGAGAGAAGAGTCTCTCTTGCTGCGAACAGCGACCGCGGCACTTGGCAACGGCAGCTTGCTTTCACTTTCGACAATGGACCCGCGGACTTCGCCCGGGGCCTGGGGAACCTGTGGGCCCGGGTTCTGGGCCAGTGCAGCATTACTTCCAGCCAATACAAGGCCGAAAACAGCTACGATGGAGCGCTTCATATGGGAGCTCGTGAAGAATTGTGAACGACTTTGGAATGGGCGTACGAAAGTGCTACGTCCCACGCCTGTCCTACGTTGGATTCCGGCAGGGGGTTTCAGGGTTTGCGGGAAACGCCTGTTTAGGGCCGGGTCAGGTCAGCGTCTGACGATGTGGTAGAGGTCGATTCTCTGGGAAATCGTGTTGAGAGAGTAGGGAATCGTCTCTTTTTTGAGAATTTTCAGATTCCTTGCCTCCAGCTCCCCTGGAAAGAGGGGGGCGGCCACGCGGCCGGGGTCCGCCACGATTGCGACACCCTTCGGGGCCAGTGAGCGGTCGATGGCGTTGGCCACCATGGGTGGATAGCGCGGCTCATATAGCACGTCGGAAGCGAGCACCAGGTCGAACTCACCGAGGTCGTCGGGGAAGCTGCTCCAGTCCACCATTCTCACCTCCGGTGCCTTGCCGGTATTTAGGATGGCGTTCGCCTTGGCGAACAGGACGGCATCCGGGTAATAGTCGGTGGCAGTTACCGCGCGCCCACTTTTCACTGCTGCGGTCGTGACCAGTCCCGATCCGCAGCCGAGCTCGAGCGTTCGCTCCGTCGAAGGGTGGGTGAGCAGCCATTCTCCGAGAACGACCGAAGCAGGCCAGATGTCGGCCCAGTAGGGCAGACGCTCATCCATGACGTAGTCAGCTTCGCTGATCAGATCGTCGGCATTACGCGGACGAATTATGTCGAAGGTCTGGGCGCCGACCGCGATGGGCTCCTCGAGGATGGTGAACCGGTCGTACAGCTGGGACAGTTCCAGAGGAAGCTCACTTTTCTTCAAAGCTCGTTTGTGTCCGTCATCATTAGGTCGCCGGTTACAGGAATTACCTGGACGGTTCCCCCTGCCGGGATGAGATGCACCTGATCGGGTACCACCACCAGCGCGTTTGCGCGGGCGAGCGAGGTCAGCACGCCGGAGCTTTGCGATCCGCTGAGACGAACGGTGAAGCCGTTCGCGGATCCTGAGACTATTCCACGCAGGAAGTGTGTCAGCGGTGCGGACGTCTCTATGCCCTCTTCGGTGCGCGCAGTAAGCATCGAAGGAAATAGAAGGGAATGCCCCATCATTTTGCGTATCGCCGGCTTTGCGAAGAGAATGAAGCTGACCATGGCGGACACCGGATTGCCGGATACTCCGAGCCAGGGCTTTCCATTCACCGTTCCAAACGCAAGCGGGGCTCCCGGCCGCATCTTCACCTTCCAGAAAATGTGCTTCCCGCCCAGCTGGTCCACGGCCTCGCGCGTGAAGTCCTTTTCCCCGACCGAGACGCCGGCGGAGGTGATTATGAAATCGCAGTCACTTGCCTGTTCGAGCTTCTCGCGCAGCGATGTGATGCTGTCTTTCGCGAGTCCAAGGTCGACCGGAATGGCGCCGCACTCCCGCACCAGTGCCGCAAGCGTGAAGTTGTTGGATGAAACGATCTTCCTGCCGGAAATAACCTCTTCATACTCGCCAGGCAGCGTGAGCTCGTCGCCGGAGCTGATGATCGCGACACGAGGAGCACGATAGACAGGCACGCGCGTGGCACCAAGCGCTGCCAGCACGCCGATGTGAGCTGCCTGCAGAGGCGTGTCTGCTTCGAGAGCTACGGCGCCTTTCCTGAAGTCTTCGCCCGCATAGCGAATGTTCTTTCCCGGGGCCGCGGCCGCATTGATGGCTACCATCGTCATGCCGCGATCGGTTTCCTCGAGACGAACGACGCAGTCTGCACCTTCGGGAACCGGCGCGCCGGTCATTATGCGCATCGCTTCACCTGCCGACAGCGCACGCGGCGCGAAAGCGCCTGCAGGGATGTCGCCGCAGACCTTGAGCACGACCGGGGATGCTTGAGACGCGGCCGTGATGTCTGCGCTGCGTACTGCGTAGCCGTCCATCGAGGAATTGTCCCAGGGCGGCATTGACGTCCGCGCTTCCATTGCGCGCGCGAGGACCCGGCCCGCACACGCGCCCAGATCCACATCTTCGACTTCCAGCCGCCGAACATTCGCGAGCACCAGCCGGCTCGCTTCGGCGACGGTTTGCATCAGTGGGTCGGACCCCTGTAGGTGGCGAGGAGAATCGCAATCCTGTCAGCGAGGCCGGTCATGGCATCGGCATCAACGGTGTAGTTGTTGAGCAGCATGCTGAACACGAGCTCCTGTGCATCCGCGGTGGTGATATATCCGGATAGTGCCCGTGCGTTGCTGAGCGAGCCGGTCTTTGCCTTCAGGTTGTTCGCTGCGGGTGTGTCCTTCAACCGGTTGCGCAATGTTCCCTTGCCGCCTGGAACCGCGAGTGACGCAAAGAACACGTCACGATACTCCGGGCGCATCATCACGACGAGCGTACGGACAACTGTCTCGGCAGTGAGGAGCCCGCGCCTCGCGAGGCCGCTCCCGTCAACGATCTGGAATCCGTCCTTCTCGATTCCCCAGGCGACGAGCTGCCGCTCGACTACGGCAATGCCGCTGTCTGGAACGCCGTAGCCGGTTTTCTCCAGCCCCAGGGTGCGGAGAAGAATCTCGCCCACCTGGTTCTGCGATGGTGTCTCGAGCACCCAGAGAATGTCCTTCATTGGGAGCGAACGGAATTCGAAGATCGTCCTGAGACCCGCTGTATTGGCGCGCATGGTCGAGTCTCCAGCCCTGCCGCTCACCCTGATTCCGCGTTCACCCAGTGCGCGATGCAGGTAGAACATGAACGACTTGAGCGGCTCCTTCGAGACGACTTCGACGAGCGTGTCTTTCCCGGACTTTGTCTTTGCGGGGACTTTGTCCATTCCCTCGCTGTAATTCAGCTCATCGACAGGGGCGGCATAATAGTCGTCGAGGTAGCCGAGCTCCCAGCCATAGCCGTAGATGGTACCCGGAAAGGCATCGCCACCGGGCACGATATTGCCCGCGATGCGTGTGATTCCGCGCGCCTTCAGGGAATCGGCGATGTCGCGCAGCGCATTCATTGCGTCATTGTCTCGCATGCGGTCGCTGATCGTTGGATCCCCGTTGCCGATTACGACAAGGTCGCCCCTCAGAACTCCCTTGCTCACGGTTCCGCGGGTCGCGAATCGCGTAGTGTATCGGTAGTCGGCGCCCAGCTGCGCCAGCGCGACGGCACCGGTAATAATCTTCATGTTGGAAGCCGGCATCATGAGCTTGCCGGCGTTCATCGAGTAGAGCGTGTCGCCCGTTGCGGGGTTTACGACCAGGAGCCCGAGGTGGGCGTTCCTGAATTTCGGATCGGCAACAAGTGAGTCGATGTTCTTTCGAAGCAGGTCCACTGGCCGTGGTGGAGGTGCGACCGCAGTCACGGGCGCCGGGGGAGCGACGACAACCTGCTGCTGTGCGGGCGCGCATGCCGCGGCAAGTCCGAGCAATGCAATGGCGTGGAGGCGCATGATGTCAGCTGCCGCCGCGATATGTAGCGCTGAGTGAGTCGTCTTCTGCAATGGTAACGCTCTCGAGTGTGAGCCCTGAGGGAAGTCGCGCTGAAATCTTTTCGAAGATGAATCGGGCGAGATTCTCGCCGGACGGAATGAGCTTGCCGTCCGCAAACTCCGCTATGTCGAGGTTGATGTTGCGGTGATCGAAACGCTGATGCACTTCGCTGGCGAGCAGGGAGTCGAGCATTCCAAGGTCGGCGACAAAACCCGTGTCGTCGGCAATGGCACCCGCGACTGTGATCTCGCAAGTGTATGTGTGGCCATGGAAGTTGGGCCATGCACAGGCGCCGAATGTCTGCTCGTTCTTTTCGCGGGACCAGTCCGGACGGCTGTAGCGATGGGCTGCCGAAAACCGTATGCGGCGGGTCAGGTAGGCTTTGGCCATCCCGCAAATCTAAGCTGGGGTGAACGTTTCGGAGGGTTCGTGCGTATCAGGAGAATCGAACTCGCGCAAAATCCAAGAGGATTGTAAATGAAGAGAAACACGGTCAGTCTCCTTGCTCTGTCAGCAGCTGCTGTACTGCTTTCGGCGGCAGCAATGCCTGTCGCTCCGGCCGCATTCACCTTTGTGGTGGCGGAAGATGGCAACACCGCCCGCTATCGAGTTCGCGAGCAGCTGGTCGGCCTGGATCTCCCGAACGACGCCATCGGCGAAACTTCAGCCGTGAGCGGCTCGATCGCCTTCGATAAATCCGGAAATGTGATTCCCGAGGCGTCTCGCATTGTGGTGGGAGTTGCAAACCTCAAGAGCGACAGGGACCGCCGTGACGGCTATGTAAGGCGCCGCGTGCTCGTGACCGACAGCTTTCCCAATGTGGAGCTGGTCGTGACAAAGGTTACCGGCATCAGGCTGCCCGTTCCGGAATCGGGGAAGCGCAGCTTTACTCTGGACGGAAACCTCACCGTGCGGGGCGTGACGCGGGCGACCAGGTGGGTCGTGAATGCAGACTTCACTGACAGCGTCACGACTGGAAAGGCTTCGACGAAGTTCACCTTCGCGGACTTCGGGCTCACCAAGCCCCGAGTGCCGGTCGTGCTGAGTGTGGCTGACACGATCGGCCTCGAGTACGACTTCAAGCTGCGCAATAAGCGCTAGCTGCGGTCCTCGGAATTGGCCTCAGGCGCTGTGTCGTTGCCGAGGAAGCCTTCCGGAGTAGGCGATTCAGGCGGAACCCAGGGTATCGCTCCCTCGATTGATTTCTGAACGTCGGTAGTTCCTTCCACTTCGGCGAGAATATTCTCGTCGAGGTGTTCCGCTTCCGGGCTGAGTGGGAGCGCGCGGTCGCCAAGCAGAAGACCCTCTGTTGCCTGTTCGTCGGCGTTGTGGTCGTCGATTGCGTTCGGGCTGGTCGCTCGGCGGATAGGGTCGACCACCAGCTCATTGTCGAATTCCACGATTCCGAGCTGGTCGGTGATGACATGCTCGGCGATGCGAAGCTCGGCTTCCGTGCCGACGCGGCCCGAGAGATTTACCAGTCCGTCGCGAACGATGACGGTTATGTCTTCCGGGTCCAGGCCCTGATGCTCGTCCAGCCGATCCCTGACAAGCTGCCTCAGCTCACGGTCAGAGAGATTCTCGATGTCGCTGATGTTTTCGAAATCCGATTCCATTTATCCTCCGGTGCCGACGGGCTCAGATGTTGAGCCCGCATGATTCGGCGACTACCGGAAGAACAGGTAAGACAGCCCCACGGTAACCGAGGGATTGCTCTTCCAGAAGCTCTTCGCCTGGTCCGATGGAATTACCGACGTATTGTCGCTTGCCGGTGTGGAGTATTCAGTGGGATAGCGGATCTGGTACATGTGAGTTCCGCCGTCCACTCGAATCTGCATCCGTTCCGTCGGCAGGATTCGAAGTCCGCCACCGAAGGAAAATGCAAAGGTGGTGCCGAGTTTATACGGATCCTTTTCCACCTTGCTGTTCAGCGTGGAAACGACACCGGCGCCGACTGCCAGCGAAGGCACGATGCCGTGAAAGCTCCGCTGTCCCGTGAGATTCATCGAGATGCCCAGATCGGCGAGATAGAGCGGAACCTTGGAGATCCCGAGATTGCGGGTTGCAGCCGGCTTGGTCGGATCGAGCGCCATTCTCTCCGAAAAAACACGGGATGTGCGCACGTACAGCTGGGCGGGCCCCCCGACGGTTATCTCGTAGCGCCCTCCGACCATCGGTCCGCTGCGCGGCGCGACCCCGGCTGGCTCGGTGCCGGCCCTGAAGTGACCGCCAAAGATCGTGAGCTCCTGCCTGTACTGGAGGTCAGCGAACGGGCTGCGATCGGTCGGATATCCAACCTGCGGCGTTCCAGCCGCCTGGCTGTAGCCGATCGCAGGGGAAATCAAAAATGCAAAACCAACAATGAGTTTCTTCAATCCAACACTCCAAGATTAGCGCCGGTCATTTCCGCCGGCTGCTCCACGCCCAGCATGGACAATATAGTGGGGGCAACATCGCAGAGCGCTCCGCCCACTCGCAGTGCATGGTCCCTGTTCGAGTCCACTACCACAAAGGGAACAGGGTTGGTCGTATGCGCCGTATGCGGACCTCCGGTAAGCGGATCGAGCATCTGCTCCGCATTTCCGTGATCTGCAGTTATGAGCAGTCGCATCCCCGTTTTCTCCGCGCTCCTGATTACACGCGCGAGGCACTCGTCAACTGTTTCGACTGCGCGGACGGTAGCCGGAATGGAACCGCTGTGGCCCACCATGTCCGCATTTGCAAAGTTGCAGAGCACAAAGTCATGCTGGTTGCGCTCGATCGCCGCGCACAGGCTGTCGGTTAGTGCAGGCGCGCTCATTTCGGGCATCAGGTCGTACGTTGCGACTTTGGGACTTGGCACCAGTACACGCTCTTCTCCAGGGTATGGGGGTTCGAGGCCGCCGTTGAAGAAGTAAGTCACGTGTGGGTACTTCTCGGTTTCCGCCGTCTTGAGAATCGTCTTGCCTCTCTCACTCAGCACCTGGGCAATTATTCGCGACATCGAAAAGGGCTCGAACGCGACTGGAAGCTGAAAGTTTTCGTCATACATAGTGAGCGTGACGACCTTTACATCCGGGGCGTTCGCGCGGGGAAATCCGTCGAAGTCGGGATCGATGAGCGTGCGCACGATCTGGCGCATCCGGTCCGACCGGTAGTTGAAGCAGATTACCGCGTCTCCGTCGCGCATCGGGCCCACAGGCGTGCCGTCGTCCGCAATTGCAGTGGGCAGGATGAACTCATCGGTGATTCCCGCCTCATACGATTTCCTGATCACGTCGAGCGGATCTGTTGCGTTGAGGCCGCCGCCGGAAACGACTGCCCTGTATGCGAGTTCCGTCCGCTGCCATCGCCTGTCCCGGTCCATTGCGTAATACCGGCCGCTGACGCTTCCCAGCCTGGCGGAACCGCGCTTCCTCATCTGGTGCAGCAGTTCCTGCATGAAGCCGAGCCCGGATTGCGGTAGCGTATCGCGACCATCCACGAAAGCGTGCACAACCGTATTCGGAACTTTCTGGCGCTCCGCGAGGTCCAACAGGGCGAAGAGATGTTCATCGATCGCATGAACGCCGCCCGAGCCGACCAGTCCCATCAGGTGCAGCGTTCCGCCTGTAGCTTTCACATGATCGCAGGCATCCCGCAGTGCGCTATTGTTGAAGAACGATCCGTCTGCAATCGAGGCGGAAATGCGAACCAGGTCCTGCATCACAACGCGGCCGGCGCCGAGGTTCAGGTGACCGACCTCGCTGTTTCCCATTTGTCCCGCAGGAAGCCCCACCCTTAAACCGGAAGCTTCCAGCAGGGTTTTGGCACCGCGGTCCCACAGGCGGTCCCAGGTGGGAGTGTTGGCGAGGGCGATGGCGTTACCTTCGCTGCCAGGGCGGTAACCCCATCCGTCGAGAACGATTAGTGCAACAGGTGGTCTTTTGCTACTCATGAGTTTCAAATCTACCGGAGCAGGTACATGGCCGACCAGCAGTTAGAGCCCGACGAAGGCCGAAGATCAGCCGCGCGCGGAACAGGCGACCGGCGCCGTTCGAATTGGCGGGACTTCCGAAAAACTTATCCGGGATTCGTGAAAACGATCGCGATCGGTGTAATTGCGATGATCGCCATCGACGGCTGGCTGGTAGCGCAGAGGCTGAAGTATGACAGGGAGATCGATCGCCTCCGCGGCAGCATGACGGCCGCCGAGCGGCAGAAGACCGATCTCATCGTGCAGTCCGAGCAGGACAAGGTGCGGATGGCCATCGCCCTTGCGCGGCGTCAGGCACAGATCGACAAGAAGCTCCATCTCAGTATCTCGCTGGACAGTGCCAGGATGTATCTCGAGCGGGAGGGCGCTCTGCTCAGGACCATGCCCGTTGCGATAGGCGCCGAGCGCAAGGTGGCGGCAGGATCGGATTCCATTCCGGTGCCGGCCCCGCGCGGCGAGCGTACCATCACGAAGTTCAGCTCGAAAGAAATCATTCTCGATGGCGGCACGGTGATTTCCGCCGGAGCATTGCCTGCACCTGGCGGCGACACGGCCGCTGCAGGTCTTCGCCCCGGTGAGGTCCGAATCAGTCAATCCGACATGACGGCAATTCTTCCGAACATCTCTGCGGGGATGAAGGTGTATTTCTACTAATGCCATTCAAACGATTTCTCTCGTACGGCGGAAAAACGGTCTGGGCCCTGCTGCTCGGGTTCGTTATCGCCAGTGCCCTCAGCACAACCCTGCTCGCCAAGACCGCGGAGCTTCGATTCAAGCGCGATGTGAACCGCATGGTTTACAACGACAACCTGGGCGTCCTGCAGGAAGTAAAAGCGAAGCTTGGCCAGACATCCGACAGCCTCAATCGGCTTCTGTCTGACACCACAACTTCCGTCGCCAACAAGGCGTACATCGTAGTCAGCATCGAAGAGCACAAGATCTGGTACAAGCAGGGAGATTCGGTGCTGTTCGAGGCGGGTGTGGCGACGGGGAGCGGCAAGAGTATGGTGTCGGAGTCAGGCGGAAGACAGTACAAGTTCGACACGCCGCGCGGACGCCTGGTGGTTCAGGATAAAGAGGTCGATCCGGCGTGGGTGCCGCCCGACTGGCACTTCCTGGAACAGGCGCGGAAGCGTGGCCTGGGAATGGTGAGAATGGAGCGCGGACAGAGCATCCAGGCCTCTGATGGATCGGTCGTAACTGTTGCCGGGTCCGACATAGTAAAGCGGTATCCAAACGGGTCCACTGTCGCGTTGACGGCAGCTGATGGGCGCGAAATCGTGGTGAATGGCAACATCATCGTGCCACCATTTGGGGTAAATCAGCGGCGGTACAAGGGGGTTCTGGGAACCCGGCGGCTGGTTCTGGGCGATGGTTATGGCATCCATGGGACGAATAACCCAGCCTCGATTGGCCAGTCTGTGAGCCACGGATGCGTTCGAATGCGCAACGAGGACATCGAGCGCCTTTTCGAGATGGTTCCGGTGGGTACGCCAGTGTTCATTTACTGACGTAAACAGATGACTAAAAACGAGCAAACCGCTTGGATAATAGTGCTTTAGGTCGTATCTTCTAAAGCTATGCAGGATATCCCGCTCGAACGCCGAAACCCGGCACTTGGAGTACACCTAAAGCACCAGCCCCGGAGGCTGGTGACGCTGGTGGTATTCCTCGCTGCCGCGATTGGGGCCGTGCAGTTCGCGACCCCGGTAATCGAGCGCCGCCCCTTCGCGATGTTCATGGCGAAGCCGATTCCAAAGGCCGAGCCGTCGGCGGACGCTTTTGGGACGAGCGGCGAGGTTCTGCTCAAGTTTTCGATGCCGGGTCGCGAGGTCGAATATCCCCTCGCCGTGCATGGCGATCCGGCGATGCTTTCGTATGAATGGATCCGGCTGGGATCCGAGAAGCCGTCAACTGCTGCGCGCCCGCTCAGGGGCGACAAGGTTGTTTCTCCCACGGCCGCCGGTTTTTACCGGCTTCGTCTCGTCAGAGGCAACGTCAGGCGGATGGTCGATGGGCTTACCCTCGCGGTGCTGGTCCCCTTCGACCGCAAGGAAGACGGCATGTTGAACGGCTACCGGATCGGGACCTACCTCGGCGAGCGCCTGTCGGGACGGCGGACCCCGCCGGAGGGGTTCCTCGAGATCAGCCGGGCCGACGTGAACCTCCAGATAACGAAGCACCTGAAGGTCAGCGACTTCCTGACGCACGATTCCCAGGACGTCTGGCCCAAGTACGCGGCAGTGAGCCCGCGGCTTCTGGACAAGCTCGAGCTTGTCATTGCCGAAGTGTCCAGCTGGAGAGGAAGCGATGTCCCTGTCGCCCTCGACATGGATGTGCATTCGGGGTTCCGCTCGCCGGATCACAACCGCAGGGTGCGCCGTGCGGCGCGTGACAGCCAGCACCAGTACGGCGATGCAGCCGATGTGACCATCGATGCAAATGGTGACGGCCGCATCAGCGTCATTGACAGCAAGATGGTAGGCCTGGCAGTCGAGATCGTGGAACTAAAACACCCGGAACTCGTAGGTGGTTTGGGTCTGTACACGAGCCGTCGTTCCGGTTCATATGTGCATATCGACGCGCGCGGCCAGCGCGTTCGCTGGCGCGGCTAAGGCCAATCAGAACCCCGGAGCGGGGAACATGAACGACATTCTGCGCGAAAGACTGATTCGCAAGCTGGATTCACTTCCGGACGAGCGGATCTACCAGATTTTCGACTACATCGATTTCCTCGAATCGCGCTATGCCCAGCGTGTTTCGACCTCCCCAAACCGTCTCCAGAAGCTCGCCGAAGGCGTGGAAGACACGCTGAGGGCCGGCAGGGTGTCGGCAAATGCGGTTGCTGGAACGATGAGCATCGTAGGCAAGGCAGTCGGCGCCCTCAACACTGTCGCAGCGACTGGCAAGTCTGTTGCAACGGAGCTGGGTAATGTCGCGTCGGAGATCTTCTCCGACCGGCCGGGACAGCAGCCGGGTTCTCCAGTGACTGGTCAATCCGAATCACTGACGGTTCCCGCACCACCTCCGGGAGAGCAGCGCAAGTGAGTCCACGCACAGAGCGAAAAGCTTCAGCACCACCACGCCGCAGGCGTCCACCCGTGGACTCTGCCGCCGCCGAGCCGGTCCTGGAGAGCACGCCGCGCACAGGCGCGAAGAAGACTGTCAGCAACACCCTTAAGCAGCTCCCGAACTTTTTTCGTCTCCTTTACGGCCTGATCACCGACAAGCGTGTTCAGCGCGTCGACAAGCTCATGGTTGCGGGCGCGATCGCGTACATCCTGCTGCCTTTGGACTTCGTGCCCGACTTCCTTCCGTTCGTCGGTGAAGTCGACGATCTCTTCCTGATCATCCTCTCACTGCAGCGTTTGATCAACAACGCAGGTCGCCGGGTTGTCGAGGACCACTGGATGGGTGAGCCGGATGAGCTGTCGACGCTGAATCTCCAGCAGATCCTCATGGCGGCGGCATTTTTCCTTCCGCGCCGGGTTCGACGACGGTTGCGCGCAATTGGACGGTAAAACGAACGGCGCCTTGATCGGGCGCCGTTTTCTTTTACTGGCTACGTGGGTGGCTACGGTGGAATAATTGTGGGAGTGCGCGGAGGTACGGAGTCCGCGGAGTTCTTTTTATGTAGGTTAACAACTCTGCGAATTCCGCTACGCAGTGTGACGCTGTTGAAGTTCAGGATTAGTCCGACTCTTTTGTCGCTCAAACGCAGATAGGTAAGAATTTGGGATGCGTGAAGTGCAGTGATCACTTCGACGGTTTTGAGCTCGACCATCACGGCGTCATTGACCAATAGGTCCACACGATAGCCGTCCGACAATTTCACGTCTCGATAAATGAGCGGCAGGTGCTTTTGCTGTTCAACTGCCAACCCTTCTCTCCTCAGCTCATATGCCAGACACTCTTCGTAGGTCTTCTCGAATAGGCCTGGCCCGAGCAAGCGGTGAATTTCAATCGCTTTCGCGATCACTATTTCTGTGACAGCATTCTCTTCCAGGGGCGCAAGCATCCCCCAATAAACCAAGAGAACAATTCACCGCGACATCGTTCGAGCAGCCGGATAGCCGTTCCCCGTGCCTCCGCGCCCCCGTGGCCTCCCATCCATTATTTCAGGGTACGTGTAGCGTGGCCAGACTGGACGCGCCGAGTACGTTCACATAAATTCAGCTATGGCAACCACATCTCGGCCGACTCACAAGCCCGCTAAACCGGCATC
>JAKFCC010000227.1:0-1538 GCA_036676795.1 Gemmatimonadota bacterium
TCATTGCCTGCGTGTCCTCTTGTCGAGTGCGTTGTTGAGGCAGTCGAATACGATGTGCCTCGCTTCCGAGCCGTAGCGGGCGACGAGATCGTCAATCGCCGATTGCGCGTTGCGCTCAAGCATCCCGGGCGGGATTTCGAACACCGTCCGCTCGTCCTCTCTGGCGTGGGTGGAGGTCATGACGGGTCGGCCTCGCGGGCGGCGATCGGTGCGCGACGGTTCCATAGAGCGATTGCTTTGGCTGGTGATGGCATGCCGTCGAGCGACAAGTCACAATGGTCGCAATGCACGACATGCTCCGGCGGCTTGTTGTAATTTCCGTAGTAATCAGTCAGTCTGGGGGCGTTTCCACAGAACGGGCATGGCAGCAGCTTCGGTGTCGTCTCGCTCATCTCACATCCTCTCGAAAAGAAACGCGCCATAGACCGCAGCGATGATCAGCGCGCAGGTTGTCCACGGATGTTCGGCAAGCCATTCACAGGCGGCGTTAAGGGCAGCGTCGGGGGTCATGCTGCGCGCTCCTGAACGGCGTCGTCGGCCCAATCGCGGGCGTCCGAAAGGATTTCATCCATTGCATCGTGAACCCGCATGTCGGCGCGTTCGGTGGCGGATACGTCTCGATTGCCAAGGCCCGCCGCGATCTCGACTGCCTCGATCAGAACGTCGTCGCAGATCGTCGCGATCTGGCGGGCGTAGTCGGAGTAGAGCAGGGCGCTTTCGGCTTGCAGTTCCAGCGTGGCAATCGCGGAGCAGTGCAGCCCGTCCTTGAGCGCACAGAGCTGCGCACAGGCCCGCTCGATTGCGACGGTGAGGTCTCTACGGTCGGTGTTCATCGGATCAGCCTCCAGCCTTGGAAAGAGAGGGTTCGTTCAACGCCCAGTCTTCCGAGCAAAGGTCGCAAAGCCGGCCGAATGGGTGGCGGTGAATGTCAGGACGATCAGGAAGCCAGTTCCATATCTCGTGGAACCGCTTGCGGAGCATGTTCCAGTCCTCAGCCGCGAGGTGTTTGCTCAGTTCCTCCTCGATCATTGCCGGATCGGCTTGGCCGCTGATGCTCGCCATGTAGTCGGGCAGGAGCGGCACCACGTAACGGGCAGTCTCGATCCAATCCTGTCGCGTCATGATGGCCATATCCGTTCTCTCCGTGTTCGATGGGCGGTGTGTGAGGTCAGGCGCGCTTGGCGGTGTGATTGCGCAGTTCATCCGCGTCAGACAGGGCGGCGGCGAGCTTCAATTTGAGATCTTCACACTCCATCTCGAAGTGGAGAGCGCGCGCCTGCATGTTCTCAAGCGCTTCGATCGTCGTGCGCACGGCCGGGATGTGCTCCCGGAACGCATGGTCTGACCAATGGTCCAAGTGGAAGCGGTTAAGTGCGCCGTTTGGAGAAACTTCTGGCGTCGTCATCTTCCATTCTCCGTTCCCGCCAGGCTCGATGCGGCTGGCTGATGGGGAGAGAGTGGCATAATCTGCCACCATGCACAATAGCGAAAATGAAAATAGTTGCAGAAAATGCCTCTAAGCCTATTGCACGATATGC
>JAKFCC010000228.1:0-67047 GCA_036676795.1 Gemmatimonadota bacterium
AGACTTGAACGGCTTGATGACGAAGCTCCCGCCGTTGCGCCAGCTGCGCGACAGCCCGGTCACCGTTCTCGAGACGTCATCAAATGCATCAGCGGGCTTGAGGAACGAAATCCGGTTGTCGCTTGCGGCCACGTACACGCTGGTGAGATGAAGCTCTACCGGATTCCATCTCGAAAGGCTCGGCATGAGCGCACGCGAAAGATTGTAGTCAAGACCTACTGTAATGTTGTTGGCGCTTCCACTTTCGTATTCCGAGCGCACGCTGCCCGACGTGAACGTGCTGTTGAGCGCGAGATTGTTCACGATCGGAGCGTACCAGCCTCCGGAGACGGGCGTGCTGCGCCTGATGCTCATCGTGACCGATGTTGCCGAAGCCCTGGGCTTCCTCAATCCCTGCACAATGTCTGCTGCGATGTCCGAGTGCGAAACAAACAAGGGATCGCTAGCCGCTGACGTGTGATTTACGGTGAACGGAATCGAGAGCCCGAGCTTCTTTGGCAGCAGCTTCTCGAGATGGAACGCCGACGTGAAGTTGAAGCTGTTATCGGTAAGGAAAGTCGGCTGCTCGGCGAGCTGCCTGAAATGCGGATCACGGCGCACGAGGTTCATCCGGATGTCCGCAAAGTCGCTCGCAATTATCGACAGACCGACCTGTCCCGCGAATCCTGCCTGGTCCACCACTCCACCCAGCCTTATGTCATCGACCCAGAGTTCCAGCGTATCGGATGGCGCAACGGGCCTGTGACCAGTTCCACTGGAGACCCGCACCATGCCTACGGACAATTCCTGAACGGCGGCAAGATTTGGCGGCGCACTGCCGGGGTCGACTGTATAGACCATGTATCCGTCAGCACACGCAGCATATCGCGTCGCGCCCAGGCGTCCAGGAGGCATCGGGGTGTTGGCAATCAGGATCGAATCGAGTCCCGTGCATGTATTCGGCGCGGTACTTCTCAGGTACGCGTTTTGTACCCGGGCCCGGAGATCGTACAGTTTCTGGAAATCAACGCGAACTTCCGGAAGCCACGCAGCTTTTGAGTCGCCGAGCGCAAGCGGCGTCCGATACATGTAGAAGTTGTTCGCATCGCGCCCGATCTTCACATAGAACTCGAGCTCACCGTTTTCGCCCCAGCCATTGCGCACTCCGCGAGCCCAGAGCCTGAGTTCGTTGTAGGCCATGAAGTTCCGCTCGCCCTCGGGAAAGCGGTAATAGGCCTCTGCCCGGTCGAAGCGCTGAAGCTGAGCGGCAGTGAGTCGCAGCGACCGCTCATTCACCTGGATCCGCCCTGCTTCGAAACTGCTCTTCTGATCCGGTGCGTCAACCACGCCCGGCGGTGATTCGTAACTCACTCCGTTGGTGAGATTGCGATCCTGGGTTCCGATCACGCCCGCCTGCACGAATCCTGTGGCAGGTTCCTCCCCGGCGATTCCCTTCACCGCATTCGCGGAACGCTTGAGCCATGGGGCACCGGTGAGCCTCAATCTGGCCAAGGCGATTCGGCCGAACTCTTCATCGCCGAGACCTGCTCCCGAGATCATCGTGATTCGCAGCGCACGCGTTCGGCGGCGCAGCGGACTCCCGAGCGAATCGTCCGGCGACTGGAATGGAACCCTGATGAGCACCCAGCAGACACTGTCTGGTTGAGTGGGAACCTGTGTGGCTGGCGCAGCGGAACACTTGCCAATCCGTGTGTACCTGGCGGGATCGGCGAGATTGATGACGTAACGATCCCATTGCTCCTGCTCGCGCTCGCTGCTCGTGAGATTGAGCACGCCGTCGCCGTCAACATCTTCCTCATCGAGGTGATTGTTGCCCACCGTGCAGTCGGTGTTCGCGTCACCCAGTACCTGTACGGTTCGGTAACCGCCGCGACAGGTGGAGAAATTCCCCTGCACCGTAACGCTCCGGCCTGCAGGCCCGTCGCTGACCAGCGTGATCTTTCCGACTACATCGCCGGGCAGTCCGTGATCGTTGATACCGGCGTTGAACGTTCGTGAAAACTGGTCGCGCTCGCTGTCCAGCTGGTCATAGCGCTGAATCGATTTCCCGGAATAGGTGCTGTCCTGAGTGCGCTGGTCGTTTGCGCCGACAGTCGGCACGCGCGGGCGCGTGTACAGCGTATCCGGACCGTACGAAACTGTATTCTCCGACACATCCCCGAAGTCGAATACGAGGATGGGATTCTTGTCGCGCTTCGAGGAGACATTTACCTGTGCCCAGAACTCGAGATTCTCCGCACGGGACAGATCGGTGCCTGACGGGCTGAGCACCGTTCTTATCGAGCGCCATCTTCTTCCGGAAGGCACGTTGGCAATGCGCCACTTGAAATTGCGCGATATGGAATCGCGTATCCCGCCGACGCTCAGCGGGTACAGTGTCATCCACAGAAGCTGCTCGGGTCCCGATACTCCGGCGCCGATCAGACTCGTGAGCGGATCGATTTGCTCGATCGAATACCGAACCGGCCGTTCATTCGCATCCAGCCCGTTGCTCTGCCACGCCATGGTGGCCGCGCGATTCAGGTCGAGCACATCTGCCCCGTACTGATTCAGCAGTCCTCGTCCGCGCGCCGGCTGGCTGCTGTAATACCAGTTCAGGTCGTTCAGCGTGACGCGTACACCGCCTTCGCCTTCGAACGCCTCGATATATGCGTTTCCGGCGGCGTTGGGTCTTGGTCTGCTGGCCGCGAGTTCTGCCGAAAGGCTGACTCGTGACGGAACCGTCGTCTCTCCGTAGGGCATTAGCGAAACGGCGCGCGTCAAAGGCGACGCATCGAAGCTGAACAGAGCCGTCACTCCTCCAACCAGCGAGGCCGCCGGCTCAAACCCGAGTGGCGGCCTGTTGAAGGAGGTCTTCTGGGTTTGTGAAATCGCAGTGAATGCAATTTGTCCATTCGTAAATGGAAACTCCGCAGTCGCACCGAGAATGCTTGTTGGAGTCTGGGCGAAGAGCGGATTCTCCTCGTACTGCACGGTCACCTGGCGTGGCCTCGGAAAGAGGGTGTCCGATCGATTGAAGGTGACCCGCCCAAGGTCGTAATCGATTGTGTAATCCGTTCCGCGCACCAGCGGCACGCCATCAACCAGAAGTCGCTCGGAGTTCTGGCGCAGCTGCACGGCGCCAAGCATGAGCGTCCCTCCATCGCCGCCGCTCTCACTCTGGTAGCGTACACGTATGTGGTAAATGGCCTGCGGGCGCTGCGGAGAATTGAGGTATTCGGCCGGCGTCGTATAAATGGTGTCGTTCGCGGGGTTCAGGCCAGCCAGACCATTTCGCGCGAAAGGCCTTAGGGATGGGAACACGAGGAACTGGTCGCGAATGGTTCGCGCCGCAGAGTTGCCCAGGCTGAGCTCGAAGTTCGGATCCCCGGGACGCGGCCAGACCCTGTTCTCGATGTCGAAGCTGGACGAGTTCGTGGACTGGGCGAGCCCGAAAAGCTGAAGGTACGTATCAGCGAGCAGGCCGGTCAGCGGACTGCGCGTCGATATTGGTTTTTCCTGATCTGCACCGCTGCCGGTCACTACCTTGAGAACGATGCTCTGCCTGCGGACGTCTGATCCGCCGACCCTGTAAACGCTGCGAATTTCGCGCTCGAACGCCGGGTCACCCGGTTTTACCTGCGGATCCCAGAGCAGGTTGGCAAACTGTTCCCGGCTGGCGCTGTAGTCCAGGTCGGGAGTCCCACCGGTGTTCGTGTATGTCGTGTCGCGGCCATTGATTCGCACGCGATAGGCGACCACCAGCCGCTCATTGCTCAGCGCGAGCGGACGCACGAGCGCAATCCAGAGCAGCGATGGGTCGGCGTAATAATCGATTCCCTCACGCAGGTATTCGTAAACCTGACCCCGCCTCGACCGCGGATCGCCGAGCAGCCGGAACTGAGGACCGGCCGGATTCGGCGGCTGTCCCCCGATTACGAGACGATAGAGAAATATCTTCGTGGGCCGAAGCGTGTCGGGGAGAGATGCCGCAAGAGACGCGAGTCGCCGCGTGTCGAGAATGTCGATGTTGGGATAGGCAGCGCCCAGCGCCTTGGGCGGAACCGTGAAGAAGAAACGGCGCGGCTCGAAGTGGTAGTCTTCGATCTTCCTGTCGACCGCCTGAAGAGTGCGATCGCCCACAGTGAACACGCGGTCACGAACGATGTTTCCCTTCTGCTGGGCGGCGATTGTCTTCAGCCGCATTGACCCAAGCTTGGTAATCGCCTGCACGCCGTAGTTGCCGGACGGAATTCCAGCGGTGATGAACCGTGACGCAGGCGGCTGGAATGTTACGTTGCCCGCCTCCAGGCGCTGGATGAATTCACCGCCCTTCCCCTCGTAATAGACACTGATGTTGTTCGAGGCGTCGAATTCACGCTGGGTGTCATAGTCGAGATTTACATGCACCCGTTCGGCAACGACGCCACCCGAGAGAGCGCTGAACTGAAAATCAAGCAGGGGCTCAAATGCAGTGCGACAGTTGATCAGCGGATTGACGAACGCGCCGCCGCAGCTCGCGCTCTGGTTCTTTTCTCCGCGGACCTCGAGACGGCCATTCAGCTGGAGACCTATGTCGGAGTACTGGTCGATTATTTCGCTTGCCCGCGTTGCAGCAGGCTTGGGTTTCACTGGCAGCTCGCCGGGAAATAGCGGCGACGGGGTGGGGGTCGCGAACGCGGATGTCGCGACCTGCCCCCACACTGACTCCAGAATTGTGCGCATGTTCTGCTGAAAAGCAGTGGCACGCGCCGCCTGAATCTGGGCGGCTGCCTTCCGGTAGCTTTCGCGATCGGCACGTGAGACGACACTGGGCAGCCTCAGTGCGGGCAGGGGAACAGAATCGGCGCCAAGGCGCACACGCACCCGCGGGCCGGCCGTATCGACGGGGGTGATCCCCTGCTCGACAGGCGGGCGCGTGACGCGCGGCAAAGTGTCCCGTTCCTGCGCCGACACAGGCGTCGTGACTGAAACGCATAACAGGGCAGACAGCGCGCAAAGTGCTGTCAGCGTGTCGCTTAGCTCGTCCCAGAGCCTATATTTCACTCTGTGAAGATACTCCACAAATACGTGCTTAAGGAGCACCTCGGCCCGCTCCTTTTTGCGCTAACCGCCCTGACTTCGCTGATGCTGCTGCAATACATCGCGAAGCGCTTTGGCGAGCTTGTGGGAAAAGGACTTCCCTGGCAGGCGATCGTGGAGTTCCTCGCCCTGTCGATTCCGCTGACCATTGCGCTCACCATGCCGATGGCCGTGCTCGTCGCAACGCTGTATGCGTTCAGCCGGCTTGCTTCTGAAAACGAATTCACGGCGCTAAAGGCAAATGGTGTGGGCCCATGGTCAATCATGAAACCGGTGGTGCTCGGCGGAGTGGGCGTCACGGTGGTGATGATACTCTTCAACGACCAGGTCTTGTCGGCGGCCAATCACAGGCTGCGGGTGCTGCAGACGGATATTGCGCAAAAAAAGCCGACATTCGGACTCCGCGAGCAGGTGATCAACGAGGTTAGCCCGGGAAAGCTGTACCTCCGTGCCGGTCATCTGGACCGGCAACGCTCCAACAGGATGCGTGACGTGGTGATCTACGACATGTCCGACCCGACCCGCAGACGCACGATCTACGCGGACAGCGGTAACATGGCGATGACCAACAATCAGCGCGACCTGAACCTGACTCTATACGACGGCTCTATGCAGGATGTTCCCGTCGCGACCCCAAGCCAGCTTCAGAGGCTGTACTTCGATGTGGACCGGGTGCGCATTGCAGGCGTGGGCAACGAATTCAGGAAAAGCGAGAACGATCAGTACAAGAGCGATCGTGAGATGACGGTTTGCGAGATGCGCGCCGCGGCCACGAAAGCCCGGAGAAATTATGATGTTGCCAGGAGCCAGTACCAGCTGGCTCTCAAGGCGGCGAAAGACAAGAAGCAATCTCTCAGCAAGGAAGCCTTCGATCAGGGGCGGCCCGCGCCCGGGGATGCCGCCTTCGTGCGCGCCTACTGCGGGCTCATCCTGTCAGTCCTGCCGAAGCCGCTTGGAGCGCAGCAGGCGCCCAGTGGTGGTTCACCGGCGGTGAATGCAAGTGAGAGTGCTGCAATTGCACGTGCGCAGCTCTCCCAGATCGGCAAGGCCAGCGAGATCGACGTGAGCAGCATCCAGCCGCTGGTGGATGCCGCCCGTGCGCGCATGGTCGAACACTCCACGCTGGTCAATTCGTACTACGTCGAGATTCACAAGAAATTCGCGCTTGCCGTCGCCTGTCTCATTTTCGTCATTCTCGGTGCGCCGGTTGCGCTGCGATTTCCGAGGGGCGGCGTGGGGCTCACAATCGGAGTGAGCCTGCTCGTTTTCGCGCTCTATTACATCTGCCTGATCGGCGGAGAGTCTCTGGCAAAACGCGGAATGATGCCGGCTTTCATCTCGATGTGGCTCGCAAACATCATTTTCGGCACCGCCGGCGTATATCTGCTGTCGAAGATGGGAACTGAATCCGCGACCGCACGGGGTGGAGATTTCGCGGAGACGTTCGCGAACCTGCAACACCGGATCCGGCGGATGCGGCGCCGCAACTTTCGCGCGACAGCCTGACGGATGCTGAAGCATTTCATCAAGCCGCTCGACCGGTATGTCTTCAGCGAATTCTGGAAGATCTTCGTAGCGACGGCACTCGGGTTTCCCCTGCTGCTGATTATCATAGACCTCACCGACAATATCGACACCTATCTGGGCAGGAATCTGGGTGCCGGCAGGATTGCGCTCAGCTACCTGTACGGACTTCCGGAGTCCATGTTTCTGGTGCTGCCAGCCGCTGTACTCTTTGCGACCGTTTTTTCCATCGGTGGATTTACAAGGCATTCCGAAATTGCCGCGGCAAAGGCATCGGGGATAAGCTTTTACCGGCTGATTGCTCCCCTGTTTGCGGGCGCGCTGCTGGCGACAATGGCCGGCCTTGTCATTGGTGAGATGGCGCCTCATTCGAGCAAGCGGAAGCTGGAGCTTCTGGAAACCAAGAAGTTTTCCGGCAGCAGTGAGCGTTACAACTTCGCATTCGCTGGAGACGGCGGGCGGGTTTACAAGGTTGGGTCACTGCACGTAACGAACAGAGCCATCGATGGAATCGTGATCGAACGCCGGGGTACCGGCCCGGCCTATCCTACCTATGTAGTGACAGGAACCAACGCCGCGTACACGGCGCCGAAGGGCTGGGTGATCCGCCGCGGGACCATGCACATTGTCCCGGATTCGATGACGAATGTGACCTTCTCATTCGATTCCCTTACCGACCGGAAATTCGTGGAGAAGCCGACCGAGCTCACTGCATCGCCAAAGGCACCCGCGGAAATGGATTTCAGGGAGCTGGGGCGGTTTATTACAGCACTGGAACGCTCCGGATCTGATGTCAACAACCTAAGGGTCGAGCGAATGCTCAAGATCGCGATACCGGTTACCTGCATCGTCATTCTTCTCTTCGGAGCCCCTCTGGCAACGAGCACTCAGCGCGGTGGAGCGGCATACGGAATAGGCATTAGTCTCGCGACCACTGTAGTGTTCCTGATGCTCATTCAGCTCACGAAAGCATTCGGCGCAAAGGGTTTCATGTCCCCGGAACTTGCCGCCTGGATTCCCAGCATTGTCTTCACGGTTGCGGGCGTGATACTCATGAAGCGGGTGCAAACTTGACGGGCGCTGTTGCCGGGCTGTTTCGTCGCGTAGGTGAGCGCGGCTATTTTGCGCGCGACATCGGCCGGGCCCTCAAGGATTGGAATACATTCTGGCCCGAGACCATGCGCCAGATGCGAAACATCGGCGTGGACTCTGTGCCGCTCGCCGCGATCGTGGCGGCATTCATCGGTGCAGTAACCGCATTCCAGACCCGCTACCAGCTCTTTGGCGGCGTCCAGCTCTCAGTGGTCGGCCTGATTGCACGGCAGTCGATCATCCTGGAACTCGGACCGCTGCTCACGGCGCTGGTGCTGACTGGTCGGGTGGGAGCCCGAATCACCGCTGAGATTGGAACCATGCGGGTCACGGAACAGATCGATGCTCTCGAAACACTTGCATACGACCCGGTTGCCTACCTGATCGTACCTCGAATGCTTGCCGCGATCATCATGCTGCCCATCCTCACGATTCTGGCCGACACCGTGGGTGTGCTCACCGCATTCGGTACAGCAGTCGTGGCGACCGATGTAACAGCATACGACTTCACCCAGGGTCTCAGGCTGGCGTTCAGCCCGTTTCAGATCATCTATAGTATCATTAAGGCCACCGTCTTCGGCGCTGCGATAGCGTTTTTCTGCTCGTACGAGGGATACACCGCAGACGTGGGAGCTGAAGGAGTTGGCCGCAGCACGGCACAGGCAGTTGTCATCACCTCCGTTGCAATCCTGATTCTGGACGCAATCACCGCGCTCTTGCTCGCACCTTATCTACAGGCATGAAAAAAAGGGACGAAGTACTCGTTGGCATTCTCATAACTGTCGCACTTGCTGTAGCGATTATTGGCTCGCTCTGGCTTGCGCGCGGTGGCCTGTCAAAGGGATATCCGTTGTACGCGAAATTTCCCTGGGGAGCCGGCCTCAAGCAGGGCCAGCCCGTCCTGCTGGTCGGTGTAAATGTCGGATATGTGGACAGGGTCGAGCTGAACCAGAACGGAACGCTGGTCACCACGATGCGGATCGTGAAGGATTTCCAGGTGCCTGTCGGCTCCAGTGCCCGTGTCGTAGCCAACGGGATTTTTGGCGACATGGCGATCGCGTTGACGCCGGTCAGGCCCAACCCGGTTTCCTTCAAGCCCGGCGATACCATTCCTGTAGCGCCCTCGGCGCCGGGACTTTCAGAGATCACTGCGAAGGCGGATTCAGTGGGCACTTCGGTCAACGCTCTTACCCGGGAAATGGAACGTGAACTGGTTGCGGGCGGCGGCATCAAGGACATGCGGCAGGCCCTCGCAGGCACCAACCGGCTGATTGCCCAGTTGGCTGTCGTTGCTGCGCAGCAGAACCGTCAACTGACTGCAACCCAGGAAGCTGTGCGCCGCGCGGCGAGTGCGGTCGATCCCGCCAAGATCGACTCGACCGTCACGAACCTTCGCACCGCGAGTGCGAACATGGCGACGCTCACCAGCGACATGAAGGCCACCACGGCGCGGATCGACTCGATCCTGGCGAAGGTGGACAATGGAAACGGGACCGTTGCGAAACTCCTCAACGATCCCGGGATGTACAACGATGTAAGAATGCTGATTCAGAGAATGGATTCGCTGACTGCCGACTTCAAGGCGAACCCGAGGAAGTACATCAACCTGAAGATCTTCTAGGATCTGCAGGGGCGCGCTATGCGTTCTGCGTTGAGAACCTTTTCCGTCTTCCGTTGTAGGCTTTATCGGCTGCGGTCAGGCGGAAAACCGAAAACGCCTTACCGGTTTTTTAGCTCGCTGTAGTTGCTTCGTATCTTGCGAACGTAGCCGAGAGTTTCCCTGTAGCGCCACGCCGAAATGTCCGGCGCAACTGCCTCGATTGCGTTCCACCGGCCGGGCTCGAGCGCCTTGGCTGTAGCCGCTTTGCGTGCCCGGATGATGGGTCCTTCCCCGGCATTGTAGCTGGCGAACATGAAATCGGCGTGGTCATCCTGTGCGACGCCATCACGCTTCCAGCGGCCCCACAGGTACCGGTCATGCATGATGCCGGCGGCAATGTTGAATTCCGGGTCGGTAATGTTTCGCGGAATCTTTCGCGGATCGAAAATGAGATTGAACGTACCCGGCATCAGCTGCATGATCCCCCGCGCTCCCACCCGGCTTTTCGCAGTGGGATTCAGCTCGCTCTCGGCCATTCCCTGAGCCTTGAAATGGCGCCAGTCATAGCCAACTCCGAAATACCGTTTCGAGTATTTCCGGAAGATCGGATCGTACGTATCCCGTGCAATCGCCGCCTGGCGTTTTTGTGCTGCACGTTCCATCCGGCCCATCAGCCCTTCGTTGCCCAGCACCTTTTTCTGTGCGCCTGCAGGAAGGGCAGTTACGATGAGAAGTGAGAGTACGGCGGAGAATACCCTGCCGGTCACTTGAGCGCGCCGCCGACGATCAGGGCTATCGAGAGAAACAGCGCCGCAATGAAAATGGCGATTGCGATATTGCCACGCTTCAGTTCCGCGGTGAAATCAATGTGCGGGGTCAGCCAGTCGATGATCCGGTAGCTCAGGTACATCAGAACAACACCCAGTCCTGCGTACAGGAAGTTCAGCGCGATGATGGAGATTTCCATTAGGGGCGGAGTAAGTGTTTGACTGCGCCCCTAATTTAGCGCATCGCACAGGAGCAATGACATTTTTTTGGTCGACCGCCCACATCCTGTAGATGCTTAGTTCAGTCGAAACTGGAATCTCTGCTCAACCAGCTGCGCGACCTTTCTCCCCGCGGCTTCGGCAGGCTGGAAACGGGCACGCTGCAACGCACTTCTGACGGCATCCGAAAAGGCAGGGCTCGTTGCGCTGACGACTTCAACTGTTGTCATATCTACACGGCCACTCTCATCGACTACATAGCGGGCAATCACTTCACCTTCGATTCCCTGCGCGCGCAGGATGTCCGGATATGTTGGCGGCCTGTTGGTGCGAAACGCACGGACTGCCTTGTCTACCTCGAAAGCTGTCAGCGGACCCGTCGTGCCTTCGCCCGACTCTTCCGTTCCCACCGGAGTGGACGGGCTGCCGGCACCAGTCGTCCATGTGGGCTCAGGGGTCGGTAGTGCAACCCCGATGTCGGGAATCCCAGTCGTAACTGCGATAGGCGCGATAGTCGGGGCAGCGGCTGGCATTGTTTCCGCTTTTGTCACGACAGGCTTCACTGACTTCGCAGCCGGACTGGCTGAAGCATCCGGCGTGCGCTGGGGGACATAGATCACCGTCGGATCCACTATGACGGGCCCATGATTCGTTCGCGCGTTTGCCGTGGCTGCAATTGCGAAGACAATCAGGCCGGTGTGGAGTGCAACGCTGGCAATTGCACCCCCGGCCGAACGGTGGGCCTTTCGATTCGATTCAACGAGTTCGATGAACATTTCTCCTCCGGTGTCTGCGGTACATACATTCGACGCAACAGTACCACCGGAGGCACGCTTTCCCGGATTAAGAGATTGTGAGCCTTGGATTAATTAAGACTTAATGAAGATCACTTACGCCTTGTGAGCGTGACGGAAACCACGAAGGTTCTCGGCGCACCGGGCTCATAGGCCAGCGGAACTCCGTTCACAATGTCGGGATTCAGAAACGCCGAACCTATGTGCTTCCTGTCCAGCAGGTTGGCAATCTCTACAAACCCGCGCATGCTCAGCCCGCGCCCAAGCGACAACGGATCCCCGACAGCAAACGTCAGGTCCACAAGGTTGTGTGACGGCACAGAAACGCGGTTCGCGTCGTCCACAAAATATTTTCCGAGGCCGCGAACTCCCAACTTGGCCTCCAATGGAACACTGGCTTCCAATCTCTGTGAGAGGCTTACGGAATAGTACGCGTCCGGAACCCCGGGCATCTTGTTGCCTGCGTAGTCGGCGAAATGTCCCGGACGACCGTAGTGCACAGAATCGACGAGATACTTCACATACCGGTTTCTGGAGAGTGTGAGCGACGCGTCGGCCCCGAAGCCGCTGCTGGCGCGCACGGTTGCGCCGAACTCAGCGCCTTCACGCTTTACCTTCCCTGCTGTGAAGTAGAACCTTCCTCCCCTGTAAGGAACAATGTCATTCACCACGTTCGTGCGGTAAAGCGCCATCTCGTAAGTGACCATGCCTGTCCCCAGCCGGGTAGTGCGCACCGCGTTTCTCGTCCCAACCTCATAGGTGGTGGAGCGAATTGCGTCGAGCAGAGGGTTTAGCGCGGTAACTGTATCCTGTCCAAATGTCCCTGCTGGATCAGTTTCATTGCCCGCAGGTGCCTCGATACCGCCCCCCACGTTCGCATACATGCTGTGCGACGAGCCAATCAGCCAGCTGATGCCAATTTTCGGCGTCACCCGGGTGAAGGACTTAACGGCATCGAGCCAGGGTGAAATGTTGTTCTTGTAGTTGTAGGTGATGTCGTCGTACCTGGCCCCGAGCTCGATGTTCAGCTTCTCGCCAAGCACCACTTCATGCTGCACGAACAGGCCCGTGTTTGTGGCACCTTCGGCCTTGTTGTCCCTGAGATCAGTGCCGCGCCCGTTTGCTGCATTCAGGCCGTAAAACAGAATCGTTCCGCCCTGATAAGCCGCGTCTGCCCCGATAACGGTCTTCCCATTTACCCGGGCATTGTACTGCCGGGTGTTGTGATAGATGGCATTGCCGCCGAGATGGTAGCGGTTGAAGTCGCGAAACGTTCCGCGCTCCGAGCGCTGGAGCACCTTCGGGTTTACGAAGAGCATGCCACCGAAGCTGTTCGCCTTGTTGACGTCGTGCTCGAAGGAAACACCCAGCCTTCCCAGGCGGTTATAGCGGCGCTCATCCCGCCCGGCATATGTAGCATTCGCCTGGGTGGGATCTGCTTCGACCTGCGCCAGGCTCAGCGGCCCGGGAATGTGAAACAGATCGTTCGCGAAAGTGGCGATCAGCTTGGCGCGCGTATCTGCTTCGGGCGCGCTGCTGAAGGCTGCGTTCACGAGCTGGCGTCGCGCACTCGAGTTTGCGCGCCAGCCGTCAATTCCCGTGTTGGTAAAGGTGAGGACAAGCGAACCTTCGCCGATTCTCTGGCCCGCCCTGAGAGAAGTGCGCAGGAGGCCGAAGTTGCCGGCCATCTGAGTCAGGCTCTGGAAATTGTCTTCGAGAACCATTGCCGTGGTGATATCCACGACGCCCCCGGCGGCATTTCCGTACAGTGCGCTCGCGTTGGAGCGAATGACTTCTATGCGGCTGGCCGCCGCCATGTCAACGAGGTCGAAGGCGGTTCGCCCGTCCGGCTCCGTTTCAGGAATGCCATCCAGAACGACGCGAACACCCCGCGACGTCCCGGCATTGGAGCGGTCACCTGCACCACGCGCACCGAACCCGCGTATGACCAGCCGAATGTCACTCGTTCCTGAACGCGACTGCGCCAGCACGCCCGGCATGTCGCGCAATGCCTCGTCCAGGGAGTAGCCGCGTTTGGTCGCGAGCTTTGCAGGCGTGACGACGCTGATTGCGAGTGGAGCCATTACCAGGCTCTCCTCCTGCCGTGTGGCCGTGACAGTCACGGTTCCCAGCCTGCGGGCGGAATCTGCGGCGGACTCCACCGGTTTCTGTGCGGAAGCAACAGAGGCGAAGCTCAATGCTGCAGCGATAGCGATTGAAAAATGTCTTGAGATCATGGCTGTAAGATAAGCGAAGGGCACGGACAGCTTTCGCCGTCCGTGCCCTCCTGAAACTTTTTGCTGCCGCTACTTAGAAGCTGTAACGCGCCGCAAGCTGCATCCGCCAGAAGTTGCTGGCGAAGTTGCCCGCCTGAGTGGGCTGCAGCGTTCCACTGTTGGTCGGGTCGAAGGTCGTGTAGTTGAACTGAACCGTCGGCACTGCAGTAGTTGCATCTGCAGAGCTGCTGGCAGTGTGCGTCACCAGGTTGATGTTGTTAAAGCTGCCCAGTGGGTTCACGCGCTGCTGACCCCAGTTCTTGTTGACCATGTTACCGAAGTTGAAGATGTCCAGCATGATGGAGAGGCGCTGGTCCATGATCGTCGGGATCGACTGACGCAGCTGCACGTCAAAGGTGTTCGAGAAGGGCAAGCGGCAGGAATTCCTCGCGAGGATCTTGCCGCGGTTGTCGCGCATGCACGGAGTAATCGAAATGAGCTGCTCGAGCGCCGCAGCCTGCTGTGCGGGCGTCAGAGTCCTTCCACCAGTCGTCAGACTGGCGAACCGGATTTCATTCGGATCATTCGCGTTCAGCGGAACGTACAGGAGATCATTGCCCTGCTGGCCGTCGGCGTTCATGTCGCCGCGTCCACTCGAGCCGCCGTACACATAATCAAACGGCGCACCCGACACACCCTGATATGAAACTGTCAGGTCCGTGGAAAGCTTGCTCCCCCAGCTTCCGAGCTTCTCGGCCCAGTTGAAGCTGCGTGTATAGAAGGCAACAAGCTTGTGCGGCTGGTCGAACAGGCTGACGCCGGTAAATGCATCTTCCTGGCGGCCTGAAAGCGTCCGTCCAAACGCCCAGTTCGAGCTATGGGTGCTTGAGGTAAAGCTCTGAACGTCCCTTGCTCTTCCAAAGGTGTACGCAACCAGCGCTTCCCAGTTGTCGGAGTACCGCTTCCGCAGCTGAGCCGTGATGTTGTATGCGTAATCCTCGTTCTGGTTCTTGAGATTGATCGCCTGAGGGAATCTCGCCGCGCCGCCATTTGCCACGACTGCGGGCGGACGGGTTGCGGTCGCGATGCCGGTTGTGGCAATCGTGCCGTACAGGACGCGGCCGAATTTGTCCTTGGTGGTCGGTGCCGCAAGGTTGCTGTTGACGAAGAAGAGCTGATTCAGGGTGCGCGAATACAGACCCTCGATCGTCGCTACGACGTTGCTTGCGCCGAGGACATGGTCATACGCCAGGTTCGCACGCAGTGGCTGCGGGAACTTGAGGTCCTTGTCCACAAAGCTGATCAGTCCAACAGGGTTTGCACCCCGTCCGTTGGCGCATGCCTGAATGCTCGCAACGTTGACGGTGAATGCAGGCGCCGGGTCCGGCACGCCGCGAGCCGAGCCGCAATCAAGAATGGCCTGAACCAGTCCATTGTTCACGTATGCGTTCTCGAGCCATACGTACGGGGGAGTGCCTACGAAAAGGCCGATTCCACCGCGGACCTGATTCATCTGGTCGCCTGTTGCATCCCAGTTAAAGCCGAAACGCGGCGACCACTGCAAGGCCCCACCGGGCACAGTCTGCTTCCCGTATGCGGAATCCACAGCCGGAGAGAAGGCATGATCAGTGAGGAAGTTGCTGATGTCGGCGCGGAGACCGAGCGTCAGGGTCAGCTTTGGTGATACGGTCCACTGATCCTGTGCGTAGAGCGCGGTCTGGAGGGCGTCAAAATAGGCATTGCCGCCATCCCGCTTCAGCAGATTCTTGCGCATTCCTGTCGGTGCGGCGCCGGATTCAAATCCGGCAATATCTGCGAAGTTCCATGCGCCGAGCGAGCTCTGCGCGAAGAGATTGCGCAGCTTGGTGAACTCGTTACGGGTTCCAACGACAATGCTATGCGCACCGAACGGCAGCGTCAGGTTGTCGGTGAATTCATAGGTGTCGACATCGAGCTCATTACCCTGTGAAAACTCATCCGCTCCAGCGATGATGCTTCTTCCACCGGAATAATTGACCGTGATCTGGGGAAACGCATCGCCCGGGATTCTGCGATCACGAACGATCGATGCACCCGCGAACGCTTCATTGCTCCAGCCGTTCTTGAAGTTGGAAAACAGCTGAAAGACAGGCGCCTTCTTCTTGCTGTTGATCTGGTGCATGTTGGAGGTGTAGATCGCGCGTGTGGACGTACGCGAATTCTGTCTCCTGCCTTCGTCTGTTGCGTCAGTGTAGTTGAAGCGTGCAACGAGGCGGTGCACATCGTTGATCTGGAAGTCGAGGCGTCCAAAGAGGTTGTCCATGGGTGCGCCCGCGTTCAGGATGCCGGCCGATCCTGCATTGCCGCCCTTCGCCGTGTATGCAGCTTCGAACCGATTGAGCTCGTCTTCGCTGAACGGGAAGGCCGGAGTGGTGCCGGCCGGCTGGCCGCGGAAGGGACCGGTGACCGGCGTCGATTCGCGCTGCCATTCGTTGGCGGTAAAGAAGTGCAGCCTGTCCTTGATGATTGGACCACCAAGCGAGAAGCCGTACTGATCGCGCTTGAACTGTGTGGCGCGCAGAACCGGCACGTTACGGCCGTAATCCTGGTCTCTGTAGTAGCGGAATGCCGTACCACTCCAGGTGTTCGTGCCGCTCTTCGTGATGGCGTTCAGGAGAAGGCCGCCAAAGTTTCCCTGTCGTACGTCAAATGGAGCCAGCAGAACCTGAAACTCCTTCACTGCGTCGATCGAGATCGCCTTGGCGCCAATCTGGCCACCGGGCTGCCCCGTCGAGCCAAGTCCAAACACGTCACGCTCGGTAGCTCCGTCGATCTGCACGTTGTTCATGCGGTTCGACATACCGCCGCCGGAGAAGCCAGGGCCGGAGCTTGAAACCTGCGGGGTAAGCTTGATGAAATCGGTAAGATTTCTGCTGGTCGTCGGAAGACGCTGAATGACCGTATCGGAGACCGTTGTCTTGGTGCCCATGTTGCTCGGCGTCATGTCCGACGTCGAGGCAGTGGCGCTAACGACTACGCCGGACAGCTGCGCTGCCTGCTGGGTCAGCCGGATATCGACCCGGGTGGTCGCGCTCAGTCCGATAATGAGGTTGTCGCGGGTAGACGGCTGGTAGCCGATCCGGCGAACTGTCATGGAGTAAGGGCCGCCGGTTTCCAGACCCTGCACGATGTAGTTACCACCTTCGCGCGTGAGTCCGCCGGTGCTGAAACCGGTCGAGCGGTTTGTAATTTGAACCTGCGCATTCGCGACTCCGGCACCGTTTTCATCGGTGACGGTTCCCGCGATGGCGCCTGTTGTTACACCCTGGGCAGCGACGGATTTCACTCCGGCACTGGCGATCGCAAATACTGCCGCGAGCGCTACAAACAAACGGGTTTTGATCATAGGAGAAAAGAGGGGTGAGAGGGAGCTAAAAGGTATGCCTTGGAACGGCAAACGGTCAAGAAAAAAAGTGTATCCAAATGGTCACCTTTTCAGGCGCGTTTTCGCCCTACGGTCAGGTAGTAAACGGGGATACCCAAAACGATGACGCCAAGCACGAGCAGCGTTGCCAGCCGGCTGGCCGGATCGATCACCGCGTTTGCCAGCAGATAGATGGTCGCAAGTATGAAAAGCAGGGGTACGACTGGGTACCCTGGCACGCGAAACGGAGGCGAGTATCCCGGCCGGCGCCTTAGAACAAAGATGGCGGCCACTGCCAGAGCATAAAATGGCACGATGGCAGTCACAAAGGCGTCGGCCAGCTGCTCAAATGTGCCCATGAGAACAAAAACCACCCCCAGCACCGTCTGGAGCAGAATCGCAACGTGCGGCGTCCGATACCTGGAATGGACGGAGGCCACCTTCCTGTGAAGCAACCCGTCATCAGCCATCGCGAAGAAAATTCGCGACCTGCCCAGTACCGAGCCGTTCAGCGTTCCAAATGTGGACAGCATCACGGTTGCCGCCACGAAGACCACGCCAGGGGCTCCCATAAGCCGCTCCGCCACGTCCGCAGCAACGAGCTTGGAATGCCGCATCTCCTCGATCGACAGTACCGACATGTAGGCCAGGTTCGCGATCACGTAAATACCGATAATCCCGAGCGTCCCGATGATCAGCGCGCGCGGCAGATTCTTGCGCGGCTCGGACACTTCCCCGCCGAGAAAGGTGAGGTCCCCCCATCCATCGTAAACCCAGAGAACTGAAACGAGTGCCAGGCCAAATGGTGCGATGGAGAATCCGCCCTCCGGCATCATGGGCTGAAAATGGGCTTCACCGCCCTTGGGGAGCGCGATCGTGAATGCCAGCAGCGCGATCAGCATGAGCGCACCGAACTTGGCGATGGTGGTGATGTTCTGAACCAGTGACGCCCATCTCAGCCCGATGTAGTTGAAGAACCCTACCACGATGATCGCGAGCGCGGCCACATAGTGAGCCAGGGTGCTGTATGGCTCCAATGCCGGATTGTGACCGAGCACCCGCACGAAATACTCTGCGAATGTGAGTGATATCGCGCCCAGGGAGGCGGCACAGATGAGCACCAGCTCGGCCCATCCGAACAGAAACGCCGCAAGGCGCCCCCATCCTTCCCTCAGGAACGCATACACGCCCCCGCTCTGCGGATAGGCCCCCGACATCTCGGCGTATGTCAGCGCTCCGCAAAGCGCGAACAGTCCGCCGGTTATCCAGACTGCCATCAGCGGGAGGACGCCGGGCAGCTTGTCGGCAATTCCCGCGGGCGAGCGGAAAATCCCGGAGCCGATGGTCGTACCGATTACAAATGACACTGCGCTCCACAACCCAAGCTGCCGGGGGAGCCTCGAATCTTCTGAGCGGCCTTGAATCATGCGGATACGGTACTCCAGAACGCGCCGCAATGCGAGTATCTTTGCACCATTCCTTAATCCGACAAAATGCCTGTTGGTGAAATTCTGTTCGGCATCTGCGCCCTGTCCTGTATCGTCGGCGAGATTGCGATCCTCCGCTCTGCACTCAAGACCTCAAAGCTTCCGCTCCCTCCGGGCGCCACACGCTTTGGAGAAGTGGCATGGAGCATCGTTCCGGCGATCGCTCTCGGATTCCTGCTGTTCGCCACCTTTAGCGCGATGAAGACCCAATAATGAAAACCCTGAGAATACTCGCGTATCTGTCGATCGCGCTGGCCTATATACAGATAGTGTTTGGAGCCGTCGTGCGAATCACAGGCTCCGGCATGGGCTGCGGAGAGCACTGGCCCCGCTGCCTTGGCAGCTGGCTGCCTGACCTTGGCAATGCACAAACAGGAATCGAGCTCACGCACCGGGTGCTTGGCGCGCTGCTCGGACTGACCATCATCCTGCTCTATGTCATTGCATGGCGCCTGAAGCGATCGGGTAACGAAGACGCGCCACGGGTGTTTCGCAGTGTGCAGCTTTCGCTTGTTGTCGTGGTCGGAGTCGGACTGCTTGGCAGGTCGGCGGTGAAGATGGGACTGCAGCCATACGTGGTTGTCGTGCATCTCATTGGCGCCGTCACCCTGCTCGCTCTGCTTGCCACTGCTGCAATCCGGGCGGGAGGGTTCGGCGCGGGCGGCAATCTCGCCGGAGTTTCCCGGTCAACCTATCGTTCATCTGGTGCCGCGGTCGGACTTGGCTTTCTCGTTCTCGTAACGGGCGCGCTCACTGCGAATATTGTAGGCGCTGCGGGGTCGTGCGGCGGATTTCCGTGGTGCCGCACCGGCATGGCCAGCGGGCCCGGGCTGCACATCCAGCTGACTCACCGCGTACTCGCCTTTCTCTTGCTCTTCCATGTCATCGGAATAACGATGGGGATCCTGAAGCGCGGTGCACCTGTTCCCATCAAGCGCGCTGCCTGGGCCTCACTCGGACTGATCATCCTTCAGGTGTTCGTCGCCGCTGCGCTGGTTGAGATGAAGTTGCCGCGCGGACTGCAGTCGCTGCACCAGGCAGTGGGTGTGCTCGTCTGGCTGGCGATCTTCATTGTCGCGATGCTCGCGCGGAAGGGAACAAGGGACGCCGCATGACGGCGCCCGCCGCGGACACCAAGCCGCAGTCGCTGCTGCGCGATTTCGTGATGCTCACGAAACCGCGAATCATTTCCCTGCTGCTCGTCACGACGGTCGCGCCAATGTTCGTCGCGGGCCGGCCAACCTGGCTCACGGTTCTCGTCGTTTCGGTCGGCGGATACCTGATGGCCGGCGGGGCGAATGCCGTGAACATGTATCTCGACCGCGATATCGATGACCGCATGGCACGCACGAAGCTGCGTCCCATTCCGGGCGGGCGCATGACTCCGCTGGCCGTGCTCGCATTCGGCATCGCTCTCGCAACGGGGGCAACATTCCTGCTGGCGAAGACTACCAACGTGCTTACTGCACTGCTCGCGCTGGCTGGTTTCTACTTCTACGTCTTCATTTACACGCGCTGGCTGAAACGAAGCACCCCGCAGAACATCGTCATCGGCGGCGCCGCCGGCGCATTCCCGCCGCTCGTCGGCTGGGCTGCAATGACAGGACGCATAGACCTCGCTGCCTGGTACCTTTTCGCAATCGTGTTCTTCTGGACGCCACCGCATTTCTGGGCGCTCGCACTGCTGAAGCAGCGCGACTACGGCAAGGCGGGAATTCCGATGGCGCCCAACATCTGGGGCGAGCAGGAAACGATAAACCAGATGCTCTGGTACACGGTGGTGCTGATAGCGATAACGCTCCTGCCGGTCACATTCGGGGCCTTCGGCGCCATCTATTTCTTCAGCGCTCTCGTTCTTGGCGGAATACTCATGAGTGGGGTAGTCCGAACGAAGCTCGCCTCAGATTGGACCAAGCCCGCCTGGTGGACCTACAAGTACTCCCTGCTCTACCTTGCGCTCCTGTTTGCCGCCATGGTGGTGGACAAGCAGGTAGCCGTGAGCAGAGCACCTGCAGCCCCTGCGGCAGCGATGCCGCACATGAACCACTAGAGTGAGCGATACAGGGAGCACTCCGCTCTCGCGGCTGCTCCCGCGAATCAAGCCGCACCGCTCGAGTCTCGCCATCGCGGCTGTGTGCCTCCTGCTCAGCGGATCGATCGCACTCGCGTTTCCGCAGATCGTGCGGCGGATGCTAGACTCTGCCTTTATCTCCGCCGACGCGTCAGCCCTCAATCAGATTGCGCTCGTCCTGATCGGAATGTTCGCAGTGCAGGCAGCACTGAACTTCACGCAGGTATACCTGCTGACGTCCACTGCAGAAAAAATCGTTGCGAAGCTGCGGCGTGACCTCTTTGAATCACTCATTCACCTGTCGCCCGCCTTTTTTACCGACGCGCGAACCGGAGAGCTCACAAGCAGACTGTCAGCAGACACCGCGGTTCTGCAAACAGTGCTTTCGTCGAATCTGTCCGAGTTCACCAGGCAGGCGCTCTTCCTCGTCGGTGGAATAGTTCTGCTGACCCTCACCCACCCGGCGCTGACGACTACCACGCTCGCAGTCGTGCCGGTCGTGGTGGGAGCGTCGGTGGTATTCGGTCGCATGCTCCGAAAGGCGAGCGCGGGCGTGCAGGACCGGGTCGCGGAAGCGATGGGAACCGCAGACGAAGCGTTCTCGCAGATTCGGACGGTTCAGAGCTTCACCCGCGAGCAAACGGAGATTGCCCGATACTCATCGCACCTCCAGGATGTAATCGGGGCGGCCCTGCGTCGTGCGTGGATTCGTGCGGCATTCTTCGGAATCCTGACATTCTTCGGATTCGGCAGCGTCGTCGTGGTTCTGTGGCAGGGCGGGCGGATGGTGCTCGCCGGCACGCTGACCGCCGGGGCACTCGTATCGTTCCTCCTTTATGCGATGTATGTCGCAGGCGCCGTCGGATCCCTGGCTTCGCTGTTCGGTGCCTACCAGGAAGCTGTTGGAGCGGCAAAGCGGGTATTCGAGCTGCTGGAGACAAAGCCGACGGTGCAGGATCCTGCCGCTCCCCGGATTCTGCCTGATCCCGTTCGAGGTGCGCTCGAGCTGACGAACGTGAGCTTCAGGTATTCCGAGTCACTGCCCGACGTGCTGCACCGAATCTCTCTATCGATTGCACCGGGTGAGGTGGTCGCGCTCGTGGGACCAAGCGGAGCCGGCAAGACAACGATTGCCTCGCTCATTCCACGCTTCTGGGACGTGGGCGAAGGCCGGATCACGCTTGACGGCATCGATGTCCGCGAGCTGTCGCTTCGCGATCTTCGCAGCGCGGTGGGGATCGTTCCGCAGGAGCCGGCGCTGTTCAGCGGAACAGTTCGCGAGAACATCGCGTTCGTTGGCCGGAATCCTGACCTTCCGCCTTTTTCAGACGAGGCGATTGTTTCCGCAGCCCGGGCAGCTCACGCCTGGGAATTCATCGATCGCCTGCCCGAAAAACTGGACACGCGGGTCGGTGAACGCGGAGTAAAGCTTTCAGGCGGCCAGCGCCAGCGAATCGCGATCGCGCGTGTCTTCCTGAAGAATCCTGCGCTCGTGATCCTCGATGAAGCGACCTCCAGTCTCGACAGCGAAAGCGAGCGGCTGGTGGAAGCGGCAATGGAAGATCTTTTGCGCGGACGATCCACCCTGATAATCGCGCATCGCCTCAGCACCGTTTTGCGCGCCGATCGAGTCGTGGTGATGGACCGGGGAAAGATTGTCGAGGAAGGCACCCACTCCTCCCTCATTGCCGCAGAAGGTGTTTACACGCGGCTCTACCGTGGACAGTTCAGGGAGTCCCTGGCGGACTCCTGAAATGCGCGGGCGGTGAACTACGAAGCGGGCGCGCTGGCTGGCTTCGGAGCAACTGTAAGGGTCACAGTGCTGGCTGATCCCGCAGTCACAGTCACAGAACCGTCGGCGATACCAAACGAAGGGTGCCAGGCACGGATGCGATAGTTCCCGGCTGGAATTCCCTCGAGCGAAAATGATCCGTTCGCACCGGTCTGCGCATAGTACGGGTGGTCCAACACGAGAAGCCAGCCGTGCGTCCACTTGTGTACATCGCAAACCACCTCATACTGGGCTGTTTTCGTCAGCAGCCTGTCGAAGGGTATGATCTCGCCCTTGTCGTTGAACGGGGCGATTGCCTCAGATTCCCCCGTAGCGACATTGATGAACCGGTTGTGGTGCATGACGGCGTCATTGCTGCCGACATTGATGGTTCCCCCGGCAAAGACAGGCTGAACGCGCGGCGATAGCAGGCAGTTCTCGTTCACGAGATCGAAACGACGCTCGATGGGAAATCCCTTTCCGGTGCGGATGTCAGTCAGCCAGACAATGGCTTCACGCAGAACGCCGCCGCTGCCCACATCGGATCCGCGTTCGGCCGCAGAGCAGCCGGGCGGAAGACTCTCGGGAAGTGGTGGAACCAGCGCGGTTGCCCCCGCGGCGATTTGCACGGTTCCAGTAATGCTGCCCCCATTGGCGACGGCAACGGCCCGGTAGGCTCCGGACGGGGCGGTAACCACCGCTTCGCGCGCGGGAACCGCAGGTTTCCTGCGCTCGACAGGGGCGGCAGAAGCACCGTCCTCACCGGAGCAGGCCGATACAGTGATGAGGGCGCTTACTACTATATAAAGAAGGCCGTTACGACGGCTCATTGGTGCTCGACTGATTGTTAGAGGGACCAGACAGAGAGGGGCAACCGCCGTGCCACCTTCAGTTTGACCCACGCCGATAGACTGATTTTCCGCCCAACCAGGTAGACAGCACGTTCGCGCGAAGAATCTGGTCGGCAGGTACCCGCATGATGTCGGCGTCCAGCACGACGAAATCAGCGTACTTGCCGGGCGAAAGCGATCCGAGAATCTTCTCCTGAAAACCGGCATACGCAGGCCAGAGGGTCATCGCCTTCAAAGCTTCCTCACGAGTCATCCTCTGCTCTGGATACCATCCGCCGGGCGGTTGGTTCCCGGGATCCTGGCGCGTGACAGCGGCGTGAAACGACAGGAGTGGATTCACCTCTTCCACAGGAAAGTCACTGCCGTTCGGGATGATCGAGCCGATGTCGAGAAGTGCTCGCCATGCATAGGCACCCTTGATTCGCCCGTGGCCAACGCGTGCCTCCGCCCATCCCATGTCGCTCGTCTGGTGGCTGGCCTGCATCGAGGGAATCACGCCCAGCTGCGGGAAACGCGGAATGTCCGCCAGGCTGATCACCTGCGCATGCTCGATGCGGAAGCGATGATCGGCAACCGGATTCTTCCTCAGTGCCGAATCATAGACGTCGAGTGCGACGCGATTTCCGCGATCCCCAATAGCATGAGTCGCAACCTGAAATCCCTTTCGCAGCGCTAGGTCGGTGACACGCTGCAGCTCCCGCTGCGGCGTAAGGAGCAGCCCGACATTTTGCGGAGCGTCGCTGTACGGCTCGAGCATGGCCGCCCCACGTGAGCCAAGTGCGCCATCGGCGTACAGCTTGATGGAACGCACCCAGACGCGTCCGTTATACATGCCACTCCGCGGTCCACGAGTGGTGTAATAGCTGACGTCAACACTGTCACCCGAAACCATTACGTAGTTGCGGATATTGTACCGGTTCGCGCGCGCCAGCTCTTCGTAGATCTCTATCGTCGTACGTGACTGCCCGGCGTCGTGTATCCCGGTCAGACCCCACTTGTTCGCCTCGGCAATCGCGCCCAGCACCGCCTCCCTGCGCTGCGCCCTGCTGGTGGCCGGAATGACCCGGCCGATAAGATCCTGCGCATTGTCCACGAACACGCCCGTCGGATTACCCTGTGCATCTCGAACGATCAGTCCGCCTTCAGGGTCCTTCGTCGCTGCTGTGACGCCGGCAAGCCGCATGGCTGCGGCGTTTGCGAGACCCGCGTGTCCGTCCACCCGCTGCACGAATACAGGATGATCGGGAACTGCCCGTGAGAGTGCCGATTCCGTCGGAAAATCCTTTACCGGCCAGATATTCTGGTCCCATCCGCGGCCCGTTATCCACTCCCCTTTCCTGGTCGTGGCCGCGCGCGCTGCGATTCTCTCGATCGCCTGATCATAAGTACGAGACCCCTGGAGCTGGACCCGCAGCAGGGCATGTCCAAGGCCAAGGAGATGGGCGTGGGCGTCCACCATTCCCGGAACTATCGTCCGTCCCGCGAAGCTCTGCACTGTGGCCGCACGGGACGACCGTGCCCGAACTTCGCGCAGCGACCCGGCAAACACGACTTTGTCCCCACGGATGAGCATCGCCTCCACTACTGGACGAAAATCATCGGATGTGTAAATCCTGTCGGCAGTGACAATCGTTTCGGACTGCGCTCCTGCAGGAGACGAAATGGCCGGCAGACCCACGGCCGCAGCCAACAGAAGAAGACGTTCTCTTTTCATGCTGTATTGTCGCGGTTTCTCGATTCGAATGCTAGGATTTCAGCATCGTAATTTCTCACACGCAAACAACATACATGTCGCTCACTCGTCTACTCGTTGCCTTCCTCGCTCTTGCCACAGCGTTTCCATCCGGTCTTTCCGCCCAGCTGAAGCTCACCAAGACAGAGCAGAAGATGGTGGACTACGTTCGCGCCCACGAAGAAGAGGCGATTTCGTTTCTGGAAAAGATCGTCAACATCAACAGCGGAACGCTGAACATCGAAGGTGTCCGCGCTGTCGGCGCAGAATTCGACCGGGAGCTCAAGGCGCTCGGCTTCCAGACGCGGTGGGAGAACATGCCTCCCGAGATGAACCGCGCAGGAAATTTCTTCGCAGAGCGCAAGGGCAGGCGCTGGAAGAATGGCAAGCGAATACTGCTGCTCGGGCACCTGGACACCGTGTTTGAAGGTGACGGCCAGAAGTTTTCCCGGACCGATACAATCGCGAAGGGCGCGGGCACGAGCGACATGAAGGGTGGTGATGTCGCGATTCTCTATGCGCTCAAGGCCATGCACCATGCCGGAGTTCTGGACGAAGCGAACATCATTGTGGCCCTTACCGGTGACGAAGAGAGCTCAGGTTCGCCCGACTCGATTTCGCGGCGCGGCCTCGTCGATGCGGCCAAACGCAGTGATGTCGCACTCGCGTTCGAGTCGGATGAAGGAAAGGGCACAGTTGCGCGCCGGGGATTCAGCTCCTGGACTCTTCGAGTGACCGGCCGCCAGGCGCATTCATCAGGAGTGTTTTCCAATGGATCCGGATATGGAGCCATCTACGAGATTGCGCGCATCCTCAATGAATTCAGGACCGCTCTGTCCAGCGAGCAGTACCTGACATTCAACCCCGGGGTGCTGATCGGGGGAACAACTGTGAGCTTCGACACCATGAATCTCACGGGCTCGACCGCCGGAAAGATCAACATCATTTCACCGGTGGCCGTGGCAACCGGGGACCTTCGCTTCCTTACTCCGGAGCAGCTCCAGAAGGCCCGCGCAACAATGCGCGCGATCGCGGAGCGAAATCTTCCCCAGACCAGCGCCGAGCTGACGTTCGAGGATGGGAATCCGGCAATGCCGCCAACGCCCGGGAACTATTCCGTGCTCGCTGTTGAGGATTCAGTGAATCAGGCTCTCGGCAGGGGACCGATTGTGGCACTGGATCCCGGCCAGCGCGGAGCGGGCGACATCTCGTACATCTCCAACTACGTCGATGCACTGGATGGCATAGGCGTGACAGGACCGGGACAGCACACTCCAAATGAGGAGATCTACCTGCCTTCGCTGCGCCGGGCGAGCGAGCGCGCAGCGGTGATGATTTACCGGCTCTCGCGACAGAAAAAGAAGTAGCCACATGAAACGCGCGTGGCTGCTTGTCGCGGCTGGGCTTGGTGCTGCGTGCGTCCGGATACCGGCAACCACTACGGTGCCGGTGTCCTGGTGGGCTTTCAGTGATCCGGGTGATGCGTCGCCCACGCAATCCATCGCGGCCAGCCGGAACATTGATGTCGCACTGACGGGATGGATCGTCATCGACAGCGCGACGTACAGGCCGGTGAGACCTTACGAGGACTCGGCCCTTCTGTCATCGACTGCACGCATGGCTTTCGTCACCACTTACCAGGGTGGAAGGCACCATCCAGAAACCATTCGGGGTCTGGCGACCGATCGGGAGGCCATGAATAACGCGGCCAGTCTCATAGTCGCCGAAGCAGCTGGCGGCGGGTACTCGGGACTGGTGCTCGACTTTGCAGGAATGACCGCTCGCGATCTGGATGCGCTTCTTCTGGTGTCCCGCACTATCAGGGACTCTGCGCATGCGCGTGGAATCCGGCCCGTGGTCATCGCCGTTCCCGCGGCGGATACTTCGGGCTATCCGGGACAGCTGCTCGCAAATGTGAGCGATCTTCTGCTGGTTCTTTCTTTCGACCAGCACGCGAAAGGAACAGCTCCCGGGTCGCCCGCTTCTCCTGAATGGTTTGGCCAGAAGCTCCGTGCCCGCGCATCGGAAGCGGGGTCGAATCGCATTGTTGCCGCCATCCCCGTAGACGGATACAGGTGGATTCGGTACGGCGACGCTTCGCGAATCTCCTTTGCGGAAGCGAACCGGATGCTGGAGAGAACGGGCTCCTACATCGAGCGCGATCCGGTGACCCACACTCTGCACGCGCAGGTAGACAACGCGGAAATCTGGGTCAGCGACGCCGAGCTGGTGGGCATCCTGGTGCGTGACGCGAGGCGAATGGGAGTCAATCGCTTTGTGCTTTGGCGTCTCGGTGGCGAGGATCCGCGCCTCAGGGCGGATCCCGACAGTCAGATGATCAGAAGATCCCGCTGAAAGTCTTCCGGCGTGATTATGACGTCGTCGATGCCGACGTACGCGTTCACCTCGCTGCGCATCCCCACCTCACCTTCGATATAAACACCGGGCTCGATTGAAAATCCGACACCGGGAAGCAGCAGGCGCTCCTCCCGTGTCTCGAAATTGTCGATATGCGGTCCGGATCCATGGAGGTCGCGCGAATCGATCGAATGGCCCGTGCGATGGATGAAATACTTGCCGAAGCCGCGCTGTTCGATATATCCGCGTGAGACGTCGTCTACCTCCCCTCCCTTGACGGGTCTCTTTTCACGAATGGCCGCACGTAAATAATCTTCCGCCGCCTTGCGAGCCCCCGATACCGCCTCCCAGACCTTGCGGTCACGGTCGGAGGGAGTACCGAGTGACGCCATCCAGGTCTGGTCGGCAAAGACACCGTCGGTCTCACGCGCAAAAAGATCGATGAGCAGGATGTCGCCGCGCCGGATCGTCGCAGAGTTGAGCGCGGTGGGCTCATAGTGTGGATTGGCGGCGTTCGGACCAACAGCGACGATCATCTCGTGGATCGTATTGAGGTTGCTGTTCGCGAACTGCTGCATGATCCACTGCTGTATCTCGAACTCCGTTGCAGGATCGGAATCGGCTCGCGTGCCGGCCATCCGCATTGCTTCCTGGGCAATCCGGGAAACGATCTTCGACGCACGAATGTGGGATTCGAGCTGCGCCTCCGTCCAGACAGCGTAGAATCGCGATACCAGGTCTGCTGACGAGACTACAGTTGCACCAGCCGACCGCACCATCTCGACGACTCCCGCGGGGATTCTGTCGAGATAGGGGATCGCGTCGCCGGGCGAATACTCCATTGCAATCTTCTTCCCGGACAGGTGCTTCTCGAGAAGTTGTTCGAGTGGCTTCCACCCGCTGTACCGATCCTTTGTCCAGTCCGCGGGCCACTCACTCCAGGGGCCCTGCTCTATCGCGTGTGTGATCGCTACTGGCGCGCCTGTGCGCGGAATGAACACGAAGTACCTGCGGGTTGTCATTCCATGCAGCTGCAGCAGTCCCACGGCAACCGGATTCAGGCCCTGAAAGTCAAATAGCAGCCAGCCGTCCAGCCCGGCCTCGGCAATTGCGCTCTGGAGCGCGGGAAGTGTGCGGGTATCAAGCATTAGTTTCGGATTTCTGGATGAAACGCCAGTCCGCGCGCCATTCGCACGCGCCTTCGCCTCGTGTTATGCACCTTACATGGTCAACTGCGCCAGACCCTCGTACCATCAGCCTCAGGAGCTCGCGGAGTGCCGACTCGTAATAGCGGCATCCTATCCCGCGCGGTGCCTGATCCGCTGTGACTGAATCCTCCACAGTAAGCGTCAGGAAGGACCCTGTGCGACCGATACTGGCGTTGAAGTACCGGCTGGCAATCTTCCGCAGCTGTCCAAGCGCGATGGGCCGGGCGAGAAAACCGGGAAGAATGAGAATTACGCCGCGTGTCGAGGAGGAAATCGTCTGGTAGACTTCGTTGGCGATCTTCTTTCCGGCGGAAAGGAAAATTTCCTCGGCATCAGGGCGGCGACCGATAAGGGTCGCAAGTCCTGTAGCCTCTACAACGGAGATTTGCTGGCTGCGGCGGACTGCGTCGCCGTACCGCCTGATCTGCGCATACACGGTGTCGCTCAATCCGAGTCGCTTGTTGCGCAGCTCCTGAACATATTCCGCTTCCGCCTCGCCACCCGGCGAATCGACATCGCGTATTGCGGCAAGGAGGCTTAGCGGTACGCGGGCGTGAACGGTTGGGGGCATCGTTGCAGTAGAGGATCGGCAGGAGAAGCGGTCGTGTAAAGTTAAGCGGTTCCCTGTCCTGATGAGGAGGAGAGTTGCTCGAGAGAGTGCTGTCGAAATCGGGTGCGTTTGCAGCACTCGTGGTGGGAGCGCTCGCGCTTGGCGCCGGCGGGGGCTTCGTGCTGGTACTGCTTGGATTCTTCATCACCTCAACCGCGCTGTCGCGGTTTCGGAGCGAGGATAAGGAAAGGATTTCGGCGGGAATCCTTGCCAAGGGTGGTGCGCGCGATGCGATGCAGGTCTTTGCAAATGGCGGCGTCTTCGCCCTCGCCTGCCTCTGGCATATCGTGTCGGAAAATCCGGTCGCGATTTTCATGGCTGTCGGGGCTCTCTCTGCAGCGGCGGCCGACACCTGGGCAACTGAGATCGGGTCACTTTCCCGCAGCTTACCCCGATCCATCCTCACGGGCCGCGTTGTGCCGGCAGGAACTTCAGGCGGCGTCACTATGCTGGGAACGGCGGCGGGTGTTGCCGGCTCGGTTTTCATTGCGATTCTGGGAGTTCTCGCGGGATGGGACGGCCTGTTTGCAGCCTGCGTGTGGGCCGGCGTTGCGGGAGCCGGTATCGACTCACTAATTGGAGCGTCCGTGCAGGGCCGCCGCTGGTGTTCGGCATGCGAAAAGCACACGGAGCGGAAGGTGCACCAGTGCGGAACTGCGACTGCGAATGCTTCAGGGGTGGACTGGATAAACAATGACGCGGTCAATCTGATCTGCACTCTCGCCGGCGCCCTGATTGCCGCACTTTGGGTATTATGAATTGTGACCGCTTTGCGAAGAGAACTGCCCGGTTCCGCCGCACGCGTGCTGCTGGTCAGCACCAACCGTGAACGACAGCCTTACCCCGTCGTTCCGAATGGCCTTGCCTGCGTCGCCTCGGCCCTGAAAGCCGCAGGTCATTCGGTTCGGTTTCTCGATCTTTGTTTCACGAGCAATCCCGTTGAGCGCGCGCGCACCGAAGCCGCTGATTTCGATCCCGACTTCGTGGGCGTCTCCGTTCGCAACATCGACAATAGCGATGCGATCGCGCTCCGGCACTACACTCCCGAAGCTCTCGACATTGTGCGTGTGCTTCGTGCCTCTGCGCCCCGAGCCACGCTTATCGCGGGCGGGGCGGCATTCGGAGTTGCTCCAGAAGCTCTGTTCGAAACCTTCGACGTCGATTATGCCGTTGCAGGAGATGGGGAGCGGGCCAGCGTGTCGCTCATCAACGCTCTCGCGGCCGGTGAGAGCCCGGTCGGAATTCCCGGCGTCGTCCGGCGGGATGGTTCGCGGATTGTGTTTGCTCCACCTGGCGAAGACGCGGACCTGGACTCACTGCCGACGCCCAGTCTTCACAAGTGGATAGACCTGCGACGGTACGAGCGGCATGGAGCGACTATCCCCATCCAGACAAAGCGCGGCTGCGTATACAAGTGCGTGTACTGTACATACCGCAATGTCGAAGGGTGGGGCTACCGCTTGCGGTCTGCCGAGAATGTGGCGGATGAAATCAGCGAGCTTCGCGGGAGTGCGGGGGTTCGCCACTTTGATTTCGTTGACTCGACTTTCAACTCACCGCCGGGCCATGCGATCGAGGTTTGCGAGGCGATAGTCCGCCGAAAGCTCGATGTGCGTCTCGATACAGCCAACTTTACGCCTGCAACAGCATCCGACGAGCTGCTGAAGGTGATGCGCCGCGCCGGGTTCAGCACGCTCGGCATCAGTGCGGAGAGCGCGAGCGATCCCGTGCTGGAGAGACTCGAAAAAGGATTCACTGCAGCCAAGGTGCGGGAAGTCGCCGACAGGGTCGAGCGTGCCGGCATTCGCACGCTCTGGATTTTTCTTGTGGGGGGCCCGGCAGAAACGCCGGCTACGCTGCGGGAAACACTGGAGTTTGCAGCGTGGCGGCTGGGACGGGGAGATGCAGTCTACATGACCGTGGGACTGCGCATCTACCCGGGAACCACTCTGCATCGTATCGCCATTCAGGAGGGCACCGTGGCAGCCGGCGAGTCGCTGCTCAGCCCGGCCTTCTACTTTTCACCGCAGCTCGACTTTACTCAAGCAGTAGAGGAGATCCGCGCTTTCGCGATGAAGCACCCCCGCTTCATGTTTTCCGCCGATTCCCGGTCGGTTGTCCTTCCATACCTTACCCGCGCCGCGTCGCTCATCGGCTTGCCCCGTCCGCACTGGCAGTACATGGGCCTCTTCCAGCGAATCAGGCGAGCAGGCGAGCGGTATCGGCCGGTGCCGGGGATCACCAGGGACGGCGCACTGACATTCAATGCGTGACGCACAGGTAATAGTCGTAGGGGGCGGCCCTGCGGGTTCAGCGTCGGCGTATTTTCTCGCATCGCAGGGAATCGACGTGCTGATCCTGGATCGGGCGCGCTTTCCCCGCGACAAAGTGTGCGCCGAATACCTGAGTCCTGAATGCTCGCGCATTCTCGACCACATGAGTGCGCTGAATCCCGTGGAGCAGGCGGGCGCTGCACACCTCGCCGGAATGCGGGTACAGGCGCCGAACGGCGCAGTCATACAGGGCGAATTCGCAGCCAGCCACGGGTTCAGCGGGTTTCGTGATCGAGGGCTCGCGATCAGGCGCACGATCCTGGATTCAATCCTCCTGAATCGCGCTCGCAGCGCTGGCGCGCATGTTACTGAAGCAGTGCGGGTCACCGGTGTGACTATGGAAAATGGGCGGGTAAGAGGCGTCACCGTCCTTCAGCACGACAAGCAGCGATCGCTGAAGGCGGACCTTGTCATTGGAGCGGATGGTCTCCGCTCGGTGGTCGCGCGCCGGCTCGGCCTGCACCGTGCGTGGCGTTGGCCGCGCCGCATCGCGCTGGTATCGCACTACTCGGGCGTTCAGGGGATGGGGCAATACGGCGAGATGTTCGTGGACAAGGGCGGATACTTTGGTGTCGCAGATGTCGGACGAGGAGTAACGAATGTTGCCCTCGTGGTACCGGTAAGCCGTGCAGCGGAAGTCGCCGCAGACAGGGCTGATTTCTTTGAACAATGGATTGCGAACCGGCCACACCTCGCAGGCCGTTTCGCCAGTGCCGCGCGTCTCGAGCCCGTGCGTGCAACGGGTCCCTTCGCTTCTTTCTCGAAACGGCCGTGGGCGCCGGGCGCTGCACTGGTTGGAGATGCGGCCGACTTCTTCGATCCGTTCACCGGCGAAGGTATTTACGCCGCGCTTCGCGGCGGTGAGATGCTCGCCGGCTCCGTCACGGGAGCCCTGAAATCGAAGGACAGTGAGTCGCTGGACAAGTCGCTCGCTTCCTATGCGTCGGAGCGAAAGGCTTTCTTCAAGGGAAAATGGAAGATCGAACGCATGATCGGGTCGGTGATTGCGGCTCCGCCGGTTTTCAACCGGATAGCGCTCACCTTGCAGAAACGCAGAGACATGGCCGACCTGCTGGTGGGAGTGGCAGGGGACTTCGTGCCTGCGCGGGAAGTGCTGCGCCCGAGGTACATGCTGCACCTCCTGTTCGGGGCTACTTTCCATCCATGACCATGGATGCATCCCTGTTCCGCAGCCTTCTTGGAAGATTCGCGACCGGCGTCACCATCGTAACCGCGCGCGACGCTGAAGGCGTGCATCACGGGATGACTGTGAGTGCCTTCTGCTCATTGAGCCTGGAGCCACCGATGGTGCTCATGTGCATCGACAAGACCGCTACGATGTTCGATCTCCTGACTACAGGTGACTCGTTCACCGTGAACATTCTTGCGTCGCATCAGGAAGAAATCGCGCGCAGGTTTGCGGCCGCCGAATCGGACAAGTTCGAGGGAATCGGGTACGTTCCCGTGGACACCGGTGCCGCCCTGGAGGATGTCCTTGCCAGTGCTCAATGCACACGCGTAAGCAGCGTTGAGGCCGGCGACCACGCGATAGTCATTGGTGAGGTGCGAACTGCTGCTGTCACCGAAGGTGAGCCCCTTCTGTATTTCCGCGGCGGATACGCGGGCCTGGGAAGATGATCCTGCAGCTGCTCACTCCACCACGGATTCGCGGTCACGAGATTCTGGATGAGGAGGGGCTGGATCCAGCGCTTGTTATCCGGTCCATGCAGGATGTAGAACGCGCAAACTGGTTCTTCGGTGGATCGAGTGCGGCGGTAGCAGAGCTTGTACCGGCCTTCGCCAAGTCGAACGGAACCTTGTCGATTCTGGATGTCGGTACCGGAACCGGCGACATACCGGCGCGTGCGCGCAAGCGAGCCGGGAAAGCAGGAGTCTCGGTTCTTACAGTCGGACTCGACTCTGCAGAGGAACTGGCGGGCGCGAGCAGGGCAAGGCACGATGCCGTTGTGTGCGGGGACGCGCTGCTGCTTCCCTTCCCCGACCGAAGCTTCGATGTGGTGCTCGGGTCGCAGATTCTGCATCACTTCGACGACAGGGCAGCGATACAGTTTCTCACCGAACTCAACCGCGTCGCGCGCATCAGGGTGGTAGTAAGCGAGCTCAGGCGGAGCTGGTTCGCCATCATCGGCCTGTGGATCGGATCGTTCCTCCTCCGGTTCCACCCGGTGAGCCGCCACGATGGCATCGTGTCCATACGGCGCGGCTTTACAAGTGCGGAGCTCGAAGACTTTGTGCAGCAGGCAGTCGGACGCACACCGAAGATTACACACCGCGCGCTGTTCAGGCTCACGACAGGATGGACACCGGCATGACCACACTGCAGCGGAAGGCCTACGACCTCGGGCCGATGCCACTCGGCTTGCCAATGCAGACACTCGACCGGCGCACTGTGCTCGCGCCCTGGCGGACGATCTTCGACATTGCGCGTCGCGTAGAGCATTGGCCTGCATACCTCCCTCATTACCGCTTCGTTCGCTTTCATGAACGGTTCGATGAAATCGATGGAGTTCCATCCCGCGGGATTGTGGAGATGTCGGCAAACCGTCCCTTTGGGCCGGTGGGGTGGCCGACCTGGTGGAAGTCGGAGATGGTGGTGGATTTTCAGAAGCCATCGATCCGGTTCTTTCACATTGGCGGAGTCACCAAGGGGATGGATGTGGAGTGGACGTTCACGCCGGCAGGAGACGCGACGGATGTAGAGATATTGCATGTATGGGCCGGACCGCGCATCCCCGTAATCGGCGTGTTCGCCGCGACAGCGGTGATCGGGCCGGTTTTCGTGCACGGGATAGCATCGCGCACGCTCGAGGGATTGGCCGCAGTCGCAGAAAGAGAGTCACCTACACGGCATGCAAGAGGAGTCTAGGGTGGAGCGCAGGAGAGTTGTTGTAACAGGAATTGGGGCAATCACACCCATTGGGATCACGAGATCGGGGTTGTGGGACGGGCTTCGCGAGCGAAAATCAGCGGTGCGATCCATCACGCGATTCGATCCTTCCATCTTTCGCAGCCGAAACGCCGCGGAGGTCAATGATTACGTCGCGACCGACCACCTCGACCAGAAACGCGCGAAACGTCTGGACAGGTTTGCGCAGTTCTCCGTGGTAGCTGCACGGATGGCGCTGGAAGACGCGGAAATCAACCTGTCGCGCGAAGACCGCGATCGCGTTGGCTCGACAATGGGGACAGCGCTGGGTGGAATCGCATACGCTGAAGGTCAGCTCGCTCATTTTCTGGAAGGTGGACTGCGGGCCGTTGACGCAACGCTTGCGCTTGCAGTGTTCGGCGGTGCGTCCAGCTGCAACATTGCAATCGAACTGGGTATTTCCGGCCCGAACTCGACCAATGCGATGAGCTGTGCGTCGGGGACTATTGCAGTCGGGGAATCATTCCGCCTGATACGTGATGGATACGCAGATGTAATGATCACCGGCGGCGCCGAGGCGCCTCTGGCTCCGCTCTGTTTCGGCGCGTTCGCACTGATCAGGTCCATGTCCACGCGCAACGACGATCCTCAGACTGCGTCGCGTCCCTTCGACAAGGACCGCGATGGTTTCGTGATGGGCGAGGGGTCGGCTGTCCTCATTCTCGAAGAGCTTTCCCGAGCGCAGGCACGCGGCGCACAGATTTACGCGGAGATCATTGGATATGGCACGTCGAACGACGCATACCATATGACTGCCCCTCGTCCCGACGGTTCACAGGCTGCCCGCTGCATGCAGCTCGCGCTGGACGATGCACATGTTTCACCGCACGAAATCGACTACATCAACACGCACGGAAGCTCGACTCCACTCAACGACTCGACTGAAACGCTTGCCATAAAGAAGGTTTTTGGCGAGCATGCGCACAGCCTGCTCCTGAGTGGAACCAAGGGATACTACGGGCATGCCCTTGGGGCATCGGGCGCGATCGAGGCGGCGATCTGCTCCCTGGCGCTGCGAAATGAATGGCTCCCGCCGACTGTGAATCTCGCCGTTGCGGATAAGGCGTGTGACCTTAATTTCCTGCCGGGTGAAGGAGTCAATTCACGCGTCGAACACGTCCTCAGCAACTCGTTCGGATTCGGCGGAATCAATGCTGCTCTTGTGATGCGCCGGGCAGCATAGTCATCTCACACAAACAGGGACTCGGATGAGAGATTCGCTTCGTCACTTTCTGGCAGAATTCATCGGCACCTTTGCACTGGTTTTCATCGGCGGCGCCGCGATCATGCACGCGAAGGACTCCGGAGGCGCTATTGGTCTCCTCGAAGTCGCTCTCGCTCATGGTCTCATTCTGGCCGTAATGGTATCGGCAACAATGCGGATCTCGGGACACTTCAATCCCGCCGTGACGATCGGATTTCTTGCAACGCGCAGGATCGAGGGCTCGATGGCGGGCATTTACATTGCCGCCCAGATCATCGGAGCTATCCTCGCGGCGTACGTGCTCAAGGCAACCTTTCCCGACGCTCTTTTCGTTGCTACGCGAGGAGGAGGTCAGTCCATCTCGCTGGATGTGTCCGGCAGCCAGGCATTCCTGCTCGAAGCCATCGCCACATTTTTTCTTGTCTTCGTTATTTACGGAACCGCTGTCGATCCAAAAGCGCCCAAGCTTGGCGGACTCGGAATCGGCTTTGTCATCGCGGCCGACATCCTCGCCATTGGCCCGTACACGGGCGGGTCAATGAATCCGGCGCGCTCCTTTGGCCCGGCACTGGTGAGTGGAACGTTCGAGGGACAGCTCATCTACTGGCTCGCACCGGTGGTGGGCGGCGTCGCGGCAGCGCTGCTTTATGAGTTTCTCTTTATCCGGCGCGACCGCGAGCCCGTGGATCACGGCGAGCTGCGACCCTAGACGCGGTCCTTCAGTCCTGCTACGCCTTCGTGCTTCGCGCAGTTGGCGCAGCAGTACACCGTTCCATTGCTCTCCACTCCATGTCCGATCACCATGCACCCGCAGTGCGCGCACTTCGGTGCGAAAGCATGGATCGCGCATTCGAATGAGTCGAACGTGCCCGTCTTCCCTCTCATCGTAACGGTAAACGCCTTGTCGTAGTCGTTTCCGCAAACGTCACATTTTGCCATCGCCCGCTCCCGCGTGAGTGTGTGCGGGGCACTTGAATGCAATCGGCTTGCCGCTAGGCCAGCGCCTGCTTCAGGTCTTCGATGAGGTCGTCGGGGTGCTCGAGCCCGATCGACAGGCGCAGGAGATCTTCAGGCGTCCGCGCTGGCGGCGCCTCTACGGAGGCCCGGTGCTCGATGAGGCTCTCGGTTCCGCCAAGACTGGTAGCACGTGTGAAGAGTCGCACCCGCGATGCGAGCTGCATTGCCGCGTCACGCCCGCCCTTCATGTGGATTGAAAGAAGTCCGCCAAACATCGTCATCTGCTTTTTCGCAACGGCGTGATGCCAGTTGCCGGGAAGCCCCGGATAGTTCACGCCTGCAATTGCCGGATGATCCTCCAGGTATGCCGCAACCTTCATCGCGTTCTCGGAGTGTGCACGCACGCGATAAGGAAGCGTTCGAATTCCCCTCAAGGTCAGCCAGCACTCGAAGGGAGAAGGCACTGCACCGGCGGACGTCTGGATCATTCTGATGCGCTCGAAAAACTCATCATTGGTCTTCGACACAAGTGCGCCACCGAGCACATCGCCATGACCACTGAGGAATTTTGTTGCCGAATACATCGAGAGGTCGCATCCATGATCGAGTGGACGCTGGAGAATCGCGGTAGGGACCGTATTGTCGCAAACGACCTTGGCTCCGGCAGCGTGTGCCAGGGCAGACACTTCAGCCAGGTCCGTAACGCGGATCATGGGATTGGTCGGGCTTTCGATCCAGACCAGTGCCGTGTTCTTCCGGATGGCGCCGCGGAATGCTGCTATGTCGCTCGTATCGACGACTGAACACTCGACCGTCCAGCGCGAAAACACATCCATCAGCATCTTGCCGGTTCCGTAATATCCGTCCGACAGTATTACGTGGGCTCCGGGTTCCAGCGCCTGGAATACCGCGTTCGCAGCCGCCATTCCCGATGAGAAGGTCGCGCACTCTGCCGCTCCTTCCAGCGCGGCAAGACATTTCTCGAGAGAGCGCCGCGTTGGATTCCCGCTGCGAGAATAGATGAACTCCGAAGTCAGCTCGCCCTTGGTGTCCCGGCTGAAAGTTGTGGAAAGATGAATTGGCGGCTGGACAGCGCCGGTTGTTGGATCGGCTTCCAGGCCCGCGTGCACCGCAATCGTTTCGATTTTCACCGGCTCTATACCGGAGGTGGAGAAATGATCTGCTCGTCTTCCCTGTCGACCGGTGCCTCACTTGCCTCCCAGGCGCGCCAGCCCCCGGCGAGAGACCACACATTGGCATATCCCATCTCTTGCAGCGCCTTCGCGGCAAGAACAGACCTGTAGCCCCCGCCACAGTACAGGATCACTTCTTCACCGGGATTGGGTACCGTCTTTTCGATGTCACGCTCGATGAGACCTTTGCCGAGATGAACCGCACCGCGAGCATGCCCGGCGGACCATTCGCTTTCCTCACGTACATCTATCAACGTCGCGCCCGACTCCCTGATGCGACGCAAGGCATCATCGACAGAGATTTCCCTGACATTGCGCTTGGCGTTTTCAACGAGCCTGAGAAATCCGGGAGAATGATCCAATGTCAGTCCAGGGATGACAGAATGAAGCTGTTGCCATCGGGATCCCGAAATTGCGCGAACGTTCCCCATGGCTGTTCGGTCGGGGGACCTGTGAATTCAACGCCGCGTCCCTTCATCTCTGCATATGCCTGAATCACGTCGTCCGTGCCGAAAGTGATATTCGAAGGAGTACCGACAAGAAGCCTGTGAGCATCCGCAGTGAAAAGAACGACGTGCGTTTCAGCGCCCGGAATCGCGAGTTCGATCCAGCGCATTCCCTCCCCGGATGCCTGATCAGTGACCAGGATGAATCCTGCTTTTTCCGTGTAGAACTTCAGCGCGCGATCCTGATCGGTAATCGGAATGGCGACGAACTTGATCCGTGAAATCATGAGGTGTAATCAAATGGCGCCCCCCATTCCCGCAAGACTTCCGTCGGTCCAGTGGATGGATTGAGTCGCGCCTCTGCCGAACAAGGTTTGCCGAAAGGCTCGCCCGTCACACCGCCGCCTACGACCCCTCGGCAGGCGGTGAGTTCAGCACAGCGATCGCGTCTTCAACATCCGACTCGGCCACGCACAACCGGAATCCGGTTACCGAGGTAAGCATCGGCTGCCATCCGGCCGCTCCGTCGCCGAGCACAACCGACTCGATACCTTCGGCCCGGAGGAGAGCCTGCGCGAAATCTGCGCTCATCTGGTCGAGATACTGCCGCACTACAACCATCGACTCCTCCGGAATCTCACGGTCCGAGTCTTAGGTACTTCTCCTCGTAGCGCTCGATCGATTCGCGGACGACCTGCATGGCGACGTCGCTTTTTTCCCAGCCCAGAATCTCGACGCGCCTTCCCTCGAGGTCCTTGTAGATGTGAAAGAAGTGCTGCACTTCCTTGAGGTAGTGCTGGGACAGGTCGGCAATATCGAACACGTCGTGATAGAACGGATCCTGCGCCGGCACCGCGATGATCTTGTCGTCCGGTTCACCGCGGTCGAGCATCTTGAGAACGCCAAGAGGACGGCAGTCGATCTGGCAGCCGGGAAAGGTCGGCTCGTTGATGCTCACCAGAATGTCGAGCGGGTCTCCATCCTCATGCAGCGTGCGTGGAATCAGACCGTAGTCGCCGGGGTAGTGAACTGCCGAAAAAAGAACGCGGTCGAGCCTGATCTGGCCCGACGTCTTGTCCAGTTCATACTTGTTCCGGCTTCCGCGCGGAATCTCGATTACGGCGGTTACGTTTTCCGGGGGGTTCGAGCCGACCGGGAGATCATGCCAGGGATTCATTAGTGCCTGGCGAAGACCTTTGTGCGTCCGCTCTTTTCAAACGCGATTACGTCGTACTTATCTTTTGTCGGCCCTTCCATTCCCGGCGAGCCCGCGGGCATCCCCGGAACCGCGAGACCGGCAATTTTCGGCCGCTGCTTGAGCAGGCGCTGAATGTCGGATGCGGGAACGTGTCCCTCGATGACGTATCCGCCGACCATGGCCGTGTGACACGACTGAAGGTCGTTTTTGACGCCGGCGTTGACCTTCACTGCGTTCATGTCGCGTGTGTCATGCGATGTGACCTTGAACCCATTCTTGCGGAGATGGTCAACCCACTTCTTGCAGCATCCGCAGTTGGCGTCCTTGTACACGACCACCTCGACTTCCTTCGCGCGCGCGCGTGTATCGGCCATTGCCGGCGGAACCAGCAGGACCGCGGCAGCGAACAGTGCGGCACCGGCGGCCGAAATCGACTTGAGACTTTTCATACACTAAATCTAGTGGTCGTCCCCTGGCAAATGACGGTACCCGGCGACCCAGCGCCGAATGCCAGTGGCGCAAGCACATGAAACGCCCCCCGGCATGATCAGGGCGGCCGTGGCGGAGAATCCGGGCTTATCAATTCAGAACATTGGTAGAGGACCTAGCGCCTTCTATAGTAGCCGGAATATGCTTTAATTCCGACCTGATTTTCGCGCTAACCAGAAACGAAGGCTGATGATGTCCGACCAGAATATCGACGTCCTGCTCCAGGAAAACAGAAAGTTTCCTCCCTCCGACCAGTTCCGGCGCGAAGCTCATATCTGCGACGAGACGCTATACGAGGAAGCGGCAGAGAATCCCGAAGGTTTCTGGGCCAGAATGGCCGAAGAACTCGAGTGGATCAAGCCATGGGACAAGGTCCTCGAGTGGAAACCGCCGCATGTCAAATGGTTCCTGGGCGGGAAGCTCAACGTTTCTTCCAATTGCATCGACCGGCACGTCGAGGGTGGCTGGAGGAACAAGGCAGCGATCATCTGGGAGGGAGAACCGGGCGACCAGAGGACGCTCACTTACTGGGACCTGTACCGCGAGGTCACCAAGTTCGCGAACGTACTCAAGACACTGGGCGTGAAAAAGGGAGATCGCGTCGCTATTTACCTGCCGCTGATTCCCGAAGCCGCTATCTCCATGCTTGCCTGCGCGCGCATAGGCGCGATCCACTCCGTGGTCTTTGGTGGATTCTCACCTGAATCCCTGCGCGACCGGATCAACGACGCCGAGGCAAAGGTGCTCATCACCGCCGACGGCGGATACCGGCGCGGCCAGGTGATTCCGCTCAAGCGCAATGCAGACAAGGCGCTGGCGGAAACGCCTTCAATCAAGCACGTGGTCGTCGTACAGAGGCGGCCAGGCAGCTCCGGTGATGAAGCGTTCGCCGAGATGACCGAAGGCCGTGATCACTGGTGGCACAGGCTGATGCGCGACGCAAAAATGCACTGCAAGCCTGCCGCAATGGATTCCGAAGATGTGCTGTACATCCTGTACACGTCGGGGACCACCGGCAAGCCCAAGGGAATTGTGCATACGACCGGCGGATACCTGACGGGAGTTGCCGCCACGACGAAGATGGTGTTCGACCTGCGTGACGATGACGTGTTCTGGTGCACCGCCGATGTGGGTTGGGTAACGGGGCATTCCTACCTGGTCTATGGACCGCTCGCCAACGGGGCGACATGCCTGATGTACGAGGGCGCGCCCGACTGGCCCGAGAAGGACCGGTTCTGGGATATCTGCGCCAGGCATGGAGTGACCATTCTCTACACTGCGCCGACAGCGATTCGTGCGTTCATGAAGTGGGGGGATGAGCATCCCGCCAAACATGACCTCTCGAAAATTCGACTGCTCGGATCCGTCGGCGAACCTATCAACCCCGAAGCGTGGATGTGGTATCGCGAGCACATCGGCGGAAACCGGTGCCCGATTGTCGATACATGGTGGCAGACGGAAACGGGTGCAATCGTCATATCGCCGCTGCCGGGTGTGACCGAAACAAAACCGGGAAGCGCCACAAAGGCACTGCCGGGATATACAGCCGAACTCCTTGACTCCACCGCCCAGAGAATCGATGTAGGCGGGGGTCTTCTGGCCCTCACAAAGCCGTGGCCGTCCATGCTCCGCACTATCTGGAATGACGACGAGCGCTACGTGAACACCTACTTCACCAAGTGGGACGATCGCCCTGACCTGTATTTCCCGGGAGATGGCGCCAAGCGCGACCACGACGGTTTCTTCTGGATCATGGGCCGCGTGGATGACGTTCTCAACGTGGCTGGTCACAGAATCGGGACGATGGAAGTCGAGTCGGCACTTGTCGAGCATCCTGCCGTTGCCGAAGCTGCCGTCGTCGGCAAGGCCCACGAACTCAAGGGTCAGTCCATTGCTGCGTTCGTAACGCTCAGGGAGGGACGGAAGCACTCGACTGAACTTCGCGACGAGCTCAAGAAATTCGTTGCCGACAAGATCGGAGCGCTCGCCCGGCCCGACGACATCCTTTTTTCAGCGGACCTTCCCAAGACACGGTCGGGCAAGATCATGCGCAGGCTCCTGCGGGACATTGCCGAGGGCAGGGCCCTGGGTGATACCACAACCCTCGCCGATCCTAATGTCGTGGCATCGCTCAAGGTGCAGTACGAGGATAAGGAGGGTTAGGAGGGGCGCCACCAGGCTACCCAGCGACTTTTGTGGCCTTAACGCTGGTACGAACCGTGCCTCATATTACTGTTCGTCAGCACTAACCTTGAATCGGATCAGTCCATGTTCCTGAGCAGTCTGTTTCCAGAATCCATTTTTGGGCGAAAGCTCAATCCGAGCGCAGAGCGCCGGCTGCGGCTGTCTCAGGCCCGCGCTGAAGAAACCATCATTCGCGCACATGTAGATAACGCTCTGATGTTCGTGGACACGCTCGCTGAAGACCTGTCCTTCGATCGTGCGATCGACACATACGTTCGCGTCATGGGAATTCCGGAGCCGCTGGCCAGCACCGTTGCAACGCGCGCCCTGGTCGCACTGGGACGCGACCTGGTTCCATTCCGCCGCAGAGCTCGCGAAGGCAACGAGGAAGAACCGGTAGAATCAAAGCCAAAGCTGCGCCTCGACGACGCAATGGCCCGGCAGCGGTCCATCAAGCGGGCGTAGCTTCCCCCGCTGAGCCACTCCTCTCGCGCAAATCCAGAAGCGAGAGGATGAAGATGATGGTGACGATCACCGCCGAGATGACGCACCACATGCATACCGCGTGAATGACGAAGAACTCGAGATAGGTGAGCCACGCGGAGAATAGCACGCCGAATCCCGACATCAGCGTCATCGCCTGTGAAAAATTCTTCTCCTCTTCGTAACTTGGCCTCGTTCCGATGAGCGCCACTACGAACATCGCCAGGTAAAACGCGACACCCCACGCAGCTACTGGGAAGCCGAGAAAGGTTGCCCAGCGGCTGGTGTTCACGGTCTCGCATCCCTGCACGCTGCAGGTGAGCTGTCCGATCACACCGATCTTGTACAGGGTCAGGTATGTGGCGACGAACGCCCCGATAAGGGCGAACACCGCAATCAGCATTCTCTTGGTCACTGGCCCGTCGAAACCTTGCCCTGAGCCGCGACTGCCTCGTCTACGTACTTCTTGAACTCATCGTACGACAGGCTGCCTGCAAACAGCTTGTCCCCAATGATGAAAGTCGGAGTGGAGTTCACGTTCCGCCGTGCACCCTCGGCCTGGTTCGCATCGATCTTGTGCTGGTATTTCCGTGATTTTACACAGCTCTCCCACTTATCGACGCTCAACCCGATTGCCTGCGCATAATCCTTCATGAGCGAGAGCGGGTCATCAGTGGCTTCTGTGTTCCAGCGATCCTGCTCATTGAAGATCCGGTCGTGCATCTCCCAGAACTTTCCCTGTTCGCCGGCGCACGCAGCGCTGTTGTGGGCGACCATGGTGTTCTTGTGCTGCGGAAGCGGGAAATCGAAGAAGGTGAAGCTCGCGAGTCCTGCATCGACGATCTGCTTCCTGACATCAGCCTCGGTCAGAATGCTGAAACGGGCGCAGCTGGGGCACTCGAAATCGGCAAACTCCAGAATACGGACCGGAGCGGCCGGATTGCCGAGAACGTACCCTTCGGCCTTGGCGCCGCCGGGAGGTGGAGGCGCAATCTGGGCGATTGTCGGGTCCGTTTTCCTGGTCGTCATATAGGCGATCGAGAGCGCTCCAATCACCAGAACCGCTCCCAGAACACCGTAAAAGAGCTTCCTGGAGTTGGCCGATCTTGCCTTGCGGCCTGCGTTTCGCCGTCTGTCCTTATCTTTATCTGCCATGCTGGGAATTGTCCCGGTACGAGTTGTGTATAGTACTTCCGCAAACTGCGTGCGGCTCTTGCCGTAATTCGAAGTAAGGTACCAGAGGGTAAGATCATTGCAAGCTGACATCCTGCGCGTTCCCGTGGGTCCGGGCGCCATGCACGTTGAACGATACGGGCACGGCGGAACCGCTGTTATCCTCCTCCACGGGTTCGGAACCTGCACATTTCTGTGGCGGGGAGTCGCGCCTGCACTCTCAGCCGCTGGCCATACGGCCTACGCCATCGATCTGTTCGGATACGGCGAGTCCGATCGGCCGTACGACGCCGCTTTCGGAATTTCGGCCCAGGCGGACTATCTCGACGCTGCGATGACCGCGTTGCGGGTCCAGAAGGCAATCATAGTGGGAGTGGACATTGGCGGAGATGTGGCCCTTACGCTGGCCGCCACTCGTCCAGACCGGGTCGAAAAGCTGGTACTCATCAACACGCCGGCCTTCGAGCAGGTGCCCGCGAAGGACATCATCCAGATGCAGCGGCGAACAGCCAAATTCGCCTTCAGGCTAACTCGTGGGGTTCTGGGCGCGGCTCCGCTGCTGGAAGGCGTCCTGCGCGGAAGTGTTGCAAATCCAGATCACATGCCAATGCGGCTCATAGCACGTTATCTTGCACCATTCGTCGGACGTGACGGCGTGAATCATTTGCTGGCCCTGGCCAGCTCTGTGACGACCGCAGACATGGAAGAGATCGAGCTGTCCAGCATTCATGCCCCCTCGCTCGTTATATGGGGAGAGGAAGACCGCTGGATAGATGCCAAGATCGCTGACCGGCTCATCAATGAGCTGCCAGACAGCCGGTTGGTCCGGCTCTCGGGCGTAGGACGCCTGGTTCCCGAGGAAAACGCTGAATATCTGGTGGAACTTCTACTCGAATTCATGCGGCGGCGGGCAGCGGCCTGAACGCCGCGCCGATCTGTTGAAGGAACGTTTTTGCCCTTGCAGTTGTCAAATCAATGAGCACCAAAACACAAACCAAATTGTCCCTTGATGAATAGAAAAAAGACCCGAATGCGCAAAGAACCTGTGAAACGAGAGGCTACGCCTTTCGAACAGGCTCGAGATGAGATGTTTCAGCATATCATGCGGTGCGGAGTGATCGGAGCGGCCGAACATGATCAGAAGGAATGGTTCGACCAGACTATGGAGTACCTGACCGAGCGGTATCACGAACTTTCAGCTGTGCAGCTGGTAGAATTGAGAATTCTCGCTGAGCGCTTCGCTCAGCCGGCGAAGGAAAAACAGGCAGGCTGAAAAGAGGGCGCCATTCCAGGCGCCCTTTCTTTTTCTACCTGCTTTTCTCGCCGGATCGCCGCATTACGATACCGGCCCGCACTCCCCCGCCCAGCCCGATCTCGATGGCCGGAGCATATGCCTTTCCCCTGGGCCCTTCGATGCCCAGAATCAGCAGGAGAAAGGCGTTCGACTGGTCAGTCGCGTTGTCGTGGCGCAGTGAAATCCCGCCGCCGCCGTAGGGTGCCCACCGTGACTCCCTGAACGGGTCGACATGGAACACGTTCACGAAATCCCCCCGGAAACTCGGTTCGCCCCCGGAAAGGCCTGCGCCGGCAATGATCCCGCTTCGCACGTAGGTCCCGAGCGGGAAAAGCACTCCAGCGCCAAGATGAACCGCCTGCGTTTCGCTGAAAATCGCATCGGCCCTGAACTCGGGCCGCCCCTGCCCCGTCACCGTCCGGCTCGCCAGAGCCAGGACTCCGGCCAGTAAAACCGCAACGGCCCGCCTGAAGGTCACGCCGGGCCCTTCCTGCGCGCTTTCCACAGGGCGGCCGTGTAATCGATGATGGATGCGACGGAAACGACAGCGATCACCTGAATGAGGATGTCGGTGAACGCCGGCTTGAAGAGCACTATCACGAGCGTGGCAAGCTGAAGCACGGTAACAATCTTGCCTAACATTCGCGCCTGAAAGACAACCGGCCTTAGGTCGGGAACCATCTTCGCGACAACGAACCCAATCGCCGTTGCCAGGTCGCGAGAAAGAAAGAGGAAATACTGCGGAGTGGTTAGAATCCCATCGATCAGATACGCCGAGACGGCCGTAAGCACGAACGCGCGATCCGCGAGTGGATCGATGAGAGCGCCTGACGCGCTCACGGACTTCCCTCTGCGCGCGAGCCAGCCGTCGAGGAAATCCGTCGCTGCCGCCGCGGCAATCACCGAAGCACGTCCGAGCGGTGACGACACGAGGAGAAAGATCAGCGCGAGAAAGAGTCGCGAGAGCGACACCGAATTCGGCAGGGTGAAAAAAGCGCCTCTATCCATTGGCCAAAGCTATTTCGCCGCATGAGCGCTTGCCAGCATTCCGGCCCCTCTCTAGCTTCGCAGCAATGACTGAATCGCGCGTCAACCTGACCACGACAGGGCCTTCGTGACGCGAACGGAGCTCCTGCTCGCCTACGGGTACCTCGCCGTTGCGATCACCATGACCCTGTGGGATGTCCTGATCGCGGGCCGCATCGCCAACCTGCGGCGGACGCCCCGGCTCTTCCAGGCGGCGACAGCGTTTGGCGGACTTCTCATCATACCCGCGCTGCTGGTGGCCTTCGCGTCCGCCTCAATTCTCTACGGACGCACGGTTTACACAGTTCGCTGGATCTGGCCGCTAACTGCTGTGCTCTTCGTGATGCAGGCGACATACGCCCTGACGCGGCGAATGGTCACCCCGCTATTCGGGCTGCCCATTCTTTTCTACAATATCATCATCGCAGTCGTCGCCGTCTCACGTTTCATGATCAGCCGCGGTGAACCGGGCTGGGAGATTGGACTCACTCTCTCGGCTGCGCAGACGAGCATGCTCGGATTCTTCTTTGGAGCGTCGGCACTTTGGTCTCCGGGATTCCCGACCGTTCCCCTCTTCTCCCCGTCGCTCCCCGCACGATGGCGGGCCAGCGCGACAGTCCGGGGAATTCTCGCAGTCATGGCCATGATCGTCACCGTGCTGGTGCTCGTTCAGATTCCGACTTCGCTTGCCGCAATCAAGAGTTACAGGATGTATGCGGATGACCGGCTCCAGGAGCATCCTGACGGCGACTTTGCAGTGGGCCTCAAGATATTCCCGGACCTGCGCAGTGGGCCGCCACCGCTGGCACTCAAGTACGACCTGCAGCTGGCAGACAGCCTGAACGTCGACGCCATCAGCGTGATCATCAATCCGGAGGCAGCACGCGGGGTTGCACTGGACTCCATCGCTCGCTCAATCGATGAGATCCGGACCGACAGCACGAAAGTCATCGTAACCCTCGGTTTTCCGGTGAATGCGCGCGAAGTATTCCGCCGCTCCCCAGGGGAATACACGGACGCCCGAATCGCGGATGTCAACCGGATCGCCCGCGCCCTTCGTCCCAACTACCTGCTCCCGGTTCTCGAGCCTTACGGCGAAGCCGAAAAGGCAATCGGGATCCAGTCTACGGAGTACTGGAAGGATTATTTGACTCGCGCGGCGCGAGTCGCGCACTACATCAATCCGAACATCCGCGTCGGAGTTTCCGCCGCCAGTTATGGAACGCGCGACAGCACGCTGTACACCTGGGCGGCAGCGCGTGGATCCGGAATCGACGTGGTCGGGTTCTCACTGATGCCGGGACTGGATGGAGCTATTTCGATGGACACGCACCTCCGCGTAGCCCAGCGCTGGATGCGCCAGTTCCCCGACAAACCCAAGGAGCATTGGGTGTTCGCCGCCGGCGGATATCCGCAGGCGCACGGCGATCGGAGCCAGGAACTGGCGCTATGGGGAGTCATGGCGTGGGCAACCGCACAAGCTCCCATCAAGGGCATCGTAATTCTTGAAGCTGCAGACTACAGCGCAATACGTGGAGTGAGGCGGTCCGGAGGAAACCTTCGTCCAGCCTTCACGGCTATCCAGCGCGCCGAGCGTGGGCTGGCCGAGACGGCAACTCCCCCGGTTTCCCAGTAGAATCAGGACCCACCGAGGTGGGTCTTAATTCACCGAAGCACTGTTGATCTGAATTCTCCGCGGCTGCTGAGCGGGGCTCTTCGGCACTCGCACCGTCAACATTCCGTTCTCGAACCTGGCTTCGATCTTGTCTTCCTCGATACCCTGCGGAAGCTGGAAAGAGCGGACGAACGTTCCGTAGGTGCGCTCCACGATGTGGTAGCGGCTGTCATCGCCTTCCTTCCGCTGCGCCTTCTTCTCGCCGCTAATGCTGAGCACGCCCTTCTCGGCGATTACCTCTACCTCTTCGGGCTTGATTCCGGCGAGCTCCACTTCGAAGGTGAGCTCAGTTGCCGTCTCACGGATATCCACAGCAGGAACAAGCGCCGGCGTCGAACCGTTGGGTACGAAGGTGTCATCGAAAAGCTTGTCGATTTCACGGCGAAGCCCGAAGACCGGGCTGAGAGCTGTTCTGTATAGCATCAGGGTCCTCCTGAAAAGGTTCACCCTGGGAAAAGGCAACGCCCATACCGACTTCTTTCGGTCATTTTGACAAGCACCCGAGCCTCCAGGAAAGAGACTGGCAGTCATTTTTGCAGGGCGCCTGTCAGGTGAGCTTAGACGACCCGGCCTACCCCTCGCACGACCCCCTCTACCCGTCTGGCCGGATCGAAATTCCTGCGCGCAAAGTCACGCATCTGCTCAGCCGTAACGCTCCGAACGCGACTCTCGTATTCCTCGAGTTCTCCCAGTCCCCGCCCGAAGGTGAACGCCGACAGGATCTCGCTTAGGACATTTGCGCCGCTCTCCTGGGCGATGGCATGGGTGCCAATTGCATACCGCTTTGCGCGCTCCAGCTCGTCATCACTTACCAGCGATTGAGTGAGAAGCTGAAACTGACCGAGCAGGCCCTCGCGCGCAGCATCTTCCTTCTCCGGCGATGTCGCGATGTAAGAGAGAAACATTCCCGCCGCAGGATGCGACGCATTGAACGCGTGAATGGTGTACGCCAGTGATTGCCTGTCGCGCAGTTCCTCGAAGAAGCGTCCCCCGAGTCCGCTCGCCACGGTGGCGATCATTGCCGCGACGTACCTGTCCGGATCGTTCCGGTTCGCACCGCTGAAGGCCAGCGCCAGCGCCGTCTGTGCCTTGTCTCTCGTTTCAACGGTTGCCGAGCTCGCCGATGGCCATGTCATGAGCGGCGTCCGCCGTGTGGCGCCTTGTGGAAGATCCGACAGCGCCGACGATACGATCCCGGCCGCGAACTCCGCATCGATACCGCCAACAACGCCCACCGTCCACTCAGCATCCAGCATGGTTTCCAGATACCATCGTCGCACCGCCGCCGCATCCAGCGCACGCACGGTTTCCTCAGTGCCTGAAACCGGAACACCGTACGGATGACCGGCAAACGCTGTGAGCGTCGCCAGCCTCACGGGATAGGAGTACATGTCATCCCGGAGCAGGGCGATGTTGGACAACGCCGCATGCCGCTCTGTCTCGACCGACTCGTCCGAGATCGTCGCGCGCAGTACAACGTCGGCGAGCAGATTGAAGGCCTTCTCGAAGAACTGCGCGGGAACCGAGCAGGTCCAGCTCACGCTGTCACGGCCGACAGACACACCGATTGACCCGCCCATGTCCTCCGCAAGCGAGGCAATCTGCTCGGCCGAAAAGCGTGAAGTTCCCTTTACTGTGGTTCGGGCGGCAAGATTTGAAATGCCCGCAACTTCCATCGTCTCGCGTGAAGACCCGCCTGCTGCCTGTATCTCCATGTGCACAATCGGAGACGGCCGTGACTTCACAAGAATCGGGATGCCGGATGTACTCGTGAAAACCTGGACGCCCGCCTCGCTACGCTCCTGTCCAACTGCGGCGTACGCCACAACCGGAATGTGCGCCGGCAAAGGCTGTTCAAGCACCGGAACGGCGAAGGTATCCAGCTGGCGGCGGATGTCAGCATCGTCGGTCGCGATGGGAGGAGAAACCGTTGGGCGGTATATCAGGACAGACGCGCTGTCAGGATGGAGATACTTCGAGGCTGCATCCCTGACTTCTGCCGCGCCAGTATCCATGATTCGCTGGAAGTAACTCGAGCCAAGCTTCCAGTCTCCCAGTCCTTCCCACTCGGCGAGGTAGTTCGCCTTGCCTTCCATTGTTTCGAGTCTGCGCATCCAGCGGGATGCTAGAACATTCTTCACGCGCTGCAGCTCGTCCTCCGATGGGCCCTCCTCACACAGCCGCGAAATTTCCCGCCACGTGGTTCGCGCTGCATCCAATGCCCTGTCGGCGTCTCCTTCCAGGTGCACCGTGAACACACCAAGTTCCGTTGGCGTGTAGTTATATGCAGAGATCGAGGACGCGAGCTTCCTCTCCCGGACAGCGCGATACAGCCGCGACGCACGGCCGGCACCAAGTATCGAAGCCGCGACGTCGAGTGCCGGCGTATCCGGGTGCAGCGACTCCGGCGTCCGCCATCCGATCACTACCTGACTTTGCGCGATGTCACCCGCCAGCTCCCGGTACCGGAAAGTTGCGGGGTCTGCTTCACGTGGCCCGGGACTCCTTTGCGGAAGCGCAGACTCGAGATGACCGTAGAGGCCCTCGATCTCTCTGGTTATCTCGGCCGGATCGAAATCGCCCGCAACAGCGAGGATCGTATTGGCTGGCTTGTAGAAGTTCCTGTAGAACTCCAACAGCTGCTTGCGCCCAAGTGCGCGAAGGCCCGCCTCCCGTCCAATTCTCCACCGCCGAATACGGTGAGCGTCGTGCAGCAGCTCGTATGTTGTCTCGGTTGCCACTGCCGACGGATTGTCCGATTTCCGCTTGGCCTCCTGGATGATCACCTCGAGCTCACGCGCAAGTTCATCAGCATCTATCACCGAGTTCGCATAAGCATCGGCCTGAATCGCGAGCCCTGCCTTGAATCCACTTGCGGGCAGCACGGCGTAGTACGTGGTGTTGTCGTAAATGGTGTGCGCGTTGAGGTAGCCGCCACTCGCCTTTGTTTCCTTCGCGATGTCGCCAACCCCGCGAACCCTGGTCCCCTTGAAGAACATGTGCTCGAGAACATGGGCGATCCCGATCACGTCATCCGTCTCATCGAAATACCCCGCATTTATTCGGGTCACAACAGCGGCGACCGGTGCTGTCGAATCCGGGAGGAGAAGGGCTCTCAGGCCATTTCTCAATACAACGCGAATAACCTTGTCAGCAGGAAATGGATCAGTGTGTTTCGATGGGTTCACGAATGGAATGGCCGTTTGTGCAGTACAAAAAGTCCAAGGACAAAAAAGATGGCGCTGTATCCGAGAATCCACGCAACGTCGGACCCACCCGCCAGTTCCCCTCGGACCAGGGCACGACCCGCATTATCGAGATGCTCCACAGGCGGAAGCAGAAAGAAGAAGTTCTCGATCCAGGAATCCCTGTCCTTGTACAGCGATACAAGTATCTGACTCACCGTCCATAAGCCGATGAGGATGAGCCAATCGCGCCTCGTAACTGTCGAAATGAAGAACCCGAGGCCTCCGAAACCAAGGTACACCAGGGCTACATACCAGAGGGTCGGCCATGGAGTGACTGGACCAGCGGTCAGGGCAAACACTCCAAGCAGGGCGCTCACCACGGCCAGAAGTCCCAGCATCCAGAGCACAAATTGTTGCGCATAGAACGCCGCCGGGGACACCGGCTTCGCAAACAGGAACCGGAAATATCCCCGTGTCCTGTCGCCCGAAACCTGCGCATTCAGCGTGATCAGCGAAAAAACGATTGCTGTGGATGCGGCCAGCCCGACGAGGATACGGTTTGGATCCCGCTGAAATGGTCCTGACATTCTGTGCATCAGGATCACGTCTGGTGATGCGAGCAGCACGCCGATTAGTACAAGTGCGACTCCACGATCGAGGAAGAAATCCTGCAGCTGCCAGCGGGCATACCTGGTGAGATTGGTGCGCTTCACGAGGAGGTCTCTCTTCCCTGTTCGCCCACTGCCTCGCGGAACTGGCGCTCCAGCACGGACTGGGACGGCACAACGCTCGATATTACCACTCCGGCCTCCATCAGTTTCTTCAGTACCGCGTTGAGCTCTGTGAGTGTCACGGGGCCAAGCACAAAGCCGTTCGCGCCGACGGCTGCGAGACGCGGCTCTATCCCCATTGCGATATCACTGCCGGCAGCGGTGCCAATCTGGTAAACACCGGAAGGCAGGTCCTCCGCAGAGTACCCGGTCGATACGAGACGCTGCAGCCTTCCATGGTCGATGATCGCGACACGGTCCGCCACACGCTGAAGTTCGTCCAGGTTATGCGAAGCCATGATTATCGTTCGCGCAGGATTTCGAAGACCCTGAACGATGTCGCGGAAGTTTTGAGTCCATAAAGGATCCAGGCCGTGCGTCGGCTCGTCCAGAATGAGAAGGCGTTCATCCCTCAGGAGCGCCTGAGCAAGACCAAGTCGCTGCAGCGTTCCCTTTGACAGCGCCTTCACGCGCTTGCCGCGGTGCTCATCGAGGCCGAGCAGCGTACAGACTTCGTCGACACGGGCTTTGACACGCGCTGGTTCGATGTCCGCCAGAATCGCGTACCGCTCCAGTGCTACCTCCAGCTTCCAGCGCGGCGGAATTGCAATCAGCTCCGACAGGTAGCCAATACCGTGTCGCTCCACAAATCGCCGTGGAGAAAGTCCGCCAACCACTATTTCTCCGCTGGTGGGTGGGAAATAACCGAGCAGCATCGACAGAATTGTGCTCTTTCCGGCGCCGTTCGGACCGGCAATGCCCAACACCTCACCTTCAGCTACCTGTAACGAAAACTCCTCGACCGCGTGAACCGTGCGGCCGAGGAGTGATTTGTAGGTCTTCGCTACGGAACGAAATTCAATCACTGAGGAGGCAATTGGGTACCTGCTGGAAGCTGCGCACAGGAGCTCCACACTCCATTTCCCGCGCGACTGAGGAATCTGTTGCCTTCTGCCGATCGCCCCATTCGAATCAGGGCACAGCCGAGATATCCCGACGATGGCGCATCGTTCGGGTTCGCCTTCAGGGCGCGAATGAAGAAGTTGCGCGATAGTTCATACTGCCTCGACGTAAACAGGACCAGTCCCATCTCGCGGAGTGCGATCGCGTTGTTCGGTTCCAGCCTGACCGCTTTCTCGGCTTCCATTCGCGCCGTTCCGAGGTCTCCCTCTTCGCGCGACAGCCGGGCGAGGAAGATGTGCGGCGACGCAAGTTTGGGATTGTCGCGAGCAACGGCAGCGAACTCGGTACGGGCAGCCTCGCGACGCCCCTCCTTCATGAGGTCGACACCCTTGCTCATTCCCGCATCTGCAGACGGCTTGAGCAGCATATACCCAAGCACGGCCAGGACAAGCACGCCGAGAATCGCCGGAATCAACCATCGGTTCCTGCCAGCTGCCCAGCGCGGTCCCGTCGAGGGAGCGGCATCGACTGCTACAACCGGGGGTACGGCAGCTGATGCCGTTGCAGCGGGTCTTGTCGCAGCAGGCTGTGCTGTGGTCCTGGTAGCCGAGCCGGACGCATTTTCGGGTACGGATGCGATTCCGTCGATGCTCCCCTGCCGCAGCCCGGTGTCGAGCTGCCTGAATCCTTCGCGTGCCGCATCTACGTCGCTGGGTGTGGACTTGTAGCTCGTCCGGTTGGCACGGTCGCGCGCGCCCAGAAATTCAAGCAGCGCGTACGCCTGGCCCAGTGCAATGAGCTCACGCTGGCGCAGCTCGCGGATGAGCGCCTGGCCACCGAGTGACGAGCCGCCCATCAGCGCCCGCAGCGCGGTCTCGGTTCCTTCCCAAAGCTCGAGGATGTCTGCCGCGCGATCTTCGCCATCACGACCGCGATCCAGTCGTTCGGCGATCGGCCGCACGGAATTCAGCGCGGCAATCGCGGACTGCTGATTGGCGCTCATCTTACTATCCGCAACAGCCCCGCGTCTGCGCTCCCTCGAATGAAACTCTCCGCATCACTGGTCGGAATGTTTATCCCCGATATCGCGTAGCCGCGCAATGCTTCTGTAGTCATGAACTCCTCCACAGAGCCACTTTCGTGCCCGGACGCTTCGCGGAGCTTATCCAGAATTTCTTCCCAGGTGCCCTCGAAAATTCCGAGGTTGGCCACGTCAACTTCGTGAGCATGGTCTGACACCTTGTCTGCAAAGGTCGACAGCAGAGCTCCAAAGAGTTCCAGCTGCGACTTTGCCTCGTTCAGCATGGCCTCCGCAAAACGAGACTCGATGTCGTCCAGCATGTCGTCGATATCATCCGGCTCGCCGGCAAGATCCTTGAGCCGCTCTTCCCAGGGCTTGAGCTCCGGGTCGTCGTCCTTGAGGCGATAGATGGACTTCTTGAGTTCCATCAAGCGCCAAATGCCCAGTTCGTCCCAGTGATCCTCGGGCATCGAGCGGTCCAGGTGATACAGTGCGGCCTCGTAGTCACCCTTGTCGTAAAAGATGTTGCCCAGGTAAATCCGGGCCTCTGTGTGGTCCGGGTCGATTTTCAGCGCGCGTCTGAGCGTGGCGACAGCGGCATCATCATCGCCCAGTCGGTGCTCTGCGTAGCCGATGCAGGCAATCGCCTCGGCGCTTTCTGACGAGTGCTGCGCGGCAATTTCGAAAAATTCGCGGGAATCGTCGATGAGACCCTCGCGAAAGAGAGCACGGCCAATCTGAAGCATCAGCTCCAGGTCATCCTGATAGCCAAGCTCCAGCGTATGGCGAAACATCTTGGTCGCCTGCGCCTGCTGACCGAACTTCAGGAGTGTTTCGCCGAGTCCCGCGAGAGCATCTTCGTGCTCGGGGTCGAGAATGAGCGCCTCCTCGAAGCTGCGGCGCGCCCAGGCGAATTCCTCGCGGGCATGGTACGCGTATCCAACGCCAATGTGCAGCTCTACCGAATTGGGATAGAGTGCAAGGCCTTCACGCAGTACGTCCAACGCTTCGTCATACTGGCCTTCGTTATACAGCTGATGCGCGCGCTCATCGTACTCTTCAGAACTCAGAAATGGTGTCGGCATTCAGCCCACCCTCCGGACCGCTCGAGTATATGAGTATTGTACAATCCAATCACTCAAATGTTCAAGCACAATTTTTATTGTGATCAGGTTACAACCGAGCTTCGCTTCGAAAAGTTTTTCCAGTCTCCGGACTCCAGCACCGAGTCGATCTCGCCGATGGCACTCTCGATTTCGGAGTCTGTCGTGAAAAAGTGCGGTGCAATCCTGATTCCGGCGCCGACGCGATAATCGACGACGATATCTCTCGAGATCAGGTATTGTGCCACCTCATAACCATGGGGGACATCGAAAGTGACGGTGCCCCCTCTCTTTTCGGGATCGCGCGGTGTGGTTAGGCGGAGACCGCGGTCATCCGCGAGCTTGACCAGTCGTGCGGTCATTCGCTTGCTCTTCTCGCGAATCCGTTCGATCCCGGCGCGTTTCACGATTTTGGGACCTTCAACCGCCGCATAGAGTGCCGGAATGCCCGGTGTTCCGGTCATCCAGCGATAGGCGCCGGACGCATAGTCCATTGATTCTTCAAAATCGAACGGACGTGAATGAGCGACCCACCCGGTGAGTGCGGGCTCGAGCGTGGCCTGAACCTTCGGCGAAGCGTACAGAAAACAGCCTCCCGGTCCGCCGCACAGCCACTTGAGCACGCCCCCTGACAGAAAGTCGATGTCGTCACGCACTACATCCACGGGAATCACCCCGACCGAGTGGAAGGCATCCACCGAGAGAAAAGCCCCCATCGAGTGCGCGCGTTCGGCAATCCGTTTCAGGTCGAAGATGTAGGCGGACTTGAACGCCACATGAGAAATCGCCACCAGTCTCGTCCGCTCATCGATCGCGTCGATGATCCGCTGCTCGTCGATCGAGATGCCATCCTCGGACTCCACGACGACGATGCGCGCGCCAAGCCGCCTTCCCAGCTTCTCGACCGCGTACCGCACCGAGGGGAAGTCCAGGGAAGTCATCACTATCGTATTCCGGCTTCCACTGAAGTCGAGCGCCGACACCACTGCCGACTGCGCGAGCGACACGTTGGGCATCATCGTCACCTGATCTTCGCCGGCACCGATCAGGGGGGCGATTTCGTTGCCCGCCGAGAGGGGACGCATCCACCAGTCCTTCGCCCATGCGCGGACACCCAGCTCATTCCATTCACGTGCATATTCCGCGAGCCTCCCGGGAACAGTCCGAGGCATCGGTCCGAGCGAATTGGATACGAGGTAGTTCGTCGTTGCGAGGATCGGAAACTCCTCGCGGAATTCAAGAAGCGGGTCGATTTTTGGGTGGGCTCTGGTTAAGCGTTGGGGTCCGCACTCTAATTTACATCGCGTTTTCTATTACGTGACCCAATGATATCTGAGAATACCTCCAGAAAAATTGCGCTCGTCCTCGGCGGCGGCGGACTCAAGGGGTTTGCCCACATCGGGGTCCTCCGGGCGCTGGCCGAGCATGGAATCCAGCCCACGATCTTCGCGGGAACCAGCATTGGTGCGCTGATTGCCGCGGCACATGCCAGCGGCATGTCGACCGATGAGATGGCGGAACGGGCACGCGCGCTCAGGAAGCGTGACCTGTTTCGAATCAACCATATGGGAATGCTGCTCGAACGCATGGGCGCGAGATCCATCTACCTGGAAGAGCCCCTGCGCGAGCTGGTAAACAGCGTGGTTCCGGAAGGCACCTTCGAGGATTTTTCCAAACCGCTTTTGATAAACACGGTCGACATCGAGCAGGGGTCTCAGGTGGTCTGGGGACTCAACGGCCTGCGAAACGTGTCCGTGCGCGATTCGGTTTACGCGTCCGCGGCCCTGCCCGGATTCTTTCCACCGGGCAAGGTGGGGAGCCGCATCTGTGTAGATGGCGGTGTGATCGACAATCTTCCCGTCGGAATCGCCAGCCTGGGCATGGACGCGGTCATTGCGGTAGACACGGGAAGCACGTCTACCATCCGGCACCAGAACATCGGGAAGTACGGTTTCGCTACCATATATATGCGGGCGGCGGGGACGATGATGCATGCGCTCCAGCTCGGGCCGCTCACCCGGTGGAAGAAGCCGCCGATGATTCTCATCCGCCCGGACCTGTCGGATATCTCCTGGTTCAGCTTTGCCAAGGCCGATAAGCTCATCGAGCTCGGGTACGCCGCAGCGCGGGAAGCGCTGACATACTTCGACAGCTGCATGCAGGCCACCGAAGGGATTTTTCCAGTTCGCGATGTGAGGGTGGAGGTCATTCGCGAGAAGTGCATCGGGTGCGGTACCTGTGTAGCCCTGGCGCCCGGCATCATGGCTATGGATGAGCATCTGATAGCCTACCCGAAGAAGCCCGTGGTGCAGTGGTCTCCGGCTCACGGGGATTTCGTGCATCACTGCCCGACCTGCGCAATCGTTGCGGAACGCGTCGATGGCGAAACCCAGATCAGTCCCGATTCGATCGAGGGTGAGGCGAAAGTGCCCGTCACGAGCGACGCCGCGCCAGGCAGTTGAGCAGGGGGTCTTCCCCTGGCGTTCGTGCATCTTTCCCGGCGATGTGCTAAGTTAGAATCAGCCTGCCGATCGGCTGGGAACGCCTCGGCAGTGGCTCCGTGCACCACCCCGGTACGCGCATGGCGCGGCCAGTTCCAGAGAACCCACAAATGACAAACCCGAACTCGTTCGGCAGCCGGGCGACCCTGAATGTCGAGGGCCGCACCTACACCATCTACCGGCTGGACGCAGTATCGAAGTCGTCTAACGGCAACGCCGACCGGCTTCCCTTCTCACTGAAGATCCTCCTCGAGAACCTCCTTCGAAACGAAGACGACGCTTTTGTGAAGCGCGCCGATATCGAGAGTCTCGCCGCGTGGAAGACGAAGGACAAGCTGGAAAAGGAGATCGCTTTTCGCACGGCACGAGTGCTCCTCCAGGATTTCACGGGAGTTCCTGCCGTAGTCGATCTCGCAGCGATGCGCGACGCGCTCGCCAAGCTTGGCGGTGACCCGGCCCGCATCAATCCGCTTCAGCAGGTGGATCTCGTCATCGACCATTCTGTCCAGGTCGATGAATACGGATCAGAGGCGGCCTTTTTCATCAACGCAGAGCGCGAATTCGAGCGCAACCAGGAGAGGTACGCATTCCTGCGCTGGGGACAAAAGGCGTTCAACAACTTCAGTGTTGTTCCCCCGGATACCGGAATCGTCCACCAGATCAATCTCGAATACCTGGCGCAGGCGGTTTATGTGAATACGGTGAACGGAGAGTCCACGGCATACCCGGATTCGCTGGTCGGGACCGATTCACATACCACGATGGTGAATGGACTCGGTGTGCTCGGCTGGGGCGTTGGCGGGATCGAGGCGGAAGCGGCGATGCTCGGACAGCCCGTGTCGATGCTGATCCCGGAAGTCATCGGCTTCAAGCTGCATGGAAAGTTCCCTGCAGGTGCGACGGCAACCGACCTCGTGCTTACTGTTACGCAGATGCTGCGGCAGAAGAAGGTTGTCGGCAAGTTCGTCGAGTTCTACGGTGCAGGACTTTCGTCCCTTTCACTGGCTGATCGTGCGACGATTGCCAACATGGCTCCGGAGTATGGCGCGACGATGGGCTTCTTCCCCATCGACGGGGAGACGCTCAACTACCTGCGGCTGACAGGGCGGGACGAACACCAGATCAAGCTGGTCGAGGCCTACTCCAAGCTGCAGGGCCTGTTCCGGACCGACGATACACCCGATCCGGATTTCACTGACACCATCGAGCTCGATCTCAGCACGGTGCGGCCGAGCATCGCCGGTCCCAAGCGCCCGCAGGACCGCGTTCCTCTTGATGATTCGAAGCGAATGTTCAAGGAGGCGCTGAATGCTGAACTCGAGCGCGCGGGCACGCTTGCAGGAAAAGCCGTCCTGAATCGCGCAACCGCGGTTTCCGCAGTCCCCGAAATCTCTACGGCTGTCATCGCGGAATCACAGGAGGAGCAGGCTAACAAGCACGAGGCCGTACCAGTAGAGATGAACGGCCAGAAGTTTGGCCTTCAGCACGGGGCTGTAGTGATTGCAGCGATTACCAGCTGCACCAACACGTCGAATCCGAGTGTCATGCTGGCAGCGGGGCTGCTTGCGCGAAATGCCGTTGCCAAAGGATTGTCGAGCAAGCCCTGGGTGAAGACCAGTCTCGCGCCGGGATCCAAAGTGGTTCGTGACTACTTCGAGCACGCACAGGTACTGGGATCGCTCGAGAAACTGGGCTTCAACATCGTTGGGTACGGATGCACGACGTGCATTGGCAACTCCGGCCCTCTGCCGGAGCCAGTCGCTGAAGCAATCGAGTCGGGCAAGCTCATTGTCTCCGCAGTCCTGTCAGGCAACAGGAATTTCGAAGGGAGAATCAATCCACTCACCCGCTTCAACTATCTGGCATCTCCTCCGCTCGTTGTCGCATACGCGCTCGCAGGCAGAATGGACATCGATTTCAACTCCGAGCCAATCGGAGTAGGAAGCGACGGACCGGTATTCCTGCGCGACATCTGGCCCGCACCGAAGGACGTCGAGGACGAGATCCTGAGATCGGTCAAGGCCGACATGTTCAAGACCCAGTACGCGAACGTATTCACGGGTGACGAGAGCTGGCGTGGACTGCCAATTCCCGAGGGCGATTTGTATGCGTGGGATCACGCTTCGACTTATGTGAAGAATCCGCCCTTCTTCGAGGGCATGACGATGACGCCCCCGGGAATTCGTCCCATCGCAGGCGCCAGGGCGCTGGCAATGCTCGGAGACTCGATAACGACCGATCACATTTCGCCGGCCGGCTCCATTCCCGCAGCGAGTCCCGCCGGAAAGTGGCTGATTGCGCAGGGCGTAAAAACGACCGACTTCAATTCCTATGGAGCGCGTCGCGGAAATCATGAAGTGATGATGCGCGGTACGTTCGCGAATATCCGTCTTCGCAATGAGCTCGCGCCCGGGACTGAAGGGGGATGGACCGCAACTCAGCCGGGCGGTGAAGCGGTATCGATTTACGACGCCTCGATGGAGTACCAGAAGAACGGCACTCCACTCGTGATCATCGCTGGCAAGGAATACGGAACTGGATCCTCTCGTGACTGGGCCGCAAAGGGAACGCTGCTCCTCGGCGTACGCGCGGTAATCGCGGAGTCGTTCGAGCGTATCCACAGGTCAAACCTTGTTGGAATGGGCGTCATGCCATTCGAGTTCATGGATCGCGAGACGCGCGTCACGCTCGGACTTACCGGGTTCGAGACCTTCGACATCGAGGGAATGAACGAGGCAATTACGCCGCGCTCGATTTTCAGGGTGAACGCGACCGGAATCGACGGACGGACGAAGTCATTCAACGTGCGCTCTCGGATCGATACTCCGGAAGAGATGAGCTACTACAGGCACGGCGGCATACTTCCATATGTGCTGAGGCAGATGATGCGGTAATAGTCGTTTCCCTGACCGAAATTCGGGGAAAGTCCTGACTATTTGACGGATGCCGGGAGACCATGATTCGATCCTGAATTGTGGTCTCCGTTTTTTTGCGTGCCGGGCGGGAGGATCCGCTACATGTCGATGCCCTTCACCAGCGAGCAGTTCTTCGCCGTATTTGGCGAATACAACATCGCAGTCTGGCCCGCACAGCTTGTCCTCGTCGCAATCGCATCGCTGGCAGTCGTTTTTGCTGCTGTGGGTTCCCGCAGAACATCACTCGTGCCTGTTGCACTGCTCGCCGCTCTATGGCTTTGGAGCGGCCTTGTCTTTCAGATCGGGTTCTTCAGGCAGATAAATCCGGTCGCCTCTCTGTTTGGCGCGGGGTTTCTCGCACAGGCCGTTCTCCTGATTGTCGCATATCGTCGAGGGTCGCTCCTGCTCACGAGCAACATGAGACCAACCGGCCTTCTCGGGTGGGGCCTGATTGCCTATTCGATCACGGGGTATCAGCTCAGCACTGCGATTGCCGGCCATCACTACCCAAACGCTCCAACTTTTGGCGCGCCCTGTCCAGTCGCGCTCCTCACACTGGGGCTGCTTCTCTGGAATGAAAAAGCCACGCCCTGGTACATCCTCGCAATACCGCTGCTCTGGGCGGCCATCGCGACAGTCGGTGCAATCATCCTGGATGCGTCAGAAGACTATGCGCTCGGACTTGCCGCTCTCACTGTCGCAATCATGTTCGTGGTAAGACACCTGCCCTCGCGCACCGCGGGTGAGCCGTCTCCCCCAACCGGCGCCGATGAGCTGAGCTTGTAAGGAATCGCCCTAGTCCTTTCCCCGACCAAAGTTCCGGCGACTCCCGACATATAAACCGCTGCACGTGCTGCATCGTGCGAGTAATCGCCAGACGCTCTCTGCGTTCAGCTTGTACGTGGACCAAGGTTGGCACATGCGCACATTCATTGGAATAATTGCCGGATTCCTGCTGACGTCCCTGCTGATTCTCGCAGGCGAATGGGCGTACACGATGGTTGCGTCGCCCTCACTTCAGGCGGCAACCACGCTGTTCGCGTTCATTCTCGCACTGATATCCCTCCTGTACATCGGCATCGGTGTGACCGTCGGAGGATACCTGGCCGGAGTTATCGACGATTCCCGGGAGACCACATCAGGGTTTGCCGTTCTGCAGTTGTTCTTCGGGGTGTGGTTCTTCCGGGAATTCTGGACCAGCGGCTTCGCCTGGTACAAGCTCGCAGCGCTTGTCCTGGTTATTCCGTGCGCGATGCTGGGACGACACTGGGCGAAACGCGCTCACAGGAACACGATGGCGTCGGATTCCGTCGCCCACCAGGCAGCACACCAATAGACTGAACAGCCATGTCGATACTACACCTGCATCTGATGCTGAACCACGTCCCGGTAGTAGGAGCTGCTTTTCTGGTGGTGCTCTTTGCAATCGCTGTGTTCCGGCAGGATAGCAGGATCGCAAGAATGGGCCTGGTCTTTTCTGTCCTGCTCGCAGCTGTCACAGCGGTCGTCTACTTCACCGGTGAGCCGGCAGAGGAGGTGGCAGAAAACATCAGCGGTGTTAGTGAGCTTTCAATCTCACTGCATGAAGAAGCAGCGCTGGTCTCTACAATCGCGTTCGCCATCATGGGCGTTCTCGCGCTCGGCTCGCTCATTTTCTCGCGCAACAAGCCTGTTCCACGTGGACTCAGCGTAACGGCTCTGGCTGTCTCGCTGGTTGTAAGCGGCATGCTCGCCTGGACCGCCAACCTCGGAGGGAATATCAGGCATACCGAGCTGCAAACGGCGTCCGGCCCGCCAGCAGGCGAGCATGACGACTAGAGCCAGGGCACCGGCCTTACTGGAGTATGCACCACCGGGAGGAACCATGAAAAAACTAATTGGGCTCGCGCTTTCCTTTTCCGCACTGACCGTCGGCTGCCGGTCGGCACCCATTGCCGTACCCGAACTTCCGGCGGATCAGCTGATCGTGAACCAGCCGCACTTCGAGAAAGCCGTCCAGGCGCGCATCATCGGACACTGCGCGATGCTGAAAGAACCCGCTGCGCCGCGTGAGGTGGGGCCCATCAGCAGGAATGTCCTGTGCAGGACCGCCCAAGTGGAGTCCGGCATCAGATAGCGGCCCGCGGTTTGTGCGGCGAACAGGCGAGCCTACCGCGATGAGTTTTTCAGGTTCGCCTTGTCGAGTTTCGCCTGTTTTTCCTCAGCGTTCTTCCGCAGCTTCACGTTAGGGATGGCATCGCGAATCTGCTCCGTGAGTTCGCGCTCCATCTCCTGAGGGTCCAGCGGCTCGAGCATCTTCTCAAGCTCGGGGTCTGCCGCAAGCGTGTGACCCAGTCGCGTATATAGACCTGCAACAAGGTGCAGCGTCTTGGTCACCTCTTCTTCCATCCGAAGATTGACCTGCAGGGTGAGCTCTTCACGAAGCTCGGCTATTGCGGCCTCCTTGTTCTGTGTCATGAGAACGAAAATCGACAGGAAGATCGCTTCGAGCGATACAACCATCGTGAGCATCCCGAAGGGATACGGATCGAAAACATGGGCACCGGGGAGGTATCCCGTGTTCCACATGACCCACAGGGCAAAACCCAGGGCGTGAATGATGAGAAAGGGCGTCGAGCTGGCCGCCCTGGTGAGTGTTTCCGAGAAGGCGTCCATTCGCGTCCGATGCGCGGCGTGCTCGGCCTTGATCGCCTTGAACGCCCGACTCATGCCGACGCGGCGCCGGCCCCTGCGGTCGTGATCTGCTGCCGGAGGTACCCGTTCGCTGCCGGCGGTCGGATCGAGCGCGGTTCCGGTTTGTTCGGGCTTCGGTGTCATGGTCATCCGGTATGTACCCCTGAATCTGGAATTAGACGTCCATCTCTGCAGTGGCACCCGTGCTCGCCCACTTCCTGCCTAGTACTCAACCTGTCACCTTTCTCCATATGGCCATGCCTTTTACAGTCGGGATTATACAGGATCAGGTTGGTTCGGACCCGGTCGCCAATGTGGACCGCGCGATCGAACGCGTCCGCGAAGCGGCAAAGCAGGGCGCACAGGTAATTTGCCTTCAAGAGCTCTTTAATTCACCCTACTTCTGCAAGGCACAGAAGTGTGAGCGGTTTGACATCGCCGAGCCCATCCCTGGCCCTACAGTCGAACGCCTCCAGGAGCTGGCAGCAGAGCTCGAGGTCGTAATCGTCGTCCCCGTTTTTGAAAGGCAGACAGCGGGTGTTTACCGGAATTCGGCAGCGGTGATCGACGCTGATGGAGCGCTTCTTGGCGTTTACCGGAAGATGCACATACCCGACGATCCGCTCTTCTACGAGAAGTACTACTTCACGCCGGGAGATTCCCACGTCTCGCACGAAGGTGATCATCCGGGGCAAAGCGGATTCCGCGTCTGGAAAACGAGATACGCGACAATCGGAGTGCTGATCTGCTGGGATCAGTGGTACCCGGAGGCTGCCCGCATCACCGCACTGCTCGGCGCGGAAATCATATTCTATCCAACCGCCATCGGCTGGCATCCTTCGGAGCAGGCGGAGTTCGGCGATGCGCAGGTGGACGCATGGCGCACCGCACAGCGGGCGCATGCAATTGCGAATGGTGTATTCGTCGCGTCACCCAACCGTGTCGGCCACGAAGATGAGCCTGGTACGGATGGTATTCAGTTCTTCGGGCATTCATTCATCAGCGACCCGTTCGGGCGAATTCTCGTCGAAGCGGGAACGGAGCCCGCTGTGCTCGTCACCAGGTGCGATCCCGCACTGATCGAAGAGACGCGGCGCAACTGGCCATTTCTTCGGGATCGCCGAATCGACGCATACGGTCCGATTCTAAACAGGTACCTCGGCTGATGTCGCCGCGCCGCATGCCCGCGGAATGGGAGCGGCATGAAGCAACCTGGATTGCCTGGCCCCACCATGAACCGGACTGGCCGGGCAAGCTGGGGCCGATTCCCTGGGTGTACGCCGAAATTGTGCGCGTGCTGCACAACTACGAGCGCGTGGAAATTCTTTGCCCAAATGAAGCGGTCTGCGAAAGTGCTGTTCGCCACCTGGCGGCGCATGGTGTAAGCGAGACCGGTTACCGGATGCATCTCGCACCAACGGACCGGGTCTGGCTTCGCGATTCGGCACCGACCTGCGTCCATCGTGAGGACGGTTCCGTCGAGCTGGTTCACTGGGGATTCAACGCCTGGGCAAAATACGATAATTACGCGCAGGACGTGGAAGTGGGAAAAGTCGTCGAGCGAATTACCGGGCTTCCACGCGTGGAGGCCGCGCGGCCGGATAACGGGCAGCGGCTGATTCTCGAGGGCGGCGGAATCGAGTGCGACGGCGCGGGTACGCTGCTTGTCACTGAAGAATGGCTGCTCAGCGACATACAGGTTCGCAACCCCGGCATGACGCGCGAGGATTACGAGCGCTCCTTCGCGGAGTATCTCGGAATTTCAAAGACGCTCTGGCTGGGCGAAGGATGCGTCGGCGACGACACACATGGACATATCGACGACATCGCGCGTTTTCTGGCGCCTGGTGTCGTGGCTCTCGCCTATGAAGAGAATGAGAATGACGAGAACCATGTACGATCGGTGGACAATTTGCGCCGGCTCCACTTTGCCGCACTGGAATCGCACATCGACGTGATCCAGCTGCCATACCCCCGCCCCGTGATGATGAACGGGGAAAGACTGCCTGCCAGCTACGCGAATTTCTATATCGCCAACGGCGTCGTTATTGTGCCGACCTTCAATGACAAGAATGACAAGATCGCACTCAGCATTCTCGCCGAGCACTTTCCCGACCGCGACGTGGTCGGGATACATGCAGTAGATCTGGTCTGGGGCCTGGGGACCCTGCACTGCCTCACGCAGCAGCAGCCGGCCAGCACGCAGTGAAGATCACGCTTACGTCCGACGACTCGATTCTTCTCGAGCCGCTCCCGGGGCCGCTGACGATCGAGGCAGGAGACGCGGACATGCAGTACTCGCCCTTTCACATGCTGGCGAGCGCACTCGCGACCTGCACCTTTTCGGTTCTGCATTCCTGGGCGTCCAACGCCGGCCTGGACTGGGCGGATCTCTCCATAGCAGTCAGCTGGTCGTTTGCCGAGAAGCCGCACCGCGTGGGCGCGATGGAAGTGGAACTGAGATGGCCCTCACTGCCAGCCGACCGAACGAATGTCGCGCTCAGGGCATCCCAGCTTTGCGCAATTCATGCGACCCTGTCGCACTCTCCCGAGGTCCGCATCACGCGCGATGGCAAAGCCGCGGAGCCTGCGCTCGACGCCGGTAAAGGCATGCCGGCAGCGGCACCCGTGGGATACATCGATGAGTCGACATCCGGTCCATGACAATACCGGTTGTGAGGTTCACGGTCGCGGGCGAGTCGGCACCGCAGGATGCTCCGGTACTTGGTGAACCCGGGCGGGAGTACACGGTCGTCTACGATGGCTTCTGCAAGGTGTGCAAGCGCCTTGTTGGCGTGCTGGACAAGTGGGACCGGGAGAGGATTCTCGAAGTGGTTCCCTCGCAGAAAGGAGGCGTGCCGGCGCGCTTTCCATGGATCCCGTCACGAGCATACACCGAGTCGGTCCAGGTCATTCGGGCTTCGGATGGTAAAACATGGCAGGGTGCCGCCGCGCTCGAGCAGATAATCGACGTGCTGCCGAAGGGCAAATTCATCACGTGGATTTTCTCGATTCCCTTCATTCGACCGCTGGCAGAAAAGTTCTATCGCTGGTTCGCGCGCAACCGGTACATGATGGGATGCGGGTCCCATTGCCAGTTGCGACAGGCAGACCTGGACTTCGAGGGAAAAGAGACCGGCTGATCGTCAGGCCGGTTGTCGCTTCTCTCCCCTCTTTCGCGACATGACCAGGTCGCGCACCCATTCGTCGACACGGTCCGCCTGATCGGGTGGAAGCGATTCCTCCTCGCTCTGGACGCCGTCCGGCGCCACTCCGCCGCTTTCCGCAACAACGGCCTCGACGAGCGACCTCCATGTCCGACTCTGAAGCGAGTCGCCGATGGTGCGCATTGCGAGCCAGTCTGCCGCAGTCGAGGCACGGCCGTAAACCTGAACCTCGAAGCGGAGCCCCTGGCCCCGCTGCTCGGACAGAAAACGCACTGCGCCCGCAAGTGGATGACCGCGCAGCGTGCCGAGCACTGCGCTGCGCGGGGTCAGCTCGTGAACTCTCACCTGAATGTTGCCGCGCAGCGGAAGCGACATTGTAAGAGTCGCACCTTCCTCCAACACCGTGGGAGTGCCCGGCTCCGCGTTGAGCTCCAGGTGCCAGGGTGTAAGCTCACTCATCTTCGTGCGGAATCGCTCGAAGAGATCCTCCGCCGACATCCTGCTGCCCGCGATATCCGCCCAGAACAGCTTTCGCTGAAGATCCCCCACCCCTTCGGCCGGCAGGTTTTCCGGCTGCTCATCCGCGAGGAAACGCAATCCGGAGTCGAGAGAAGTAGGCGCGATCCTGAACACGCCTGTGAGTGCATTGCTCCCGGGAACCTTTATTACGTTCCCTTCGCGCAGCATCGTCAGCTGTTCTTCCGTTATAGGCAGCTTGATTCCTGCTAGTCCGGCGAGCGCAGCCCCAGCACTCACCAGCGACAGGGGAACTGAGATCCTCTGCGGCTTTCTACCCGTAATTTCGATCAACCGGTCGAGCAGGTCGTTCATCGTTGTCTTTTGCTCGCCGGCGAGATCGAGACTCCTGCCATGAAGGTCGGTGCGGTGCGAGGCTTCACCGATCGCTTTCGCGAGATCTTCAACCCAGATCGGCTGAAACTCGTCATCACCCCCGCCAATTACGGGGACGACAGGCAGAGTACGAACCATCGTCAGCAGAACCGAGACGACGTCATCGCCGGGACCATACACATTGCCCGGGCGGAGGATCGTCCATCCACCGGCGAAAGTGCGGACGATATCTTCCGCCCGGGCTTTGGACCGGTGATAAGCGGAGCTTCCGGTGTCAGCGCCGAGTGACGAGATGTAGATGAACCGCCCGCATTTCGCCCGCTGTGCTTCGGCAACCATGTTCCGGGTGCCACCGACATTCGTGTTTTCAAATGTCATCTCAGGCGCCGTTTCAGACGCGATCCCGGCCACGTGCAGCACCAGGTCACACCCTTCGGCACTCCCGCGCACCGACGTCGCATCAGCGACACTCGCCGGCCACGACTCGACAGCTCCGCCCCATTGCGCAGAATCCTGCTCGGCATTTCGGCTGAGAAGGCGGACGGAGTTGCCGCGCTTGATGAGCTCGCTCACAGCGGCATTGCCGAC